>DASRUM010000253.1:0-4122 GCA_035655415.1 Pseudomonas sp.
GCGGGTTTGCTGTTCCGGGTGGGCGCGGGCCGCAACGCGCAGGCCATCCAGTAACGGCGTGGCCAGCGGCGGGCTGCCTGCGGTGTCAATGACCACGACGCACAGGCCGGGTGTGCGACCGGCTATCCATTTGTTGGCAGCCGCCAAGTCCTCCACCCGCTCAACCAGCGCACCGTCGTACTCAAGATAGGCGGCGAGATCATCGGCCAGACTCTCCGCGCCGCCCACTACCAGACAGGGCAGGTTTTGTAGGTCGGAAAAGCATAGCGCCTTCCGACAATCCCCTTCGGCGGATAACGCTACGCTCATCCGCCCTACGTCCGGTGCCAATTTGAACGGCAGCCGCACACTGAACATCGAGCCCTTGCCAGGTTCGCTCTGCACCGCGATTTTGCCGCCCATGATATTGGCCAACTGGCCAGAGATGGCCAGCCCCAACCCGGTGCCGCCGTAAGTCCGGGTAGTGGATGAGTCGGCCTGGGTAAAGGCGGTAAACAACCGCGCCTGAGTTTGTTCATCCATGCCGATGCCGTTGTCGGTCACGCGAAACTCCAGCAGGATTTGCTCAACATCGCGAAGCGATTCAGGTATTGATAATTGCTCTTCTCGTTCGCCTCCTCTCCCGCTTGCGGGATAACCAGCGACTTGCACGGCTTCATCGTGCTTGGTCGAATGGCTAGTAGATCCTTCAGAGGATTGAGGAGAGGGTATCTCCAGAGGGTTGGGGAGGGGGAAACGACTCTGCCCGTCCGGCCCACTTTCGACCAGCACGGCGCGCACCGACACCTTGCCCTGCCTCGTCTGCCTGCTGGAAAACTTGATGGCGTTGTTCGCCAGGTTGATCAGTATCTGGCGCAACCGCCCCGCATCGCCCATGACTGCTGCGGGAATGGCAGGGTCGGTGAACAGCGTCAGCTCCACGTTTTTCTTCAAGGCCATGTGGTCTATGGTTTTACATGCCCCTTCCACCACCTCGGCGACAGACATCGGCAGGCTGTCAATCTGGAGCTTGCCGGCCTCGATTTTGGAGAAGTCGAGAATATCGTTGATGATGGCCAGCAGGGAATACGCCGAGTCGTGAATGATATTCGCCGACTCCATCTGCGAGCTATTCAGGCTGCTCTGCTGCAACACGTCGATCATGCCGATCACGCCGTTCATCGGGGTGCGAATCTCGTGGCTCATGGAGGCGAGGAAGGCCGACTTGGCTTGGTTCGCCGCTTCGGCCGCAATCGTGGCCTGGGCCAACTCATGCGTCCGGGTTTCGACCAGTTCTTCCAGGTGTTGGCGGTGCTGATCGAGTTCGTCAGCGAGGCGCTTCTTCTCGGTGATATCTTCCTTCACCGCGACATAGTGGGTGATGCGCCCGTCGGGCTGGCGGATAGGCGTGATGATGGCGAACTCGATGTATTCGCTGCCGTCCTTGCGGCGGTTGATGAATTCGCCTCTCCACGGCTCGCCGTGGGTCAGTGCTTGCCACAGGGCATCATAGGTTGCGCGCGGCGTCTTGCCGGATTGCAGAATGCGCGGGTTCCGGCCAATCGCTTCCTCGCGGCTGTAGCCGGTGGCCCGGACGAAAGCTTCGTTTACGTACTCGATTTCAGCGTCGAGGTTGGTGATAACGATGCTCTCCGGGCTCTGCTCGACGGCAAGGGAAAGCTTGCGAATCTGTTCTTCCGCCGCCTTCCGCTCGGTGATGTCCTGCCCCTGCGCCATGGTGGCCACTACGCTCTTTCCGTCAGCCGAATAAAGCGTCGCGGAATTCCACAAAGCTGTTCTGACCTCTCCGTTCGAATGCAGTATCGGTATCTCAACCGTTTCCCAGCGTTCGCCTGTCCTGGTCTGATATATATGAGACAGTGCTTCATCCTTGCGGTCGGCAGGAAACAGGGTGTCGATCTGTTTGCCGATGACCTCGTTGGCATCCCGACCGGTCAGGTGCTCGAAAGCATGGTTGAACATGGTGATCTGGTATGACGGATCCCACACAATGATCGGGGCGTTCGCATGGTTGAACAGATTTTCCAGATAGTCACGGGTCTCCCGCAGCTTCTCTTCCGCCTGCTTGCGCTTGCTGACATCACTGAAGCTGACCACCGCGCCCGCCAGTTCGCCGCGTTCGTCGCGCAGGGGTGTGCTGACATATTCGACGGGGAAGCTCGTACCGTCCTTGCGCCAGAACACCTCGTCGGTCACGCGATGGACGGCGCCATCGCGGTAGGCGGCGTGGATGGGGCAGGCCTCGCGCGGGTAGGGCGTGCCGTCGGCGCGGGTGTGATGATGCAGGGCATGCATGGTCTGGGCGGCAATCTCTTCCGCCGTCCATTGCAACATCGCCGCGCCGGCCGGGTTGATGAAGGTGGCGCGCCCTTCCATATCTAGGCCGAAGATGCCTTCGCCGGCCGCGTCGAGGATCAGCGTGTTTTGTCTTTCCAGCCGTTGCAGTTCGGTTTGGGTGCGCTTGTGCTCGGCCTTGGCGCGCTGCGTGGCGATGCCGTAGGCCAGATCGTTCGCCGCCTCGCTGAGCAGTTCGACCACCTCCGCGTCGAAGGCATCCGCTTCCGCGGAGCAGATGCAGAGCGCGCCGATGACGGCGCCGTCCAGCCGCAGCGGCAGGGCCAGCGACGAGGCATAGCCATAGCGTTGCGCCTGTTCCCGCCAGGGCGCATAGCCCGGATCGGTCTGGACATTGCTGCAGGCGATGGGAATGCCCCGGCGGATCGCCGTGCCGGTCGGCCCCTGGCCCGCTGCGGTTTCGTCCCAGGTGAGGTTCAGGCTGGCGAGAAAGTCCGCCTCGACGCCCCAGGAGGCCACCAGCTTCACACGCTTGTCGTGTTCGGCAAACCCCACCCAGGCCAGGCGATAGCCGCCAGCCTCGATGATGGCGCGGCACATTTCCTCAAGGAGTTCCTGCTCGCTCGTGGCACGCAACAGGGTCCGGTTGCCGGCCGACAGCACGCGCAGGGCGTGGTTGGCGTAGGCGAGCCGGTGCTCCCGGTCCTCGACAGTGGCGGCGGATTCATCCAGCGTCCGTGCCAGCCACCCGATCTCGTCGGCGGTGTGCGGCAGCCCGCTGCGGGCGCCGAGGTCGCCGGCGCTGTGGCGCTCCGCCGCCCGCGCCAGCGCCAGCAGGGGGCGCAGCAGCAGCCGGTTGCCACCCAGGATTGCCAGCCCCAGCGTGGCGACGAGCACGGCCAGCGCGAAGGCGAGGCTGAGCCACAATTGGCGTTGCACGGGGGCTTCCACCACTGCCTTCGGCAGGGCCAGCCACAGGGTCATGCGGCCGGAAACCGTGTCCAGCAGCGGCGTGAAGCCGAAAACCCTGTGCACTCCATCCAGACCGCTGTCCTCGGCCACGCCTTCACCGCCCGCTGCCTGAATGCGCCGCCATAGCGGCAGATTTTCGGCACTCTTGCCGACCCAGCCCTCGGGATCGGGATGGCGCACGGCCACGGTGCCCTTGGCGTCCACCACCACCAGCCGGGAGCCTTCCGGCAGGCGGGCGGTCGCCAGTTCGTCACGCAGCCATTCCAGGTTCAGCGACAGGTAGAAGACGGCCGCAACGCGCCCGGCCTCGTCGCGCTGCGCCTTGGCGAAGGTGATGATCGGCTTGCCGACGATGCGGCCGGTCACCACGTCGCCGATGACCATGTCGTGCGACTGTAGGGCCGACTGGAACCAGTTGCGGTCGGCAAAGCTGACCTGGCCTTTGGGGGGTACCGCGGCACAGGCCACCACGCCGTCGTGCCGCGTCATCCCCACCTGAACGAACGTCGGTTCCTGCTGCAGGATGGCCGCGAGTGTCCGCGAGCAGGTCTCGGTGGAGACGTCCGGGCGCAAATCCGGACGCAGTATCAGCCCGGTCAAAACTGCATCGGCCCTCGCGGTAATGCGCTGCTGCCGGGCGGCAATCAGTTGCGTGTTACGCAGGAGGTGTTCGGATGCGTCGCTTAGCCGCTCGTCGCGGTTCTCGATCGAATACCAGACGATCTGGCCGCTCAGCGCGGCGAACGCCGCCAGCAGCAACAGGATCAGGCGGCCGCGCAGGCCGAGGGTGAAAGGGATTTTCATGTCGCTGCGGCCTGCCATGGCGGGCTAGCGGCGACCGTTCGCGCTATGGCG
>DASRUM010000254.1:0-18362 GCA_035655415.1 Pseudomonas sp.
ACACGCCCTTCAATACTTCGTGGCTGCCGTAGCGCTTGTGCAGATCCTGAACTTCAAGTTTGTACATGGTTTCCACTCTCTTGAATCAGTCGCTGAGCAAGCGACCCTGGCGAATAGGGGTACGACCGGCCACTTTAGCCAACCACAAACCGGGCTGAGCAAAACGCAACCGCTCGCGCGCATAGAGCACACCATCTGTAACGGCGCAGACAGTTGTGTGGCGATCATCCAGAGGATTGATCACTTCAAACAATGGATCGCCGGCCTTCACCCGCGCGCCCACCGGCTGCAAAAAACTTACCACCCCGGCATGGGGGGCATAGGCGTATTGCGCGCCGTTAAACGGCGTGGCATCGCAGCTTTCAGCGGGCGCTGGCGGCCAGTCACCGGCAATAAGGCCCTGTTCGGCAAGGAACGCCAGAATGCTTTCGGCACTGGCTTCGGCCTCGGGTTTGCCGGTATCGGCCATGCCGCCCAGTTCGACTGTTACTGCCAGGCAGGCCAACGGCACAGCAGCCTGGGGGAAATGCCGGGCCAGATGCACCCAGGGCAAGGCACAGGCTTCATCGAAAGAACTGCCGCCGGAATCCTCGACAGTGAGCGCCGCACCGGCCTGCAGGCGTGCAGCAAGGGAGCGCAATTGCGGCCACTGCTGCGGCAGCAGGTACAGATGCACTGCAGCATCGAAATCACAATGCAGGTCGAGCACCACATCGGCATCGCAGGCATGTTTGAGCAGCAGGCGTTGCATGCCTTGCAGCTCCGAGCCGGCTGGCGGCAAGGCTTCCAGCGCGGCCTGCATGGCAGCGCGAATCAGCCGCACATTGCTCGGGCCGTCACTGCCCAGACAGCCTTCAAGCGCAGGCGCGATGGCGGCGGCCAGATCAAAGAAATCACGGTTGAAGTTCTTCCCGCTGCCCATCTCAAAACGGCCCTGATGGGTCGCCTGGAACATCTGCCCCAGGCCAATCGGGTTGGCTACCGGCACCAGCTCGATCACCCCAGTCAGGCGCCCCTGGGCTTCCAGCTGACGCAGACGGCGCTTGAGTTCCACCGCCACGCGCATCCCAGGCAGCTCATCGGCATGCAGCGAGGCCTGGATATACGCCTTGCACGGACCCTGGCCGAAACGGAACACGCTCAAGCGGCGTTCGGTTCCTGGGCAGCCCCAGGGCAGTGGATGATCGATACGCTGCATGCTCTATTCCTCAGGCCTTGCGCGGGGCCAAATAGGCCAGCCAACGGCGTTCGGCCAGCTTGAACAGGCGTACGAGGATAAAGGTCAGGCACAGGTAGAACAGCCCGGCCGTGATAAACGCTTCGAACGGCATGTAGTACTGCGAGCTGACGGTACGCGCCGCGCCGGTGATATCGATCAGGGTGACTATCGAGGCCAGCGAGGTGGTGTGCAGCATCATGATCACTTCGTTGCTGTACTGCGGCAGGGCGCGGCGCAGCGCCGACGGCAGCAGGATGCGGCGGTACAGTTTGAAGCGCGACATGCCCATGGCCTTGGCTGCCTCGATCTCGCCATGGGGCGTGGCCTTGAGGCTGCCGGCGAGAATCTCCGCGCTGTAGGCGCTGGTATTGATGGCAAACGCAAGGCAGGCGCAGAAGGTGGCGCTGGAGAAATACGGCCACAACACGCTCTCACGCACCGCCTCGAACTGCGCCAGGCCGTAGTAGATCAGAAACAGCTGCACCAGCATCGGTGTGCCGCGAATTACGTAGGTGTAGAGCCAGGCCGGAAAGTTGATCAGAGGCGATTTGGAGACGCGCATCAACCCCAGGGGAATGGCCAGAGCCAGGCCGCACGCCAGGGAAATCAGCAGAATTTTCAGGGTGACCAGTACACCACCAAAGTACAGCGGCAGGTTTTCCAGGATTACGTTGTAGTCAAAAATCATCGCTGCGCTCCCCGCTTACAGATCAGCGGCTTTGATGCCGACCGAGTAACGTTTTTCCAGGTAACGCAAAGCCAGCAGCGACACGCTGGTCAGCACCAGATACAGGGCCGCAACGGCTAGGTAGAAGGTGAATGGCTCACGGGTGGCATCGGCGGCACTTTTCGCCTTGAACATCATGTCCTGCAGACCAACCACAGAAATCAGCGCGGTAGCCTTGGTCAACACCAACCAGTTGTTGGTGAACCCAGGAATGGCGAAGCGAATCATCTGCGGCACCAGGATGCGAAAGAACACCTGCATGCCATTCATGCCATAAGCCGCACCGGCTTCAGCCTGACCTTTGGGGATGGCCATAAAGGCCCCACGGAAGGTCTCCGACAGGTAAGCACCAAAGATAAAGCCCATGGTGAACACGCCGGCAATAAAGGGGTTGATATCGATGTAGTCGTCATAGCCGAGCATCGGCGCCAGACGGTTCACCATGTCCTGACCGCCGTAGAAAATCAGCAGGATCAGCACCAGGTCGGGAATCCCGCGGATTACCGTGGCGTAGGTTTCACCCAGCAGCGCCAGCCACTTGATTGGTGACAGGCGAAACGCCGCACCCAGCAAACCCAACACGATGGCCACTGCCATCGACGTCAGCGCCAGAATCAGGGTGAGCCAGGCACCCTCTAGAATGGTCGAGCCGTAGCCGTTGAGCATGCTCTGCTTACCTCATGCAAACGCCGGGCGGCGCCTGGGAGTACAACGGGAAAGTGGCGCAAGCTTCAGGTTATAGCCAGCTTGCGCCACTTTCAGTGAAAGCGACTGAGCGAACTCAATCAGTCGCCGTAGACGTTGAAGTCGAAGTACTTGTCCTGCACTTCCTTGTACTTACCGTTGGCGCGGATGGCCAGGATGGCAGCGCTGATCTTGTCAGCCAGGGCCTTATCGCCCTTGCGCACGGCAATACCGGCGCCCATGCCGATGTATTTCTCATCGGTGTAGTCAGGGCCTACCAGGGCGAAGCCTTTACCGGCGTCGGTCTTGATAAAGCCATCGTCGATATTGACGACGTCAGCAAAGGTGGCGTCCAGACGACCGGAAGTCAGATCGAGAAAGGCTTCGTTCTGCGAGCTGTAACGCACGATCTCGATACCGGCAGGGGCAAAGATATCGGTGGCGTAACGGTCGTAGGTGGATGCGCGCTGTACGCCGACTTTCTTGCCTTTCAGATCAACCAGCGGGTCGTTGAGTACAGTACCCGCTTTCATCGCCAGCTTGCCCGGGGTCTGGTAGTACTTGCCGCTGAAATCAACCGATTTCAAGCGATCTTCGGTGATGCTCATCGAAGACAGTACGGCGTCGAACTTGCGCACTTTCAGGGCCGGGATCAGGCCGTCGAATTCCTGCTCGATCCATTTGCATTCCACTTTCATCTCTTCGCATAGGGCGACGCCGATGTCGTAGTCGAAACCGCTGATGGCACCTTCAGGGGTTTTGAAGGCGAACGGCGGGTAAGCCGCTTCGATACCGATACGCAGAGGCTTGGCCTCTTCAGCCATGGCCAGCGGCGACAGCATGGACAGCGCCAGTGCGCCGAGAAGTGCAATCTTCTTCATTTTGTGACTCCTTCGAATGGGAATGGCATCGGTTGGCAGAGATTGTTCGGGTATGCATCCAGCTTTGCATGAATTGTAGTGAGTCACCGTCAAGCTGCGCAGAAGCCAGACGGCCCCAGCCGGGTGAGCGGCATTCTAGCGACAGCTCGAAAGTCGATATTTCTTCAATGCGACAAGTAATTACAAAAGGCCCGGACGGGCATAGCGAGGATATTGACAGCCCCTGGGATTTATGCAGAGACAAAAAAGACAGTTAACCATTTATTAAAGCAATTAACGCGCCTACTTTTAATCAGGCCTTTATATTCGCGGCCTGGTGGCATTTTTTATTTTCACAGCCGCCCAGAACAATGCGCCATCCTGGCGCAAAACGTTCCCGCACACCCCATAAAAGTGCGCGTTGTTACGCCCAAGTGACAAGCAAATACCCAGATGAAAATCGATAACGCTACACAAAGCACAACGCCCTGCCCGGCTTGTGGCCGAAACAGGGCGTTGCTTACAGGCGGTTTAACCGAAGTCAGGCAACCTGCATCTCGCGGTGGGTGTCGATAAGGTGCTGCACCACGCCAGGATCGGCCAACGTGGAGATGTCGCCGAGTGCATCGTATTCGGCGGTAGCGATCTTGCGCAGGATACGGCGCATGATTTTGCCCGAGCGGGTTTTCGGCAGACCAGGGGCCCACTGAATCACGTCCGGTGAGGCAATCGGACCGATTTCCTTGCGCACCCAGTTCTTCAACTCCTGGCGCAATTGCTCGGAAGGCTGCTCGCCACCATTCAAGGTGACGTAGACATAGATGCCCTGCCCTTTGATGTCGTGCGGCACGCCAACCACGGCGGCCTCGGCGACTTTCGGGTGAGCAACCATGGCGCTTTCGATCTCGGCTGTGCCCATACGGTGGCCCGACACGTTCAACACGTCGTCAACGCGGCCGGTAATCCAGTAGTAACCGTCCTCATCACGGCGCGCGCCGTCACCGGTGAAGTACATGCCCTTGAAGGTCTTGAAATAGGTATCGACGAAACGGTCATGGTCGCCGTAAAGAGTCCGCGCCTGACCCGGCCAGGAATCGATGATCACCAGGTTGCCTTCGGCAGCGCCCTCGACCAGGTTGCCAAGGTTATCCACCAGAGCAGGCTGCACGCCGAAGAACGGACGAGTCGCCGAGCCTGGCTTGAGCGCGGTAGCGCCCGGCAGCGGGCTGATCAGGATGCCGCCAGTTTCGGTCTGCCACCAGGTATCGACAATCGGGCAACGCTCTTTGCCGACGGCCTTGTAGTACCAGTTCCAGGCTTCCGGGTTGATCGGCTCACCAACCGAGCCGAGCAGACGCAGGCTGGAGCCATCGGCACCAGCTACCGCCGCATCGCCATGAGCCATCATGGCGCGGATAGCAGTCGGTGCGGTGTAGAGGATATTGACCTTGTGTTTGTCGATGATCTTCGACACCCGGGTGATATCCGGGTAGTTCGGGATGCCTTCGAACAGCAGCGTAGTCGCACCATTGGCCAGCGGGCCGTAGACGATATAGCTGTGGCCGGTAACCCAGCCGACGTCGGCGGTGCACCAGTAGATATCGCCCGGCTTGTAGTCGAACACCCGCTCATGGGTCAGCGCCGCATACACCAGATAACCGCCGGTGGTGTGCTGCACGCCTTTCGGCTTACCGGTGGAGCCCGAGGTATAGAGGATAAACAGCGCTTCCTCGGCGCCCATTTCCTTCGGCGCGCAATGGCTGGAAGCCACGGCCATCAGGTCTTCGTACCAGATGTCGCGATGCTGGTTCCACTTGATCGGGCTACCGGTGCGCTTGCACACGATAACCTTCTGGATGCTCGCAGTTTCCGGGTTGGTCAGCGCGTCGTCGACGTTGGCTTTCAGCGGGGTTTTCTTGCCGCCACGCAGGCCTTCATCGGCGGTGATCACCACCTTGGACTGGCAATCAATAATGCGCCCGGCCAGCGCTTCCGGGGAGAAGCCGCCAAACACCACCGAGTGGATCGCGCCGATACGGGTACAGGCCAGCATCGCTACCACCGCCTGCGGAATCATCGGCATATAAATGGTCACGACATCGCCGCGGTGCACGTCCTGGCCACGCAGGGCGTTAGCGAACTTGCAGACTTGTTCGTGCAGCTGGCGGTAGGTGATTTCCTCGTGCTCGGACGGGTCATCGCCTTCCCAGATGATCGCCACCTGATCGCCACGCTCTTCCAGGTGACGGTCCAGGCAGTTGTAGGAAACGTTGAGGGTGCCATCGGCAAACCATTTGATATCGACGTGGTGATCGTCGAAAGAGGTCTGCTTGACCTTGGTGAACGGCTTGATCCAGTCCAGCCGCTGGGCCTGTTCGCGCCAGAAACCATCGGGGTTAATCACCGACTGCTGGTACATGGCTTTATAGGTGGCCTCATCAGTCAGCGACTGGGCGGCCACCTCAGGGCGCACGGGATACAAGGACGCAGCACTCATCAGAAACACCTCGGTGGGTAGTTGTTGTTCTATGGGCCATTTTGTAGCCAGGACCCCACCTTTGAGCCATTCGACCATGGTCTTACCGCTCTACGACCATGGTCTTGGAGGGCTCTATTTGCCTGCAAACACCCAGGCACTTTTATTGATTGGCTGCCTGAGCCGCTTCAATCACATCAGCGCCGATATCGGCCTCGAAGGCCTTCCAGGCTGGGCTCACAGCATCACGCCAGGAGGCACGCTGCTCAGGCGTCAGGGCGATGATCTCGCTCTTGCCGGAGTCGACGATGGCCTGGCGAGCTTCGGCGTTGAGCGCTTCGGCGCGCTGGTTCACCTCAACGGTGACCTCATCGACGATGGCTTCCAACTGCGTGCGAATATCCGCAGGCAAACCGTTCCAGAATTCGGTGTTGGTGATCAGCAGGTAATTGCCGATGCCATGGTTGGACTCGGTCATGTACTTCTGCACCTCGAAGTACTTCTGCGAGTAGATGTTCGACCAAGGGTTATCCTGGGCGTTGACTACACCCGTCTGCAGGCCCTGGTAGATCTCGGCGAAGCTCATCTTGCGCGGCACCGCGCGCAGGGCGCTGTACTGCGCGGCTTGCAGGTCGGACGGCTGCACGCGGAACTTCTGCCCGCGGGCATCAGCCGGCTCGCGCAGGGGCTTGTTGGCGGTGAGCTGACGCATGCCGTTGAGCCAATAGGCCAGGCCGGTGATGCCCTTGCTCTCCATCGATTTGAGCAGCGCCTTGCCTTTATCCGATGCCTGGAAGCGCTGGGCAGCAGCCACGTCGTCGAACAGTTGCAGCTGCTTGGTGTACTGCTCCAGTTTGGAGGGTGCCGGTGCCAGCATCTGCACCTCATTGAGCAGCAGGGCTTCCATCTCCTTGCCGTCGCCATACAGCGAGGAGTTGGCGTACACATCGACCTTGACCTTGCCGGCCAGGCGCTCTTCCACCAGCTTTTTGAACAGCAGGGCGCCCTGGCCCTTGGGCGTGGTGTCGGCGGTGATATGGGAGAATTTAATCAGAATAGGGGCGGTCGGCTGCGACTCGGCGGCCTGGGCCGATAACGCACCGATCAAGGCACAACCGGCAACGATGCCGACAAGACCGCGGCGCACAAATGAAGACGTCATGGAGGAGCTCCTGTTGTTTTTGTCTGAGCCTCGGGTACTGGATAGCCCCGATTGGCCGGACTCTACTCCGCCCTCCCCGCTGCCTGACATTCATATTTGGACAAGCACGCCTTCGGCTTTCACGAAGGCCGCGCGAAACCCTTATCTGCCGACGCGCTATTGCACAGGTGCTCGAGCAACTGCTTCGCCGTCAGCGAAAGGTTGTCCAGGTTGCGCACCGCCACTTTCAGCTCGCGACGCGCCCAGGGATCGTGCAGTGGGATCACCCGTACATCCAGGGCTGGCAGA
Source organism: Pseudomonas sp. (assembly GCA_035655415.1). Lineage (GTDB taxonomy): Bacteria > Pseudomonadota > Gammaproteobacteria > Pseudomonadales > Pseudomonadaceae > Aquipseudomonas. The sequence continues at coordinate 7,417 of DASRUM010000254.1, forward strand.
TAGGTGCGCACCGCCAGGTCCGGCAACACGCCGACGCCCATGCCGGTATGGATCATCCGGCAGATGGCCTCGAAGCTGCGCACCTGGATACGCAGGCGCAAGGCCACACCCTGGCTGTGCGCCGAATGCTGCAGCAGGCTGTGCAGCGAGGCGTCCTGCTGCAGGCCGATAAAATCGTAGCCCACCGCTTCACGCAGATGGATGCCCTCGCGCCCAGCCAGCGGGTGGTCGCGCGGCGTCACCAGCACCAACTGGTCGTGCCGATAAGTGAATACCTGCAGATCATCGGCCGGTACATGACCGGCGAAAATACCAATATCGGTCAGTCCTTCGCGGACGGCACGGATGGTCTCGCTGCTCACCCGCTCCTCCAGGTCGATCTTCACCTGCGGGTGCAGGCGGCTGAAGCTGGCCAGATCTTCCGGCAGAAACTCGATCACCGCCGAGGTGTTGGCGTGAATGCGCACATGGCCCTTGACCCCTTCGCTGAACTCGCTGAGATCGGCGTTGAGCTGCTCAAGGTTGTCCATCATGTTGCGCGCATGGTGCAGCAGCGCGTGGCCGGCCGGGGTCAGCTCGACGCCTTTGGGCTGACGATAGAGCAAGGCGATGCCCAGCTGGCTCTCCAGGTCGCTGATACGTTTGCTCACCGCGGCCAGGGCCAGGTGCTCGCGCTCGGCGGCGCGGGTCAGGCTGCGCTCGTCGGCGATGGCGACGAAGAGTTTGAGGGTGATGAAGTCGATACGACGCATGGGGGCTCTCCGGTTCGTGCCTGACGAAGCAGTGACAGGATCTCACTGCGGCTACGGCGTCCTAAAGCATGACACTTCGCCATACGCGAAGCCTAGCTTGGCGATTGATCAATTGCCCCCACCCCAGCGCCGGGCCATCCTGCCCCCACAAAAAACGCACAGTCATATCGGGTGCAGCCATGACTCAAACCAGTACAGGCAATATGGCCCTGCAGGGGCTCAAGGTGATCGAAATGGGCCAGCTGATAGCCGGCCCCTTCGCCAGCAAGCTGCTCGGCGAATTCGGCGCTGACGTGATCAAGATCGAGCCGCCGGGCGTCGGCGATCCGCTGCGCAAATGGCGCAAGATCAAGGACGGCACCTCGCTCTGGTGGCACGTGCAATCGCGCAACAAGCGCTCGCTGACCCTAAACCTGAAAGAGCCTGAAGCCCAGGACATCGTCCGCCAACTTGTCGCAGAAGCCGACGTGCTGGTGGAGAACTTCCGCCCCGGTACGCTGGAAGGCTGGGGCCTGGGCTATGAAGCGCTGAAGGCGATCAATCCGCGGCTGATCATGCTGCGCATCTCCGGCTACGGGCAGACCGGCCCCTACCGCGACCTGCCGGGCTTCGGCGTGATTGGCGAGGCCATGGGCGGCCTGCGCCACCTCTCCGGCTACCCCGGACAGGCGCCGGTGCGCGTCGGTATCAGCATCGGCGATTCGCTGTCGTCGCTGTACGGCGTGATCGGCGTGCTGCTAGCCTTGCAGGAACGGGCGCGCAGCGGCGAAGGCCAGGAGATCGACGTGGCGCTGTACGAGTCGGTGTTCGCCATGATGGAAAGCCTGGTGCCGGAGTACGACGCCTTCGGCTATATCCGCGAGCCGGCCGGCAGCGCCTTGCCCGGCATCACGCCGTCCAATTCCTACCCCTGCAAGGATGGCAGCTATGTGCTGATCGCCGGCAATGGCGACAGCATCTACAAACGCCTGATGAGCCTGATCGGCCGCGACGACCTGGGCAATGATCCGCGCCTGGCGCAGAACGACGGGCGCAGTGAGCACGCCGAGCTGATCGACAGCGCCATTGCCGAATGGACCGCCCAGCGCGGCCGCGATGATGTGATCGAAGCGCTCAAGGGCGCCCGCGTACCGGCTGGCTACCCCTACACAGCCGCCGATATCGTGCAGGACCCGCACTACCTGGCGCGGCAGATGATCGAGCAGGTGCAGACCAGCGCCGGCCCGCTCAAGGTGCCGGGCGTACTGCCTAAGCTCAGCCGCACGCCAGGGCGCATCGGCACCGGCGGCCCGCAACTGGGCGAACACAACACCGACATCCTCGCCGGCCTCGGCCTGAGCGAAGAGCAAGTCGCTGGGCTGCGCGAACGTGGCGTCATCTAGCCAGATGGCTCCCACGCTCCGCGTGGGAGCAACGCCCAGGACGCTCTGTGTCCGCGCCTAACAGCAGCGACGCAGAGCGTCACCCGATGCATTCCCACGCAGAGCGTGGGAACGATCAATCAAGCCGGTGCGCACAGCGCACCCTACGCCGCGAACCACCAGGATCACGCCATGAGCAAACGCCTCTACATCCAGGACGTCGCCACCCGTGACGGCTTCCAGATCGAAGCTTCTTTCGTACCCACCGAAGACAAGATCGTCCTGATCGACCGCCTGTCCCACACCGGCCTGGCCAAGATCGAGGTGACCTCCTTCACCTCGCCCAAGGCCATCCCCAACCTGCGCGATGCCGAAGAGGTGATGCGCGACATCCAGCGCGTACCAGGCGTCGAGTACACGGTGCTGGTGCCCAATGTGAAGGGTTGCGAGCGCGCGCTGTCGTGCGAGGTGGACGAGATCAACCTGGTGATGTCCGCCAGCGACACCCATGGCCTGGCAAACCTGCGTATGACGCCGGAACAGTCGCTGCTGCAGTTCCGCGAGATTATCGAGGTCAGCCGGGGCAGCGGCGTGTTTATCAACGCCTCGCTGTCGACCACCTTCGGTTGCCCGTTCAAGGGCGAGGTTGCGGACAGCCGCGTCTACGAGCTGATCCAGCGCCTGCTGGACATCGGCGTGCAGGGTGTAACCCTATGCGACACCACCGGCATGGCCGACCCGGCCCAGGTCGAACGCATCTGCCGCGAGGCGCTGCATCGCTGGCCCGAGGCGGTGTTCACCGCACATTTCCACAACACCCGCGGCATGGGCCTGGCCAACGCTTTGGCGGCGTTGAATGCCGGCATCGAGCGCTTCGACGCCTCCCTCGGCGGCCTTGGTGGCTGTCCTTACGCACCGGGTGCCAGCGGCAATATCTGCACCGAGGACCTGGTGCACATGTTCCAGCGCATGGGCCTGGACACAGGCGTCGACCTGGATGCTCTGCTCGACGCCGCCGCCACCTTGCCCGGCCTGATCGGCCATGATGTGCCGGGGGCCATCCTCAAGGCAGGCAAGTCGGATCGACGTTATCCCAAGCCGAAGTGGATGGTATAGGGAGCGAATTTATTGGCGAAATTAGCGGCACCATCGCTAGTGCATCCCGCGGCACCAACCGGCAGACGAAAAAAAGCGACCCACTGAGGGGTCGCTTGCTCGAACACTCGTATAACCGAGTAGAGAAACGCTTGCATCCAATCCACGCAGGGTTGAATAACCCCACTGTGCATCGCTGCTAATGCGACGGGCTATTGCACCTTGGTCGTAACAGGCCCGGTGAACTCGACAAACCAGGGCTCCAGCCGCCGGCCGAAGGCGACTTCGGCGCTAAACAGCTTCTGATAACTCGAGTAATCAACGCCTGCCTGCTCGTTCTGCTGCGGCAGGCTGTCGAACGTCGCATGCCAGCGCTGTGGCAGATTGAGGCTCTGCACCCCAGGGGTATCAGCCGAGCCGCCAAGCTGCCAGGTCCAGCGCTGGTTGTCCGGGCGCGGGTCGTCGCCCTCGCCGTCCCAATCGGTCGCCACACTGCTGGCCTGCACCTCGATAATGCTGCGCACAATGGCGTAGCGCGCACGGTCCGGGTAGCGCGCCCGTAATGCCTGCTGATCCAGGCCAACATCCACCACCAGCAAACGGCTGGCACGCCGTTGCTCGTAATTCAGTGCATTCGCGGCATGCTGAGCCGCCTCGCGCAGCTCTTTGCTATCCGGCACCGATTTCTGCAAACGCAGGGCCTCGGCATGGGCGGCAACCAGCAGCGCGACTTCACGCTGATAAGCCGGACCATCGAGTTCCAACACCAGCAGTGCATCACGGTCCAGCTGACGGCGGTAACGCCGTACCGTTTGCTCGGTCAACTCAGTGGGCACCTGGAAGCCCAGCTCGGCCATCTTCTCGGCACTGATCGACAGGTAGTGATTGTCATCATCCGCGCGGCTCGGCCAGCGGTAATCCAGGCGCAGCGCCAGGCTGCTGTTGTCCTTGCGCCAATAAGCGTAGGTCGCGGCCAGCTCGCGCTCGGACAGTTGCAGACGGCTTTCCACCGGCTCCTGACGATTCCAGGCCACACCGGCCAGGACAATGGCATTGACCAGGCCAATCAACGCCAGGCCGGCAATCAGATAATGCGCACGCACGCCGTTCATTGCGCACCTCCCAGCAAGCCGTGGCGGCTACGCAGGCGCCGCAATACCAGCAGAATCAGCACCGCACTCAAACCCAGCACCAGGAAGAACAGGTACTTGGGCATGCTCTCCCACCACCAATCGAAGAGCTTGGTGTAGAGGAAGATCACAAAGAAGCTCAGCCCGGTGTTCACCACATCCGCCCACTCGCGGCGCACACCCAGCCAGATCACCAGGGCTGCGAGTATAAAGCCGCCAATCTGGTAGGCGTTCTCGATGTACTCGTCCGAGTAATCCAAATAGCTACCCGCGCCCCAATGCGACAACACCAGTACCGGCAGAAACACGCCGAGCAGGCCAAATACCCGATAGATCACCGCAAAGCCGTCAAAACGGCGCTGATCAATCAGCAGCGGCACCGCGAAGATCAGCAACGCCGGCAGGATGAAATTCTCCGGCCGCTGGGCAAAACCCAGCCAGTAGATGCCATCCCAGCTGCCAATCCGCGCCGCAACAAAGGCCAGCAAACAACTCAACCCGGCCGCCAGCAGCAGACGCGCCCCGCAGGCATAAGCCAGCAACAGCGCATAGAGCGCCCAGGGCAGCAAGGCGTTGTTCGACGGGGTGATATTGAAGATCTGCCCGAGCATGACGATGTTCAGGACAAAGCAGGTAAAGGCCACCAGCGCCGCCAGCTTGCTGAAGTAGCCCGAGCTATCGAGGCGTTGCACCCACAGCGTCAAACCGAACGAGGCGATGCTCGCCGTTAGCAGAATCGCCACTTGGCTCTGGGTGCCGAACAAACCCCAGAACTGGTAGAACAGAAAAAACACACTGGCCGCCAACGCCAGCGCGCCGAGGAACGAGGCGATGCGCATGCCCAGCGACAGCTGGCGGGCCTGGATGTCGTGATCGATATCGAAAGCCGCCAAATAGCTGTTGAGTAATTGCTGCTGGTAGCCGTGCAAATTGGCGCGCTGGCTATCACTCAGGTTCAACACCTGAGCCGCCTCAAGGCGCGCCAGTTCGCGGTTGAAAACGCCGATATCATCGGCACGTTGCTGGGCATCACTGCGGTTTATGTTGGGCATGGCAATCCTTGCTGCGGGTCCATCAGGTCATAGGCGGATCAGCACACTCTAGCGCTAAATTTTCGGCGATAGGCTGACCCAGTAGAGGGTTCGTAACTGCGAACAACTCTTGCGATTAAAGCCCCCTACTCCTTCCCAAGGCCATGCTGGCGCAGCTTGTTGGCGATGGTGGTGTGCGACACACCGAGACGCTTGCCCAGCTGACGGCTGCTCGGGTGATCGTGGAACAGGCGCTCCAGCACGGCTTTCTCGAAGCGCCCGAGAATTTCATCCAGCCCGCCTTCCACTGAAAATTCGCCCAGCGGCTGCGGCGCACCGTAGTCCGGTAGGCGGATATGTTCGCCCTTGACCACCCCGCCGTCACACAGTGAAACGGCCTGGAACAGCACGTTCTCCAGTTGACGCACGTTGCCTGGCCAGTGGTAGTGGCCCAGTTTATCCAGCACCTGCGGCGCCAGCTTGGGCAGTGGGCAGCCGATCTGTCGGCTGGCCTGATCGAGAAAGTGCTCCACCAGCGGCGGCAGGCCATCCAGGCATTCGCGCAGCGGCGGGATATGCAGGCTGAGAACGTTGAGACGGTGATAAAGGTCCTGGCGGAATTCGCCCTTGGCGCACAGCTCAGACAAATCGACCTGGGTGGCGCAGATCACCCGCACATCCAGATAAACCTCCTCGTCACTGCCAACGCGGCGGAAGCAGCCGTCCTGCAGAAAACGCAGCAGCTTGGCCTGCAGACGCGGGCTCATTTCGCCCACACCATCGAGAAACAACGTGCCACCGGCAGTCAGCTCCAACAGGCCGAGCTTGCCTTCCGGCCGCGCGCCTTCGAAAGCACCGGGGCCGTAGCCGAACAGCTCAGTTTCGGCCATGGATTCCGGCAAGCCGGCGCAGTTCAGCGCCATAAACGGCGACTGCCCACGCGGGCTGGCCAAGTGGCAGGCGCGGGCCAGCAGCTCCTTGCCGGTGCCGGTTTCGCCCTCGATCAGCAGTGGCGCATCCAGCGGCGCCATACGCCGTGCTTCGCGCACCACGGCGGCCATCACCTTGGAGCTCTGGAAGATTGAATCGAAGCCGCGCAGCTCCTGCTTGCGCACGTTGTAGATGCGCTCACCGACGCGATCCGCGCGGTGCAAGGTCAACACCGCGCCGGCCATGGCATCGCTCTCTTCATGCTCGGTTTGCAGCGGCGCGATATCGGCGAGAAATACATCGCCTTTCACTTTCACCCGCAGGCCGTTTATCCGCGACTTGTTGGCGCGCACCAGTTCCGGCAAGTCGAAGTCCTCGGCGTAGCGCGACAGCGGGATACCCGGCACCTCATCCACCCGCACGCCCAACAGCTGCGCAGCGCTGCGGTTGGCCGCGACGATGGAGCCGCCCATATCGATCGACAACACCGGGAAATCCAGCGCACCGAGCAAGGCATTGAGCTCCAGATGGCGGCGTTCACTGGGCATCAGACCGACGCGCTTAACCCCGAACACCCCGGAAATCGCCTCGAACTTGGGCCGTAACGACTGGAACTGCAGGTTGATCAGGTTCGGGCAGTGCAGGTAGATGGCATTGCCCTGCTCGCCGCCGACTTCGCCACGGGCGACGTTGATGCCGTATTCGACCAGCAGGTTGAGGATGTCGCGCAGGATGCCAATTCGGTTCTGGCAGTGGACTTTGATACGCATGGCAGGGCTCTGATCTGGCTTCTTATTAGGGCCGTAGCGCGAAAGAATCGGCGCTGAAGGCGGATTATTCGTCAAGAATATGTGACAGATTAGCGCAGCAACAAGACGATAGTTCGCCATAAAGCCGCACACGTAACCATTTCTTTACGAAATAACGCACCTTTCCTCCCGTATCAGACCCCGGCCTGGGCTGCATAACCGCGCGGGCTGACGTATTCCTGAGTCAAATAAAACAACAAAGCCCCAGCAGGAGGCAGCGATGAAGAGCACGCAATACCTGGCGCGCGAACCGGATGACAGTGGCTTTATCGATTACCCGGAGGCTGAGCATCAGGTGTGGAATACCCTGATCACCCGCCAGCTCAAGGTGATCGAAGGGCGCGCCTGCCAGGAATACCTGGACGGTATCGAACAACTCGGCCTGCCCCACGAGCGTATTCCGCAGCTCGGCGAGATCAATCAGGTGTTGCAAGCCACTACCGGCTGGCGCGTGGCGCGGGTGCCGGCGCTGATTCCGTTTCAGACCTTCTTCGAGCTGCTAGCCAGCAAGCAATTCCCGGTGGCGACCTTTATTCGCACGCCTGAGGAGCTGGACTACCTGCAGGAGCCGGACATTTTCCACGAGATCTTTGGCCACTGCCCGCTGCTGACCAACCCCTGGTTCGCCGAATTCACCCATACCTACGGCAAGCTTGGCCTGGCCGCCAGCAAGGAAGAGCGCGTATACCTGGCGCGGCTGTACTGGCTGACCATCGAGTTCGGCCTGGTCGACACCAGCCAGGGCCAGCGCATCTACGGCGGCGGCATCCTGTCCTCGCCGAAAGAAACCCTCTACTGCCTGTCCGACGCGCCGCAGCACCTGGCCTTCGACCCGATTGAAGCGATGCGTACGCCGTATCGCATCGACATCCTGCAGCCGCTGTATTTTGTTCTACCGGAGCTTAAGCGCCTGTTCGAGCTGGCTCATGAAGACATCATGGCCATGGTTCAGCAAGCCATGCGTCTAGGCCTGCATGCACCGAAGTTTCCGCCGAAAGCGGCATAACCTTTGTAGGATGGCCCGACACCCATCCTACGGCTCACTTTTGACCCTTGGAGAATCCCCATGTCCCTTGCCCAAGCCCAATGCGAAGCCTGTCGCGCCGATGCGCCAAAAGTCAGTGATGAAGAGTTGGCCGAACTGATCCGCGAGATCCCGGACTGGAATATCGAAGTACGCGGCGATCATATGGAGCTGGAACGGGTTTACCTGTTCAAGAACTTCCGCCATGCCCTGGCTTTTACCAACGCGGTCGGCGCCATCGCCGAGGAAGTCGGCCACCACCCGGCACTGCTCACCGAATGGGGCAAAGTCACCGTGACCTGGTGGAGCCATGAAATGCGCGGCCTGCACCGCAACGACTTCATCATGGCCGCACGCACCGATGTACTCGCCGCCAGCGCCGAGGGCCGCAAGTGAGCCATTTCCACAACATTGTGCGAGTGCCGGGCGACCCGATTCTCGGCCTGATGGACGCCTACCGCGCTGACCGCAACCCGGCCAAGCTGGATCTGGGCGTGGGCGTGTACAAGGACGCTCAGGGCCTGACGCCAATTCCACGCGCGGTAAAGCTCGCCGAACAGCGGCTGGTGGAAAGCGAAACAACTAAGAGCTATATCGGCGGCCACGGCGACCCACTGTTTGGCAACCTGCTTAGCCAGCTGGTACTGGGCGCCGACAGCCCGCTGCTGGCCGAACGCGCTGGCACCACCCAGACGCCTGGCGGCACCGGTGCGCTGCGCCTGTGTGCGGACTTTATCGCCCACTGCCTGCCGGGCCGTGGCATCTGGCTGAGCGATCCGACCTGGCCGATCCACGAGAGCATCTTTGCTGCCGCCGGCCTGCGCGTCGGCCATTACCCCTATGTCGGCGCGGACAACCAGCTGAATGTCGAGGCGATGATCGCCGCCCTCGCCCACGTGCCCAAAGGCGATGTGGTGCTGTTGCACGCCTGCTGCCACAACCCCACCGGCTTCGACCTCACCCCGCGTGACTGGAAGCGCGTGCTGGAGGTGGTCAAAGCCCGCGAGCTGCTGCCGCTAATCGACTTCGCCTACCAAGGTTTTGGTGATGGACTGGAGCAGGACGCCTTTGCCGTGCGCCTGTTTGCCGCCGAGTTGCCCGAACTACTGATCACCAGCTCCTGCTCGAAGAATTTCGGTCTGTACCGCGAACGCACCGGCGCGCTGATCGTCTGCGCCGAAACTGCGACAAAGCTGCAGGACGTGCGCAGCCAGCTGGCGTTTATCGCCCGCAATCTGTGGTCCACTCCGCCGGCCCACGGCGCGGCAGTGGTCGCCAGCATTCTGGCTGACAGTGAACTGCACAACCTCTGGGTCAGCGAACTGGACGCCATGCGCCAGCGCGTCGCCAGCCTACGCGCCGGCCTGGTTGAAGCCCTGCAACCGTATGGTCTGAGTGAGCGCTTTGCGCATATCGCGCTGCAGCGCGGGATGTTCTCCTACACCGGCCTGAGCCCAACCCAGGTGCAACGCCTGCGCGATGAGTTCAGCGTCTATATGGTCGGTTCAGGCCGGGCGAATATGGCCGGGCTCGACGCCGAGCGCCTGGACCAGCTGGCCAGCGCCATTTCGCGGGTCTGCTGCGACTGAAACGCACCTGAGCCCCGCAGCGGCTACGCCGGGGCTCAGGTAGCAGCATGTGCCGACAAGCTTGCTATAGTCGCCGCACGCCCATCGCACCGAGACGCCCGTGCCCCGCTTGTTGAATTTCGCCTTCCGCCTGTACCAGCGCATCTTGCACAGCCTGGCCCTCTATCCAACGCTGATCGCGTTGGGCTTCTTCGTTTTGTGCCTGCTGAGCATGAGCATCGAATACCAGCCCTGGATGATGTCGCTCAAAGGCGAGTTTGATGTCGGCCTGGTGCGCAATGCCGACAATGCCCGCCTGATTCTCGGCACGCTGGTCGGCGGCATCCTGTCGCTGATGGTGTTCAGCTTCTCCATGTTCATGGTGGTGCTCAACAATGCCGCCGCCGCGCTGTCACCGCGCGTAGTGCCTGGCCTGATCAGCGATAAAAGCCACCAGAAGACCTTGGGTTTCTACCTCGGCACCATCCTCTTTTCGCTGCTGCTGATCACCACGATTGAACTGGACAACTCCACCCAGGTGCCCAGCCTCGGCGTATTGATGGCGTTGGTGATGGGTATCGCCTGCCTCGGCCTGTTTGTGCACTTTATCCATTCGATTTCCCGCTCGATTCAGGTGGAGTACATCCTCAACAATCTGTACCACACCACCCTGGCGAAACTCGCCGCGCGCGAAGCCAAAATGGCCGCTATCGACAACCTGCCCAGTTGGCCAGAGGAGCAAAACTGGCAGGAGGTCTGCGCGCAACGCAGCGGTTATTTCAAAGAGCTCAACGTCAACACGATCAACACCATCTTGTGTGAGCACGACCTGCGCATGACCGTGATGATCCACCGCGGCTTCTTCGTGATGAGTGGCCGGCCGCTGTTCAAGCTTGACCGTGAGGTCGATTCGGCAATCACCGATGCGCTGCTCGACTGCTTCGATTTTTTTCTCGAGGAATACGCCCACACCCACTACCTGTTTGGCTGCACGCAGATGTCGGAAATCGCCGTCAAGGCGCTCAGCCCCGGCATCAACGACCCCGGCACGGCGATTACCGCCATCGACCTGCTCAGCGTGTTGTTCAGCAAGCGCCTGGCGTTGCCGGACCTGGATGTCACCCTGGCGGACGATGGCCCGCCACGCCTGCTGCATTACGAACTCTCGCTGGATGAGTTACTGCAACGGGTATTCGGCCCCATTCGCCACTACGGCTGCGCCGATGTGAGTGTGCTGATCGGTTTG
>DASRUM010000255.1:0-43020 GCA_035655415.1 Pseudomonas sp.
TCATGCGGCCTACAGATACTTGGCCCCGTTCAATCCAACACTAGTCTGCTAGGAGTAAGGCATGAAACTTAAGCGTTTGATGGCGGCCATGACTTTTGTCGCCGCTGGCGTGGCTACCGCCACTGCGGTTGCTGCTGTCGACCCGGCTCTGCCGAGCTACACCAAGACCTCCGGCGTATCGGGCAACCTGTCCAGCGTTGGTTCCGACTCCCTGGCCAACCTGATGACTCTGTGGGCTGAAGAGTTCAAAAAGGAATACCCGAACGTCAACATCCAGATCCAGGCCGCCGGCTCGAGCACCGCGCCGCCCGCTCTGACTGAAGGCACCGCCAGCATGGGCCCGATGAGCCGCCCAATGAAGGATGCCGAGATCCAAGCGTTCGAAGAGAAATACGGCTACAAGCCGACTGCCGTACCGGTGGCCATCGACGCCCTGGCGGTATTCGTGCACAAAGACAACCCGATCAAGAGCCTGGACATGGCTCAGGTTGACGCAATCTTCTCCAGCACCCGCCTGTGCGGTGGCGCTACCGATATCAAAACCTGGGGCGACCTGGGCATGACTGGCGAGTGGGCGGCCAAGCCGATCCAGCTGTTCGGTCGTAACTCGGTATCCGGCACTTATGGCTACTTCAAGGAAGAAGCCCTGTGCAAAGGCGACTACAAGGCTAACGTCAACGAGCAGCCAGGTTCGGCTTCCGTGGTGCAGTCGATCTCCAGCACCATCAACGCCATCGGTTACTCGGGTATCGGCTACAAGACTTCCAGCGTGAAGACTGTGCCGCTGTCGAAGAAGGGCGGCGAAGCCTTTGACGCCAACGAAGAAAACGCTCTGGCTGGCAAGTTCCCGCTGGCTCGCTTCTTCTACGTTTACGTCAACAAGGCGCCGAACAAGCCGCTGAGCCCGCTGGACGCCGAGTTCGTCAAGCTGGTTCTGTCCAAGCAAGGCCAGGAAGTTGTCGTGAAAGACGGCTACATCCCGCTGCCGAGCAAAGTGGCTGCGAAAACCCTGAAGGAATTGGGCCTGGAGTAATCCCGGTACAGGCAAGGACGCCTAAGTAAGTCGCACGCCCACCTCCGTTTACGACAGGTGGGCGTTGCTTTGTCAAAGCGCTGTAACTTTTCTGTCACATAGGGCGGCTAGAGTTAGCGCCTCGTATAGCGACAGAAATCACTATGGCGCGCTCATGGCTGCGCAGAGACGCTCTTACCTATGAATGACTTGGCTAGTGAAACCATGACCGCCACATCCAAATCTCTCGGGCTGGACTTCAATACCCCAGCCCTGCTGCGCAAACGGCGTATCCGTGCGCTGAAAGACCGCTTCGCCCGCTGGGCGGTGTCAATCGGTGGTATGGCCGTGCTCGGCGCCATCACCCTGATCTTCTTCTACCTGGCCTATGTGGTGCTGCCGATGTTCCAGGGCGCGAGCATGGACAGCCGCAAGCCAGTGCAGGTTGCCTGGCTGAATGAAGCCGCCGCGCCGCTACTGTTGACCTTGGAAGAACAGAACCAGATGGGCATGCGCCTCGACCAGAACGGTCAGGTGCAGTTCTTCGATGCGAAGAAGATGCAGCCGCTAAGCAGCGTGCAGCTGCCCATCCCGGCTGATGTGCGGATTGCCTCGGTCGGCCAGGATCAGCCGGGCAGCAACCGCGTGGCCCTGGGCCTATCCAACGGTCAGGTGCTGGTGTTCGAGCATGTCTACAAGCTCAGCTACCCGAATGATGTGCAAACCATCACTCCAAGCATCGAGTACCCGTTCGGCGAAGCGCCGATCGAGCTCGACCCTCAGGGCCGCGAGCTGGATCACATGGGCGTCAGCCTGAACAGCGGCACGCTGATGCTGGCGGGCTCCACCGGCACCGAGCTGCACGTGCTGAGCCTGGGCCGTGAAGAAAACATGATGACCGGCGAGGTAACCCTCAGCGAAGAGCGTGTTGCTCTGCCGCAGATCGCCGAGCCGATCAAGGCATTGATCATCGACCCACGCCACCTGTGGCTGTATGTGGTCAACGGCCGCGCCACTGCCGATGTCTTCGACATGCGCAGCAACAGCCTGAATGGTCGCTACAAGCTTCTGGAAGACGGCAAGCTGGAAGTCAGTAACGCCACCTCGCTGCTCGGCGGCATCTCGCTGATGATCGGCGATACCAGCGGCGGCATCGCCCAGTGGTTTATGGTGCGCGAAGCAGACGGCAAGGCCGTGCTGAAATCGATCCGCAGCTTCCAGCTGGCCGATAGTCCGATCATCCAGATTCTCCCGGAAGAGCGCCGCAAGGGCTTCTTCGCCCTGGACGCCAAGGGCAACCTGGGTATCTTCCACAGCACCGCGCACCGCACGTTGCTGGTCGAGCCTGTTGCTGACGGCCAGGCCTTGGCCACCCTGTCGCCGCGCGCCAACCGCGTGCTGGTGGAGAGCGATGGCCAGTTGCAGCGATTGATCATCGACAACCCACACCCGGAAATTTCCTGGAGCTCGTTGTGGGGCAAGGTTTGGTACGAGAACTATGACGCGCCGGGCTACGTTTGGCAGTCGACGTCCGCCAGCACCGACAACGAACCCAAGCTAAGCCTCGCGCCGCTGGCCTTCGGTACGCTGAAAGCCGCGTTCTACGCGATGCTCCTGGCTGCTCCGCTGGCCATTGCCGCCGCACTGTACACCGCCTACTTCATGGCTCCGGCGCTGCGTCGCAAGATCAAGCCGGTGATCGAGCTGATGGAAGCGCTGCCGACGGTGATCCTCGGTTTCTTCGCCGGCCTGTTCCTCGCGCCTTATGTGGAAGGCCATCTGCCGGGGATTTTCAGTCTGCTGATCTTTACCCCGATAGGCATTCTGCTGGCCGGTTACCTGTGGAGCCGTCTGCCGGAGTCGATCCGCCTGAGCGTGCCGGATGGCTGGGAGTCGGCGATGCTGATCCCGGTGATCCTGCTGGTCGGCTATGTCTCGCTGGCCATGAGCGGCCATGTGGAGAACTGGATGTTCGACGGCAATATGCGCATGTGGCTGAGCAATGATTTGGGCATTCCGTTCGACCAGCGCAACGCTCTAGTAGTTGGTCTGGCCATGGGCTTTGCGGTGATCCCGACCATCTACTCGATTGCCGAAGACGCCGTATTCAGCGTGCCGAAGAGCCTGACATTCGGCTCTCTGGCCCTCGGTGCTACACCGTGGCAGACCCTGACCCGCGTGGTGATTCTCACCGCCAGCCCAGGCATCTTCTCGGCGGTGATGATCGGCATGGGGCGCGCCGTTGGCGAAACCATGATCGTGCTGATGGCCACCGGCAACACCGCGATCATGGACATGAACATCTTTGAAGGTCTGCGCACCCTGGCTGCCAACGTGGCGGTGGAAATGCCCGAATCGGAAGTCGGTGGTACTCACTACCGCGTGCTGTTCCTCTCGGCGCTGGTGCTGCTCGGCTTCACCTTTGTCATGAACACCCTGGCAGAGCTGGTGCGCCAGCGTCTGCGCGTCAAGTACGCCTCGCTCTAAGGCTTGGGAAGGTATATGTCCGTGAAACAGAACAACCTGAAAACCTGGTTCAAGAGCGGTACGCCGTGGATCTGGATGAATGCCGGCGCGGTATCGATCGCCGTGATCATGACCCTGGGTCTGATGATGGTGATCGCCGTGCGCGGCCTCGGCCACTTCTGGCCGGCGGATATCGTTGAGGCCGACTACCAGATCCCTGGTCAGCAAGCCAAGGTGATGGCCGGCGAGGTCACCCAGATCGAAGAAGTGCCGCGTGCCCGTCTGGCAGCTTCCGGCTTGCCGGTGGAGGCTGAAGGCGGCGAGTTTATGACCCGCGAGCTATTCAAAGTGGGTAACCGCGACGTGTATGGCGCGGACTTCACCTGGGTGGTCGGCGAATGGCTGAGCAACCTGCGTACTCCGGAAAACCTCACGGCGCTGGAGCGTCGCGAGTGGGGCAACTTCTACGGCTACCTGGTCAATGTTAAGGAAAACGGCGAACTGGTTGCTGAAGGCGACGCCAGCTGGCCTGCACTGCAAGAGCGCCTCGAGCGCGTCGAGCAGCTGCACAAGAACCTGGTGCGCCTGGAGAAGAAAGACATCGGGCGGATCAACGCCGGTCTGGAACGCATCCGTCTGCAGACTCGCAAGCTGGAGCTGCAGGGCAAACTGGACGACGTCGCCCAGGCTGAGCTGGACGCCGAGCGTGCGCAGTGGGATGCCGAGTACAAGGTGCTGGAAACCGAGCTGATCGCCCTTAATCAGGCGTTCAACCGCGACAGCGTCACGCTGAAAACCGCCGATGGCCGTGAAGTGACCATCAGCCTGGGCAAGGTGGTACGGGCCTTCCAGCCGAATGCCATGGGCATGGGCGACAAGCTCGGTTTCTACTTCGCCAAGCTGTGGGAATTCGTCAGCGACGACCCGCGTGAAGCCAACACCGAGGGCGGCATCTTCCCGGCGATCTTCGGCACCGTGATGATGACCCTGATCATGGCCGTGATCGTCACCCCGTTTGGCGTGGTAGCGGCCATCTACCTGCGTGAATACGCCAAGCAGGGCCCGCTGACCCGGGTGATCCGCATCGCGGTAAACAACCTGGCCGGCGTTCCTGCCATCGTTTACGGCGTGTTCGGCCTGGGTTTCTTCGTCTATGTACTGGGTGGCTCTCTGGACCGTATGTTCTTCCCGGAAGCCGCACCGGCGCCGACCTTCGGTACGCCGGGCCTGCTGTGGGCCTCGTTGACCCTGGCGATCCTCACCCTGCCGGTGGTGATCGTGGCCACCGAAGAAGGTTTGGCGCGGATTCCTCGCGCAGTGCGTGAAGGCTCTCTGGCCCTCGGCGCGACCAAGGTGGAAACCCTCTGGCGCGTGGTGCTGCCAATGGCCAGCCCGGCGATGATGACCGGCCTGATTCTCGCCGTGGCCCGCGCCGCTGGCGAAGTGGCGCCGCTGATGCTGGTGGGCGTGGTCAAGCTGGCTCCGAGCCTGCCGCTGGATGGCAACTACCCGTATCTGCACCTCGATCAGAAGATCATGCACCTGGGCTTCCACATCTACGACGTCGGCTTCCAGAGCCCCAACGTCGAGGCCGCGCGGCCGCTGGTGTACGCCACCGCGTTGCTGCTGGTGCTGGTCATCGTGGTGCTGAACATGGCGGCGGTCTATATCCGCAACCACCTGCGCGAGAAGTACAAGGCGCTGGATCACTAATCATTGCGCCGCGGCCTGCTGGCCGCGGCGGCTTAACGCATTTGTTAGCGTAGGGAGCATCCCATGCAGCACGAAACACATACACACGGTATCGACATGGCGGCCCTCGGCCGCGACCGCCAGGGCCTGAACATGGCCAACGAGCGCGTGGCCATCGACGTACCCGGTCTGAACCTCTATTACGGCGAGAAGCAGGCGCTGTTCGACGTCAAGATGACCATCCCCAACCAGCGCGTGACGGCCTTTATCGGCCCGTCTGGTTGCGGCAAGTCGACCCTGCTGCGCACCTTCAACCGGATGAATGATCTGGTCGACGGTTGCCGCGTGGAAGGCGAAATCAACCTCGACGGCAAGAACATCTACCGCAAGGGCGAAGACGTTGCCGAGCTGCGTCGTCGCGTCGGCATGGTGTTCCAGAAGCCCAACCCGTTCCCCAAGAGCATCTACGAGAACGTGGTCTACGGCCTGCGCATCCAGGGCATCAACCAGAAGCGCGTGCTCGATGAAGCCGTGGAATGGGCACTGAAAAGCGCGGCACTGTGGGATGAGGTCAAGGACCGTCTGCACGAGTCGGCACTCGGCCTCTCCGGTGGTCAGCAACAGCGCCTGGTTATCGCCCGTACCGTGGCGGTGCAGCCGGAAGTACTGCTGCTCGACGAACCTTGCTCGGCCCTCGACCCGATCTCCACGCTGAAAGTCGAAGAGCTGATCTACGAACTGAAATCCAAGTACACCATCGTTATCGTTACCCACAACATGCAGCAGGCGGCGCGGGTTTCGGATTACACGGCGTTTATGTATATGGGCAAACTGATCGAGTTCGGTGATACCGATACGCTGTTCACCAACCCGGCGAAGAAACAAACCGAAGATTACATCACCGGTCGTTACGGTTGATGGCAAGCCCA
This sequence comes from Pseudomonas sp., assembly GCA_035655415.1. Classification (GTDB taxonomy): domain Bacteria; phylum Pseudomonadota; class Gammaproteobacteria; order Pseudomonadales; family Pseudomonadaceae; genus Aquipseudomonas. The sequence continues at coordinate 6,100 of DASRUM010000255.1, forward strand.
TCCTGAGCAGAGACGTTATTCGGTTAATTCAAGGGTTAGCACATGATCAACAAAGAAAACCTTACCCAGCATATCTCCCAGCAGTTCAACGTCGAGCTGGAGGAGGTGCGTAGCCACCTGCTGGCCATGGGCGGCCTGGTCGAGAAGCAGGTCAACGACGCGGTTACCGCGCTGATCGACGCCGACTCCGGTCTGGCTCAGCAAGTGCGCGAGATCGATGACCAGATCAACCAGATGGAACGCAATATCGACGAAGAGTGCGTGCGTATTCTCGCCCGTCGTCAGCCGGCAGCGTCCGACCTGCGTCTGATCATCAGCATCTCCAAATCGGTCATCGATCTGGAACGCATCGGTGACGAAGCGACCAAGATCGCCAAGCGCGCGATCCTGCTGTGCGAAGAAGGCGAAGCGCCGCGCGGTTATGTGGAAGTGCGACATATCGGCGATCAGGTGCGCAAGATGGTGCAAGAGGCGCTGGACGCCTTCGCCCGTTTCGACGCCGACCTGGCGCTGTCGGTGGCGCAGTACGACAAGACCGTCGACCGTGAATACAAGACAGCGCTGCGTGAACTGGTGACTTTTATGATGGAAGACCCGCGCTCAATCTCGCGCGTGCTCAACATCATCTGGGCCCTGCGTTCGCTGGAGCGCATCGGCGACCACGCGCGCAATATCGCCGAGCTGGTGATCTACCTGGTACGCGGCACCGACGTGAAACACATCGGCCTGACCCGCATGCAGGAAGAAGTGCAGGGCACCAAAAAAGGCAACTGAGTCGGCTGTTGTGGGCGGCGTTAGCGCGCTGCCTGTACTGCCCTCCATGGCCAAGATGCACCTGATCGCGACATAGGGTGCATTTCGGTTGGCCTTTGGCCAGTAGCCGTGACTATGCTTAAGGCCATCAGAACAGGAGTGGCCGATGAGCAAAGTCAGCGTGCTGGTAGTGGACGACGCAACCTTTATCCGCGATTTGGTGAAAAAGGGGTTGCGCGACCACTTTCCAGGCATCCAGATCGAGGAAGCCGTCAACGGGCGCAAAGCCCTGCAGATGCTGACTCGCCAGCCGGTTGACCTGATTCTCTGTGACTGGGAAATGCCGGAAATGTCGGGTCTGGAACTGCTCACCTGGTGCCGCGAACAAGAAGCCCTGAAGATCGTCCCGTTTATCATGGTCACCAGCCGCGGTGATAAAGAGAACGTGGTGCAGGCGATTCAGGCCGGTGTTTCCGACTTTATCGGCAAACCCTTTTCCAACGAACAATTGATCACCAAGGTGAAAAAGGCCCTCAGCCGCGCCGGCAAATTGCAGGCGCTGATGTCCAGCGCGCCGCCGAAAATGCTCAGCAGCGGCTCTTTTGCCAACGACTCGCTGTCTGCCCTGACCGGTGGCAAGGCCGATGTAGTTAAGCCGACAGCTGGGCCGGCAGTGCAAGCCGCCGCTGCCTTTGCCGGTAAACCCGCGGCGGCCAAAGTACCCGCTGCCAGCGCTACCAGCGGTCGGGGTCAGGGCCAGTTGCGCTTGCCCGGTGGCGCCACAATGTCCTGCGTGATCAAGGCACTGAGCCTCAAGGAAGCACTGCTGGTGGTCAAACGCACTGAGGTGCTGCCGCAGGTGCTGGAAAGCGCGGTGCTCGATCTGGAGCAGGGCGAAGCGGCGGAAACCGCACGGCTCAATGGCTACCTGCATGCCGTCGCGGCCTTCGAGCCAAAACCTGACAGCGAGTGGCTGCAACTGACCTTCAGATTCGTCGACCGCGACCCGCAGAAGCTCGACTACATCTCCCGGCTAATCGCCCGGGGTACTGCGCAGAAGCACTTCAGCCCCGGCGCGTAAGCAAACCCAGTCCTACCGGTGCATGCGAGATGGCTCACAACCCTGGCGCGCCGGTTCGCTTAGCGCGGGATCGGCTGCTAATCTCAACGGTCCGGACACAGACAAATCATAAGATCCGAGTTGTTATGCTAGGGCGTCTGATACTTTTCTGCAGTTTGTTGACCCTTGCCGGCCAGGCAGCGGCGTTGACTATTTACAAGTACACCGATGCTAACGGCGTGGTCACCTATACCGACCAGGCCGCGCCCGGTGCGCAGGTGTTCGTGTTTCGCGACCGCATGGTTGAGCGCCTGGATAACCAGGTAAAGCTGGAAACCAAGAAGCACGAAGCCGGTGAAACCCTGTTGGTGCGCAACGATCTGCACGCGCCGGTGCAAATCGAGCTGCGCTTGGAAGCCACTGACAACGTCACGGGCGTGCCGGACAAGCCGATCAGCTGGGTGCTGCCGCCGCGCAGCAAGATCCGCCTGGCTACCCTGGCCCCGCGTGATGCCAGCAAACCCATGCGCTACACCCCCAAGTTGCGCTATGCCATGGGCGATCCGCGCCTGCTGCCGACGCAGAAGAGTTACCCGCTGCCATGGCGCGGTGGCCCGTTCCGCCTGACCCAGGGCGCCAACGGCAAATACAGCCACTTCACTCCCAAAGGCCGTTACGCCATGGATATCGCCATGCCCGAAGGCACGCCGATTGTTGCGGCGCGCGGCGGCATCGTGGTGAAAACCGAGAATCAGCAGAGCGGTCGCGGCAACAATCCGTCCGGCAACTATGTGCGCATCCTGCATGACGACGGCACCATGGGCGTCTACTTGCACCTGATGAAGGGCTCGGTGGCGGTCAGCGAAGGCGCTCGCATCAACGCTGGCAGCATGCTCGCGCGCTCCGGCAATACCGGCAACAGCACCGGCCCGCACCTGCATTTCGTGGTGCAGCGCAATGTCGGCCTGGCGCTGGAGTCGATCCCCTTCAACTTCGCCCAGCCGGTCAACAGCCTGCCGAACTTCGCCGTGGGCGGCGAGTAAGCCTTGATGCACAACGGCGATGTAGGGTGCGCCGTGCGCACCGATGACCTGGCCCGCCTCGGCCTCGGCGTGCGCAGCTTGGTCGAACGTTAACATCGTCCCCGGCGAATGCCGCTTCGACTTCGAGATGCGCGCCCTGCCAGCCGGCGACCCCAGGCAGGTTGCCGCTGAGCTGCAGGCCTACGCCGAGCACGAACTGCTGCCGCGCATGCGTGCCGTCAGTGCCGCCAGCGACATTCGTTTCAGCGAGCTATCCAGCTACCCCGGCCTGCTCACCGACCCAAGTAGCGACGCTGCGCGCGCGAAGACTTCAGCACCGTGGCCTTCGGCACCGAAGGCGGCCTGTTCGACGCCGCCGGCATCGCCACCGTCATCTGCGGCCCCGGCAGCATGGACCAAGGCCACAAACCAGACGAATACGTCAGCCTCGCCCAGCTCAATGCCTGCGATGCATTGCTGGGTAAGTTGGTGAAGTGGATGCAGGCAGAGGGCTGAAGCAGACCTTGAGGGCGGGAATAGAATTAAAGGCGACTGAGTGTGTAATCAGGGAAAGGGGGGGCGGATTTATTTTTGCGTCAGCTGTATTAGATCAATCAATAAATATGCTCTCTGTTTGTTCTTTTGTTGCCGGTTTAGGCTTTGTTCAAGCGGCAACTGAGCGCGCAATGGTCGGATACTCCTGTACTCAGGTGGACGTTTTCCAGCCGGTAGCCCGGCGTGTGGAAAAGCCCGTCGACCATAAACGGAATGTCTCCGGCGCGGTGCAGCGAGCCGTCAATGCTGCTGGTGTAGTGCGCCGGTATGCCATCGATGAAGTGCGCGGCGATCAGGTCGAAGGTGGCGCGGCCGCGCGGGGCGTTGAAGTCGCCTACCAGCAGCAGGTCGCCAGCCTGCTGGGCTTGCGCCTGAGCCAGGCGAATCAGCTTGCCGGCACTTTCCCGCTGGTATGCCGTGGACGTGCCAAGTGGGGTTACGTTGAGGTGGGTGACGGCGATGCGTAAGCCCTGGATGGTGGCGCTCAGCATGACTTCGGCGATGCTCAATGGATCGGCTGTGCGCTGGCCCTGCGTGCTGAAATAGGTGATTTCGCGAATGCCCTGCGCGCTGCCTGAGTAGTAGTCGGCGGCCACGTCCGTCAATGCGTCTGCGCGGGCGACCATACCGACGCCGACCACATCCGCAGGCCCTTCCTCCGGATGGAGCATCATTGGTGCGAAGTGCAAGCGACCGCCCATCAGCGTTTCGAAGAAGCCAATGTCGCGCTCGCAGAGCTCTTGCAGGCAAAGTAAGTCCGGGCGTTCACGCTTGACGAAGGCCTCGACGCGCGGCAGGTGTTTGGAGCGTTCGATGTTGATGGACGCGATATTGAGCGGCATGAGATCAGTAGGCGATTACGGTATGGAGGGCAGCGTGAAGAGCGCAGGGAGTGCTTCGCGAACGATGAAAAACCGCTGCGCTGGGTTGCCGAAGTGTACCAGACGCCCGCCATAGAAGACCGGCACCCTCATTGTTACAGGGCTACTTCAGAGCATCCTTAGGCCTACCATTTTTTAAATGGAATGGCGGCAATCAATGGGGATCAGAGGAACATGGACGGGTTTATTTTCAGGTCAGTCGGATTAGGCCAATAAATAAAGCTGTCCACTTTTGCGATCATTGGTGATTAAAAATAAAACTCATGTTGGGCTATGAGTTCTATCTTCTGGCCAAGGTTTACACTTTCCAAAAATAGCCTCTATTCCATATTTGATTTCCGATATGTCATCCAGATAAAGTACCCTGAGATTTTTTATCGCTCTTGAGCAGGCCACATAGAGTAAGTTTTTGGTATTGATATGTTTGTCTTCTTGCTCTGGATTAGCAAATAGAAGCTCTATTCCCTTCACCTCTTGTTGTACAACCTTGAAGTAGTTTTTAAATTTATCTCTGTTCTTACTGCCAAAGCTATGCTCAAGGATGATAGCTACGTTCTTATACTCTTCACCCTTAGTTCCATGATATGTATGGTAACTAATCTCATCAGCTTCGATACCTTTAATAAAATTGACCCAGTTTGTTAAGGATGCGATTGGTAATGATAGAATGCTGTCTATCTTTTCATTGGCTTTATCTTCATCTTCCGAATCTTCATTCATTAGTGTATTGATGCTGTCTGATAGTGTTTCTCGGAATACATCTCCAGAAGACAATTTGTCTTGCTCGTAGTTGATGCGGTTAATTAGCGCTTTAGCTAATTCTTTTTTTACATGGCTATTTTCAAGCCGCTCAATGATTAAATTCGTCCAGTCTTTTAATAATAAGACTTTTTCATTCTTTAATTCGCCGATAACCAAGCAGGCTTTGGAAAAAGCCATGTTTTTACCTGATGATCCAAAAACATCATGGTACGAAATTTCCCCTTGCTGTATGTCTTGATAAAAATTAATAAGGCGGTAGATGGTTAAAATAGTTGGGTGTAGCTTTTCTAACTGTTGAGATAGAACCTGGGTGTTTAGGTTGTCATGAAAGATTGATGACTTTTGATAAACATCATAAACATCGCCAAACCCATTAAAACTTGCCATGAGTTTATTTGTTAATACCAGACAGTGGATTTTATTCTCGTCATCAGCCAAGTCTTCTTGCGTTCCATTCTCTTTGATAAGATCATTTCTATACTCGGCTAGAAAACTTCGAGCTGTAGCTAATTTGTCTTCTGAGTTGTTATGTGAAAAAAGCACTGATCCAGTATTTCGTTCCTTAAAGATTGGTACTTGAACTATGTTGTCGGCGCGAATATTGTTGGCAGTATTGATAATTTGCTGATGCGAGCGGCGATTGAATATCTTGTCGATATTTTTTAGACCTGCATGAAGCACTTCGATATTTCGGCCAACGCCATCATCATAAATGCTCTGTGCAGTATCACCAAAGTAACCAACCATCCAATTTCTATTATTTTTAATCGCGTAGTCATGAAGAATATTTAAAAATTTCACCACGTTACAGTGTGTGTCCTGATATTCATCGATAAAGAAGTAGGGGTAGCTGTCAATAATTATACGACAAAGAGTCGGATAGTTTTCGACGAGTTTCAAACCATACTCAAGCAGAGTGTCATGGCTAAATTTCATGTAGTGAAGTCTGTCTAGATTTACCTTACTGTCATAACTCACACGGTTTTCTTCTCCAGCATCAATTCTCTCAAGGCACTCTTCAAGTCTTTGTTTTTTATATAGCAAGCTGACAAGGAATTTAAATTTCTCTAAATTTTTCAGGCAGGTATCTAGAAATGCGGGCTGATTAATTCCTGTGTTTTTATAGGCGGCTCTAAAAAATTCAGAGTTTAGTTTTTTAGAGTGATAGAAAAGCTCTTTTGTTTGCTTGGCAAACTCAATAAATTCTTGTTGCTGTACCTTGTCAAGGCCGGTAAAGAATTTAGCTTTCTCGGAGAGTGATAAATCTTGGTTGATTTGCTTTATAACTGCCACTATTTTTTCTTTGTGACATATTAAAAGCTGTGGCTGGGCTATTTTTATTATTTCCCATAGTCTTTCATGAATAGTTGAAACGTGTGCTGTTTCAGAGTTGCCTAGCCGAGTATTTATTTCATTCACAGCAACGTTGGTATAGGTGATACATGCTACTTTTTGTGAGCTTTTGGTGGCTGCAATTTTATTGATGGTGACATATTTTAGAGTTTCTATCAGTGCGTAGGTTTTTCCCGCGCCGGCCCCTGCATTAAAACGAAAACTTTTAAAATCATCGATATAACTCTCAATGCTTTTCTGAATCTCCAGCTCCGCTCTCTCATTTGGCGTCATCAGATATAATCCCCGTGCTCTAAGTTTTCTATTCCTAGTCTTCTACAATCTCTACCTAGGTTTTAATTGATGAGAGCGCGTCATTGGTTTGCAGTTTAGTAACTAACCAATCTAAACCACTTTCTAGGTAGTTTGGTAATTTCGGTAAGTCTTCACCTTCGACTGAAGAAAGAAAACTAAAAAGCAATTTGTTGGAGAAATCACTTTTACTGTCTGATAGTTTTTTCTGGAGTTTATACGAGTTGTGAATCAGGTTAGTTCGTGCTTCTTTTCCACCTGTATTTATAATTTCGTCATATATCTCAGGCTTACAGTCTGCAATTACATTATTTATAATGTCGTTTTGGTAATTGGTTAAGATCAACGCCTCTTCTAAGCTAGTCGCGTATTGCTTTTCAATTGGATATTTTTGGAATACTACATAAAGGTTGTCGTCTTCAAAGAACGGGATGTCTTCAATTACATCCGCTTCACTTTCGAGTTTATTACCTATCTGCTGATTAAACGCTTTAAGTGTTGCATTGGTTGTTTTGCGTCCATTAAGGCTAGTGATTTGATTATATTCTGGAGCATTTCCTGGAACGCAAGGTGTCTTATCCGTTTTAGCCTTATGGCTACACACACCACAAGATTCATTATCTTTGTGCTTTTCGTTCTTCTCGCATTTCTCACGCTTGATATCTAAGTCGGTCACAATCAAACTTGGAATGCTAAGTTTTTTCGCCAGTGGAAGATACAATTTGCCGTGCGCGCCATTGATATTAAATACTGAAATATAGTGTTTGCTAAGAGTATGGTGTCTTTCTAGATAATAACTTAACAGTGTTTCTTCTGTGATGCCCTCAACGAAAATAATCGCGTCAGAAAAGAATAGCTCAGAGACTTTGTACTTTATATGTTTCTTGATGAAGTTAAGCTTTTTGTTCGCGTCAATGTCATCGCCAGAAACAACAGCATCATCGGTCAAGTTTATGGCTTTAGTGCATTTATTGACTGAGGTTAAATAGTTTAGATTGTTGAAGGTGTTGCTGCTGTGAATTTTACTGTTGACGATGTGAGAGGAATGAGTGGTAATCGCAATCTGACACTGTAGTGTTTTTGCATGTGCTGAAGACGCATTTGCAATTTCCAGAGCCTTTATTACTGCATTATCAATACGCTTAATGAAAAATTCCTGCATCTGAGGGTGCATGAACGCTTCTGGCTCTTCAATAAAGAGCAGATTTATGCGACTAAAATGGCTTTTGTCTTCATAGCTATCAACAAAATGGATGATCTCACCAATAATATTTAGTAGATTGATATAGCCTAAGCCAAATTGATCCTCAGGAATATAATCATTGCCATCCATAAAATTATATTTTATCAGTCCTTTCATTATCGCATCGTAAGTAACGTTGCCCGAAAGACTCATCTCAACCTTGTTGCTGCTTTCCACCTCTCCTAAGACTTTAGAAATATCACCGCTCTTAGAACCTACATCGTCAGATATGAGTCTGTTTATCGACTCTATGCTTGCTTCCAGTTTTGAACGAGACTTAACGTCATTGGTGAACTGAAAGTAAACTATCTTGTTAAAAACATTGCTCAGCACGCCATCTTTAAGGTGGCGATTGGCTTTGATTTCTTTAATGTGTATTAGCTCTTTAAGAGAAAACTTTTCTGTTGCATCTCCTATGAGGTCAATAAATTTAAATTGATAAATATTACCCGCTGTTTGGTAAGGGTTATTTTCTTTTGAAAGCAATTTGTAAAATTTCGAAAACTGCTGTGTTCCGTCTAGTTTGTTATTCTCCGAGTCAATGGTTTCAAGAATTTCTTTGATTTTTGCTTTGAAAGCAGACTCCTCTGTAAGTACCACTTTAACCTTAATGCATACACTAACTGGTTCCCCATTGCTCTTTTCACTAATTGACATAAAAGGAGCGAGGTGAGTAATTAAGTCTTCATCGTTAAAGTCCACTTTAATCTTTAAAGTAAACTCTAAGTTCGGTGTTTCTAAATTTTCGAATTTTGTCTTTTGATTTTCTTCAAAATCTTGCTTGTATTGATTGAATAACTCATTTAAATAGGAAAGATTGAAATCTGATGCCGATGGCTGTTCATTTTGGCATAGCATTTTTAATGCATTGACGACAGTAGTTTTGCCGGAGTTATTCTTGCCGATGATTAAAGTTGTTGAAGGTGCAATCACTGACTCTGGTTGATTTCCTTCAGTGCTCATATTAATAATTTTAGGTTTAACGAAACATACCGTATTGTCTGTAGATCGGAACTTGCGGTAGTTCTTTATGGTTAGACTTTCTAAATACACGGGCTTTCTTCCTATAGATAGATGGTCAACGCTTCCTGAAATCTGACGCTTAGTTATGCTGTTGGAATAATGATAATTAAAGGATGGTGATAGTCTAGCGGCTTGATCACTCCTAGTTGATCAAAAATAAATCACTCCGTACTATTAGGGTGTATCAGATTTTTTAAAAAACAGTGCCTTTAATTGGATCAACAAGCCTCCTGCCTAGCTAAGCCCACTCCGAGTCTAGCAGGGAACTAATTTCAGATAACGATAATACTCGTACGGGAAATTCTAAGAAACGATATATCTCAGTTGCCCTTTGCCGAAGATTGGAATCATTGGTAACGAAGTAATCACACTGTGAGCCATAAATTAAATGCTCAATATCGTGGGCGCTGCTACGTTGTGTTCTAGAGGATTTATCCTGTTTGTAGGACATCAAATCCATCGTATTATGCAAGGAATAGATAGCATCCCTTATTTCTTCATGATGAACTAAATTCTTGAAGTCAGACTTTAGATGGCCTGGCGGGGAACTCATGCAAACCAATTCAGAGAACTCACTTTCCGTTAATTCATTAAATATATCAGCAGAGCTTCCAATTCTTTTCCTATATTCTAAGTCGTTGTATTTTTCAAAATACAATCGCCTATCTTCGTCTTTAAGGTTTTTAAGCATTTCAACTGCTTCGCTAGACGCCGCAGTCATCTCAATACGAGAGAGAATCAATGGTGCGCTTTCAAAAAAAGGTTTTATTCTGTCATCAATATTGCACGGCTGGAGGTTGACGCCATCACTAAGCGACATAAGAACCTCAACAAATTTATCTCTGCGTTCAACGTTTGTAATTTTAAAAATTTCTTCGAAATGCGAGACACTTCCAATGATTATTAGGTCGTGTTTTATTCTTGCTTTCGTCAATAATTCGAAAAATTCTAATTTATTAACCGCCTGCGTCAAAATATTTTGATCTATATAGCAGGTTGTGCCAGTGAGAACGATAGCCTCTCTGTTGATACTCAGCTGAGACATGTCGCCTAAGCCATGCACTGCTTTGTCTGTTAAAAAAGAATAATTCCATTGTTGCTTTTGTATCGCAACCATTTGGCGATCTATTTTTCCAGTAATAAAATTAACTATCAATTGCGTGTTATGAAGTGCATCAAAGCAAGCGTCACAATCATCGCAAAACTCCTCTCCGGGGTGAAAATCTGTAAAATTAATAGCCATTGCAATGTCTATGCTTAGCGAGTTATTAATTATTCTCTCTATAATTTCATCTGAGATATTCTTTCTTTTCAATATAGTGCTGTTATGATATTTGTATTGCATCTTGCTTCGCTCCAGTATTTGTCCCGGTACACGCAACAGTGTTCTAGATTTTATTTAGCGCTTTCGGCCATAAAGGCGGATATAACTCATATGCAATCATGTTCTATGTAGTAAAAATGGGATTAAGTTTCCAGAAGGTTGTATTTCAATAAAGTCAATAGCTAGTTTTCATTGGCTTCAAATTTAGCTTACAGATGCATCGCAGATCGTCATTTTCCCTTGTGGCTGCATGCCTTCCTAATGACGCGGCTTGTTATGCTTTTGACTTATTCAGCCATTCGAAAAAATGATTGATCACTCCTTTGCTACCAATTAACGTATTTAGCGCTTTTCTTGATATGTAAGCGCCGAAGAATAAGAAGGCAATGCCTGGTGTAATAGCATATAGCTCAATACTTTCAGAAGTTGAGCTGGCAGATATTGCTACTTTAGTTTCAACACCTAGTCGAAATAAATCATAACCGCTATATATCGAGATCCCCGCAACTGAAAAAGCGCCTATAGCTGTAACAATGCTTATTGCTGATGTGTATTTTTTATTCTCTAATGTCACGCGATATCCTTTAAGATGTAAAGAAGTGCAACGGAAAAGGGGTGGGCTTTTTAAGATTATTCGGATTAATCGAGTGAGTATATTTGCCCAATGTCCCAATGAGCGAAGCGAGGGGCGGAGTGAATGTTCTAGCGATATGGCCACTTCTGGTTGATCAAAATTAAATTAAACCGGCCTCTTTAGCTAGGTCATGAATATTTCTCTAACTACTCTACTTGTGGGGGCAGCCCATGGCCGCATATTTTATATGCTATTTTGATTTGCTATCAGCCAATTTTCATTTGGTTTATGGCCCGCTGTAATGGCTTCTTTGTAATGCTGAGTTATTGCTGTAACTGCCAAATGAAGGGCATAGGCTTCGTAATCACCCCAAGGTCTGCTCGGACAGTATTTTCCAGCTTGAGTTGGGGTGTGAATGTAGTGGCTTAAATAGAAATTAAACCCACAGTTAGTCGGGTTTACTGCAAGTACGACACGAATTTCCGTGGGAATGCCTTTGAGCCAGAATGAGTAACCTGTAGGTGTTTCTTCGGTGCGTTCAATCGCATCGTCGTTGAGTGCATTTTCAATTGTCCACGGCATGACGATACCTCCTAGGTAATGGTATCTAATGTGCAGTTGCGGCTACGCTCGAAAACGAGCCGCCAAGCAGTGTTGTGCGAGTGCAGAAAAGGGGAGAGGTGTTCGAGAGGGGGATGTTGCGCATTCCAAACTCCCTTTGGTTGCGGCGGGTGGTGTGCTGGCAATTGGCCTGCCTGTTCGCTCCGACATTAAGCATTTGCCGTGCAAACGGCAAGCAGCGCATGCGGGCGCTGCTTTAGCGCCTGATAGGTTTCTGGTGGTTGGGTGGGTTGCGGTGGTGCGCAGCCAACGCGTTGGCCGGCGTCAGTCTAATTTGTCAGTCCATCACGGCCCAGGCCTGAGCAGGTTTGCCCGGGGCGGGGTATCGCTGCGCTCGGCTATGTGGCGAAGGTCGCCACGCGCAGCAGATCATGAACACGTTCCTAGCCCTCGCTCGGCGCCGCCGGCGCTAACTGCTCCTTGCAGTAATCCACAAACAACTGCGCCGGCTTGGTCAGTTGTGCGCGCTTGAGCCAGGCGGCGACCAGGCCGGAGCCGGTGACGTCTTCGCTGATATTGACGCAGACCACGCGTTTACCGTCGTAGGTGATATCGCTGTGCGGGCGGGTGACCAGGACGGAGAAGCCGAAGCCTTGGCCGACCATGCCGCGGACCATTTCGATAGAGGGTGAGCTGAAGACGATATTTGGACTCAGGCCCAGCTCCTCGAAGATGCTGACGAAGTAGGTGCGGCTCGGCAGCACGTCGAGGAGGATCATCGGTTCCAGCGCCAGGTCGCGCAGCGAGACCTGGGTTTGTCCGGCAAAGCGATGGCCTTCAGGTAGCAGGGCGTAGGGGCGCTGCGGCGGCATCAGCGGTTCGGTTTCGATGGTGCTGTCGAGGTCGTGTTCGTAGAAGATCGTCAGGTCGAAGCGCCCGCCGGTCAGGCCCTGTACCAGCTCCTGTTGTTCGCCATCGTGCAGGCGGATTTCCACGCCGAGGTAGCGTTGGCCGATGCCGGCGATCAGGCGCGGGAGGATCAGCGGGGCGACGGTCTCGAAGCAGCCGATATCGATTTGCCCGGCCACCACGTCGTTGTCGGCCAGGGCGTTCTGCTCAACCTCGTGGGCCATGCGCAGCAGCTTTTGCGCCTTGCTGTAGAAGCGCGCGCCGCTGGGTGTCAGCGAAACACCCTGGGCGTGGTGCGAATAAACAGTTGCACACCGAAGCTTTCTTCCAGGCCTTTGATCGCCGTGGAGATGGACGGCTGGGCGATATACAGCTTGCGCGACGCTTCGGCGACGCTGCCGCACTCGACGGTGGTGACGAAGTACTTGAGTTGACGCAGGGTATAGGCAGCCACACGGAACCTCGGTAGAACGCTTATTTATGCCTCACCTTACTCCGCTCGGCCAGGTAACCGGGCTGCGGCGGGGTGAGGGTTTTGCTGGGCAGCGGCGATAAATTTCCTGGCCGCTGCGGGCATGGCTTCTGCTTGCAAGGCCCATACACGCTTATTCAAGGAGACCGCAGCATGCGCCTGGCTCTCTGGCAAACCCAGGGTTTTCCCGCCGATGTCGACGCCAACCTCAAGGCCCTGGAACCGCAGATGCAGGCCGCTGCCGCCGCAGGTGCGCAGGTGTTGCTGTGCCCGGAGTTGTGGTTGGGCGGCTACCAGGTGCCCGAGCAGATGGCTGCGCTGGCCGAGGCCGCTGATGGCCCGGCGGCGCAACGCCTCGCGGACCTGTGTCGCGAACACGGGCTGGCGCTGTGTTACGGCTATGCCGAGCGTCACCCGGCTGGCGGCAAACCGTACAACTCGGCGCAGTTGATCGACGCCCAGGGGCAGCGCCTGGCCAACTACCGCAAGACGCATTTGTTCGGGGCGATGGAGCGCGAGCTGTTTACCCCGGGCGATGGGTTCGAGGTGCCGGTGCTGCTGAATGGTTGGCGCGTGGCGTTGCTGATCTGCTTCGACGTGGAGTTCCCCGAGGCGGTGCGCAGCCACGCCCTGGTTGGTGCCGAGCTGGTACTGATTCCCACCGCGCTGACGCCCGAATACCGCGTTGTGCCGGAACTGATTGTGCCGATCCGGGCGGTGGAACATCAGCTGTTCGTCGCCTACTGCAACCACAGCGGGGTGGAGAACGGCCTGGCCTTTCTCGGTGGCTCTTGCGTGGCCGCGCCGGATGGCGAGCGCTTCGGTGCCTTGGCCGGTGGTGAAGGTGTGCTGGTGGTCGACCTGGACCGCAGCTAGCGTGACAGCTGGCGCGAGCGTTTTCCGTACCTCGAAGGGCGGTGCCCGGCACTCTACGGTGAGCTGCTCAAGGGCGAAAGGTTGCGCCCGGACACCTCATTGGGACGAGATGCCGGGCGCTCACACGCTGTTTAGAACGCCAAGCCGATCTTCAATCCCACTTCTTCCTGCTTGAGCTTGGTGCGCTCGGCCACCGCGCTGCTGCTGTCGAGCTCGTAGCGGGTCTGGCTGTAGTACAGGCTGGTGCTGACAGGCAGGTTGTTGATGCCCTTGTTCCATAGCACCGACAATTCGCCGTAGGGGTTGACCTTGTCCTTCAGGTCGACGGTGTCACTCTCGTCACCGATCTTCAGTTTGCTTTCGGCGTTGATCGAGTAGCGCGCGCCCAACTCCAGGCGAACTGTGTAGTCGGGTGTCAGGTAGTTGTAGCCCAGACCTGCCTTGGCGAACGGCGAGCGGGTGGTCAGCTTGACGTCTTCTTCGAACAGACCGACCTGCACGTCATCCTGTTCGGTACGTCCCCAGTCGTAACCACCCCCGACCAGTACGTCGATGTAGTTGTTGGTGCTCAAGGCGGCACGCAGGCCGAGGTCGAGGTCGGCACGGGCGGTCTTGTATTCTGTATCGTCTTTTTCGCGGTACTGGCCTTCGATACCGATCTGGTAGATCGGGCCTTCCTGGCCGGTCATCTTGTTGCCGAAGTTATAGAACAGACCGCCCAGGTTGAGGCGTTCCTTATCGCTGTCGTCGTCGACAGTGAGTTTGTATTGTTTGTGCGAGCCAATCACGCCAAGCGTGGAGATCGGATCGGTGATGCTCTCGGCATGAGCTGCCGTGACAGCTGCGCCGCTCAGGCTGAGGCCGATGAGGAGACGGGAGGGTAGGTAAGTGCGTGGCATGAGTGGGTCCTTGCTACAAGATCAAAAAGACATGACGCACCGCAATGGTGCGGCGCGTCAGCGTTCTCTTGTATGGACTGGTGGTGTTGCGGCGCTATTCGACTAAACCGACGAACGGAAGGAACCCTTTTTCCTGCAGCCTTGAGGCCCATTTTAGAGGCCTTAGCACCCGATGAATGGCCTCAGTCGAGTTTCAGCACCTTGGCCAGCACGATCTTCGGGCCTTTCATCTTCTTGATGATGATGCGCAGGCCATCTACTTCAAGCACTTCCTCTTCTTCGGGCATGCGCTTGAGCGTGTCGTAAATCAGTCCGGCAAGGGTTTCCGCCTCTACGTGATCGAGGTCGACACTGAGCAGGCGTTCGACCTTGGCCAGTGGCGTATCGCCGCGTACCAGCAGCTTGCCTGGCTGATAGGCAAGAATGCCGCGCTCGGCCTTGCGATGTTCGTCCTGAATATCGCCAACCAGGGCTTCCAGTACATCCTCCATGGTCAGGTAGCCGATGACCTTGCCGTCGGCTTCCTCGACCAGGGCGAAATGTGAGCCGCCGGTGCGGAACTGCTCCAGCAAGGTGGACAGCGGCATATGCCGGCCTACCCGTTCGACCGGGTGCATCAGCTCGGCGAGTTTTAGCGCCGAGGGCAGCATTTCCAGCAGCGATAGGTGCAGTAGCAAGTCCTTGATATGCAGCACGCCGACATACTCGCCGCTGGTGTCGTCGTAGATCGGGTAGCGGCTGTACTTGTGCCGGCGGAACACGCTGAACACTTCATCCAGGGCGGCCGTCAGTGGCAGGGACACCAGGTCCTCGCGGGAGTTGGCCCAGTCCACCACTTCCAGCTCGCCCATCTCCACTGCCGAGGCCAGCACACGCATATCCTGGTCGCTGGGGTCGCTAGCGCGGCTGGAGTGGAGGATCAGTTTGAGTTCGTCGCGGCTG
Organism: Pseudomonas sp.; assembly: GCA_035655415.1. GTDB lineage: Bacteria > Pseudomonadota > Gammaproteobacteria > Pseudomonadales > Pseudomonadaceae > Aquipseudomonas. The sequence continues at coordinate 21,600 of DASRUM010000255.1, forward strand.
TAGTGGTGCTCATGGTGCGGCCCCGGCTCGCCCTGGCCGGCCACGCGCAGAATGGCGTTGGCGCTGGCGTTGAGCAGGAAGATCGCCGGGTACATGGCCCAGTAGAACAGGTACAGCGGCGCGGCCGTCCACAACGACAGCAGCTCGGGTTTACGGATGGCCCAGGACTTGGGGGCCAACTCGCCGACCACGATATGCAGGTAGGAAATGATAAAGAACGCGGTAAAGAAGGCGATGCCATGTATCAGCTTGGGCGATTCGATACCGATGCCCGCCAGCAGCGGTTCGAGCAGGTGAGCAAAGGCCGGTTCGCCGACCCAGCCAAGGCCGAGGGAGGCTAGGGTGATACCCAGCTGGCAGGCCGAGAGGTAAGCGTCGAGCTGGTTGTGTACGGTGCGCAGGATATGCCCGCGCCAGCCATTCTTGGCGGCCAGGGCATCGACCTTGGTGGCGCGTAGCTTGACGATGGCGAACTCGGCGGCAACGAAGAAGCCGTTGAGCAGCACCAGAAACAGAGCGAAGAGGACGAGGCCGAAATCGGCGAAATAATTGCTGGCGACGTAACTCGTGGAGGGGTCCATAGAGGGTTCGGGTAGTGAATGACCGCTAAAGGGTGGGGGCTGACAGCCGGCTTTGCAAGTGGGGCGCGGTTACTGGCCGCGCCGTACTACCTGCAGGGTGGGGAAGTGGCAGGTGAAGGTGCTGCCCTTGCCCAGCTTGCTGACGATATCCAGCCGCGCGCGGTGGCGCAGCAGCACATGCTTGACGATGGCCAGGCCCAAGCCAGTACCGCCGGTATTGCTGGCGCGGCTGGAATCGACCCGGTAGAAGCGCTCGGTCAGGCGCGGCAAATGCTTGGCCTCGATGCCCAGGCCGCTGTCCTGCACGCTAAGGTGCGCGCCCTGTTCATCGCTCCACCAGCGAATGCGAATCTCGCCTTCATCCGGGGTGTATTTCACGGCGTTGAACACCAGGTTGGAAAAGGCGCTGCGCAGCTCTGTCTCGCTGCCCTTGAGCTTGAGGTGCGGGTCCGCCTCCAGGCTGATACGGTGATGACGCTCGCTGGACAGTGCCTGGGCATCGTTCTTGATGCTCAGCAGCAGCAGGTCGACGGCTACCGGCTGGTTGTCCGAGGGGTAGTCGGTGGCTTCCAGCTTGGCCAGCAAGAGCAGATCGTTGAGCAGGTTCTGCATGCGCCCGCCTTGCTGCTGCATCTGCTGCAGGGCACGCAACCAGCGCGGATTAACGTTCTCGACGTTGTCCAGCAAGGTTTCCAGGTAGCCGGCGATCACGGTCAGCGGGGTGCGCAACTCGTGGGAGACATTGGCAACGAAGTCCTTACGCATCTGCTCCAGCTGATACAGGCGGGTGATGTCGCGCACTAGCATCAGGTGTTCACGATTGCCGTACTGGGTGATGTGGAATTGCAGGCGCAGGCGGTCGCTGACCGGTGACGGCAGCTCCAGCGGCTCGTTGTAATTGTGGTTCTCGAAATATTCGATAAAGCGCGGGTCACGCACCAGGTTGGTGATCTGCTGGCCGCTGTCCTGCGGGGTTTTCAGACCCAGGAGTTTCTCGGCGGCGATGTTCCACCACTCCAGGTTGCCGTCGCGGTCGAGCATGATCACCGCATCTTTCAGCGCGGCGGTGGACTCCTGCACGCGGTCAATTACCGCCTGCAGGCGCCCGCGGACTTTCTGGTCGCGGCGCTGCAGGTGGTAGATGCTGTCGAATACTTCGCCCCACAGGCCGTAGCCATCCGGTGGCGCTTCGTCACCCTGGCGGGTGCGCAGCCATTTGTGCAGGCGCAGCAGTTGCTGCAGGTGCCAGCCGAGGTAGCCGGCCAGGCCGAGCAGCAGGGTCCAGGCGTATTCGCCGGTAATCAGCCCGAGCAGCAGGCAGACACCGACCAGTAGCAACAAGCGACGTATCAGGGGGCCGCGCCAGTCTTGATTCAATTCGAGCTCATCCGCCAATCAATCCTTTATGCAAACCCATGGTGGGCCTGCAGGCCATCCTAACCGTCTTAGCTCTTGGTGGAAAAACGATAGCCGGTACCACGCACGGTTTGCACCAGGTTCTCGTAGACCTCGCCGAGTGCTTTACGCAGGCGGCGGATATGCACGTCGACGGTGCGCTCCTCGACATACACGTTGCCGCCCCAGACCTGATCAAGCAGCTGGCCACGGGTGTAGGCGCGCTCCTGGTGGGTCATAAAGAATTGCAGCAGGCGGTATTCGGTGGGGCCCATCTCGGCCGGTTTGCCGTCGATGGTGACGCGGTGGCTGACTGGGTCGAGCAGCAGGCCGCCGACTTCGATCGGCCCTTCGCTGTCGGTCGGGCCAGCGCGGCGCAGCACGGCCTTGAGGCGGGCGACCAGTTCGCGCGGGGAGAACGGCTTGGTGATGTAGTCGTCGGCACCGACTTCCAGGCCCTGGATCTTGTTGTCCTCTTCGCCCTTGGCGGTGAGCATGATGATCGGGATGTCGCCGGTCAGCTCATCGCGCTTGAGGCGTCGCGCCAGTTCGATACCGCTGGTGCCGGGGAGCATCCAGTCGAGCAGGATCAGATCGGGTTTGCGGTCGACGATGATGGCGTGCGCCTGCTGGGTATTCTCCGCTTCCAGGCACTCGTAGCCGGCCATTTCCAGGGCCACGGCGATCATTTCACGGATCGGTGCTTCGTCATCGACGATCAGGATGTTCTTGCCAACCATGGGTCAAGCCTCGGGTCATCTCGCTGTAATGTGCTGCATTAGATAACGGAATTATTGCAGCGATATGACAGGCGCGCGGCAAAGCTTCTTTCTAGCCGCGCAAGGCGTAGTCCAGTACCAAGCCGATAAATATCGCCAAACCCGCCCAATGGTTGTGCAGGAAGGCATTGAAACAGGCCATCGGCTTGCGGTTGCGGGTTTTGTGAAACTCCCAGGCAAAGCATCCGGCCGCCGCCAGCAGGCCGAGGTGGAAGTTCAGGCCCAGCTCGAAGCGCGCCGCCGCCAGCAGCAGACAGAGCAGCGCCAGACCCTGGAGAATGACAATGATCAGGCGGTCGGCATCGCCAAACAGAATGGCGGTTGAGCGCACGCCGATCTTCAGGTCATCCTCGCGGTCGGCCATGGCGTAGTAGGTGTCGTAGGCCACCGTCCACAGCAGGTTGGCGATATACAGCAGCCAGGCTTCCGGCGGCAGAGTGCCGGTCTCGGCGGTAAACGCCATTGGCATGCCCCAGGAAAACGCCGCGCCGAGCACCACTTGCGGGTAGAAGGTGTAGCGCTTCATAAAGGGGTAGCAGGCGGCCAGAGCCAGGCCGCCAAACGACAGCCAGATGGTCGTGGCGTTGGTAAACAGCACCAGCACGAAGCTGGCGGCTACCAGTACGGTGAACAGAATCAGCGCTTCACGCGGCTGGATCTTGCCACTGGCCAGCGGGCGGGCCTTGGTGCGGCTGACGTGGCCGTCGAAGTTGCGGTCGGCGTAATCGTTGATCACGCAGCCGGCGGCGCGCATCAAAAATACGCCGACGATGAAGATAAACAGGTTTTTCGCGCTCGGTACGCCCTCGGCCGCCACCCACAAGGCCCACAGCGTTGGCCACAGCAGCAGGTAAATGCCGATGGGTTTGTCCAGGCGCATCAGCTGGATAAAGTCCCAGGTGCGCGGGTGCAGGCGGTTGAGTGAATGCAGCAGGCGGGTATACATCGAGCGCGTCTCCATGCGAGGTGCGGCTGATTATACGGAGCGCGGCGCGCGATGGGGCGTAGGTGATGGGTATCGCTAAGCTCAACCTACGTGGCCCGCCCCATCCTACGGCTCGATGGCGGCCGTGGCCCAGAATTCGGGCAGAAATACCTCTGCGACCAAAACCCCCAGTGCACCACGGCTAAAGCACGAGCGACGTGCCCACAGGCGCTCGCTGCAGGCCTCTGCTGGCAGCCACTGCGACGGGTAGCGACACACCTGCAATTCACCACGATCGAAGGCGCGGTCGCTGAACAGCAATTCACCCAGCGAGCGGCTACCGAGTTGATCCAGCGTCAAGCTGGAGCCTTCCAGTACGCTGCGCGCCGCCACGCTGCGGGCGAATACCCAGGGCCGGCCGTGACCGCGTAGGTACACCTCGCGCACCCAGCCCTGGCTGCCGTTGACCACGCCCAGCGCGCTGCATTCATCGTTGCGCAGGCGCTGCCAACCTTCCTGCAGCGGAGTGACGCTGAAGCCATCGGCCGACAGGGCGGTCAGCCGCCGCGTCAGCGAATCCTCATTGAACAGCCAGTCACGCACCGCGGCAGTGGGCGCAGGGTGCAGTTGGCTGGCAGTCAGCCAGCGCGGCGGATAGGCGAGGGTGGGGTGGGGCACGAGCAGGTTTCACCGTAAGCAGAGGCGCGCGAGTCTAACATGGCCCTTGCGCCCGGACAGGTGGTGCCGGGCGCGCCGCTTGGCCGCTACGCCGAGCAGAACCCGACTTTGGTTGGTCTCGATGACAGGCTATTCATCGCCCTGCGGCTTGGCGCACCTGCACATATACGGTAGTTTCCCCGGCGCAATAGCCGTGTGATCCGCCTGAGGTAGTTATGAAGAAGTGGCAATGTGTGGTCTGTGGACTGATTTACGACGAGAGCCAAGGCTGGCCTGATGAAGGCATCGCCGCCGGCACGCTCTGGCAGGATGTCCCGGAAGACTGGCTGTGCCCTGACTGTGGCGTGGGTAAGCTTGATTTCGAAATGATCGAAATCGGTTGAGTCCAGGCTGTGACAAGCGGCGACCCAAGGGTCGCCGTTTTGTTTAGCGAGTGCGCATACTTAACACCCCGAACAAGCTGGATAAGCGGCGAGGTGGTTATGCGCAAGTGGCAGTGTGTGGTGTGCGGTTTTATCTATGACGAAGCCCTCGGCCTGCCCGATGAAGGCATCGCCCCTGGCACGGCCTGGGAAGATATTCCCGCCGATTGGCTGTGCCCCGATTGCGGCGTCGGCAAGCTGGATTTCGAGATGATCGAAATCGCCTGAGCCGCGTCAGCCCTGAAATCTATTACGGCCGCCGCAGTGCGCGGCCTGTGTGAGGAATGAGCATGAGTGCACCTGTCGTCATCGTTGGCACCGGCCTGGCCGGCTACAACCTAGCCCGTGAGTTCCGCAAGCTGGACAGCGAAACACCGCTGCTGCTGATCACTGCCGACGACGGTCGCTCCTATTCCAAACCGATGCTGTCCACCGGTTTTGCCAAGAACAAGGATGCCGATGGCCTGAGCATGGCTGAGCCGGGTGCCATGGCCGACCAGCTCAAAGCGGAAGTGCGCACCCATACCCGCATCAGTGGCATCGATCCCGGTCATAAGCAGCTGTGGATCGGCGAAGAGGCTGTGCCGTACCGCGATCTGGTGCTGGCCTGGGGCGCCGAGGTGATTCGTGTGCCGGTGCAAGGTGATGCCGATGATGCAATCTTCTCGATCAATGATCTGGAAGATTACGCGCGCTTTCGCACTGCAGCCGCCGGCAAGCGGCGCGTCCTGCTGCTGGGCGCCGGGCTGATCGGTTGTGAGTTTGCCAATGACCTGAGCCTGGGCGGCTATCAGGTCGAGCTGGTGGCGCCCTGCGAGCAGGTAATGCCGGGCTTGTTGCATCCGGCTGCCGCCGCGGCGGTGCAGGCTGGCCTGGAGGGGCTGGGCGCGCGTTTCCACCTCGGTCCGGTGCTGGCCAGCCTGAACCACCAGGGCGATGCCCTGCAGGCGCACTTGTCTGATGGCACGCTGATTGAGTGCGATCTGGTGCTCTCAGCTGTGGGTCTGCGTCCGCGTATCGACCTGGCGGCTGCTGCCGGGCTGGCGGTCAATCGTGGGGTGGTGGTCGACCGCCAGCTGCGCACCTCTCACGCCAATATCTACGCCCTGGGCGACTGCGCCGAGGTCGATGGGATCAACCTGCTCTACGTCATGCCGCTGATGACCAGCGCCCGTGCACTGGCGCAAACCCTGGCCGGCATCCCAACGGCGGTGAGTTACGGGCCGATGCCTGTCACGGTAAAAACCCCGGTCTGCCCGCTGGTGGTATCGCCGCCACCGCGAGGCCTGCAAGGCGAGTGGAGCGTGGAGGGTAGCGGCGCCGATATCAAGGCGCTGTGCCATGACAGCAGCGGCGCGCTGCTCGGCTATGCCCTCACCGGTACGGCCGTGCAGGAAAAATTGGCTCTGAATAAGCTGCTGCCTGCGCTTTTGGCCTGAATGGCGGCCGTTCTGTCGGATATGCCACAAAATTGCCTGGTTTAACTGTCGGACAAGACTGGCGCAGGGCCCAATGGCATGCCATTCTCCCTCAGTCTGCCGCAGCCTAGAGCTGCTGCGGCGCCTTGGTATCTGCTCGCGCAGAGCAGCCCGGACACAACAACAAAAAACCGTAAAGAGGCATTTATGCGTAAACCGGAACTCGCCGCCGCTATCGCCGATAAGGCGGATCTGACTAAAGATCAGGCAAACCGTGTACTTAACGCGGTACTCGAAGAAATCACCAACGCACTGAACCGCAAGGACAGCGTCACTTTGGTGGGCTTCGGTACTTTCGTGCAACGCCACCGCGGTGCTCGCACCGGTAAAAACCCGCAAACCGGCGAGCCGGTAAAGATCAAGGCCAGCAACACCGTCGCCTTCAAACCGGGCAAGTCCCTGAAAGACGCGGTCAACTGAGTCCTCAGGCCCGGGGCCTTTGGCTCCGGGCTGAACCACCCCGGCTAGCGTGTTCACGCCCTTCTTTCAGCCGGATGTAGTCCCCGCCGCAAACCGCTACAATGCGCCGCCTTTTCCCTACCCTTTGCGAGGCCTCGCGCATGAAATTCCGTTTTCTTCTGTGGATGCTGGGCCGTCTGATGGCCAAGGCCAGCCGCGAAAACCCGGCATTCCAACAGCAACTGCTGGACCGCGATATGGTCTTCCAGCTGCACACCCTGGATGGCAAAGTCGCCCGTCACTTCATCGTCAAAGACCAGCGCATCACCAGCAAGCGCGGCCCGGCTACTGAGCCAGCCTTCGCCCTCGGCTTCAAGGACGCCGCCTATGGTTTCGCCACCATGAGCGCGAAAAACAAGCAGCTGGCGTTTATGCAGGGCATTCAGAACAAGGACATCCAGATCCAGGGCAACCCGGCGCTGGTGATCTGGTTCCAGGGCCTGACCAAATACCTGATGCCGAAGAAGAAAGACGCCGCCAAAAAAGCTGCCTGATCCGCAGCTGTGCGCGCCGGGGCTGGCCTGCGCGCACCGCATTCGCTAGGCTGGGTATAGCCCTAGTGAGAGTTTGCCCATGCGTTTGCTGCTGAGTGCCCTGCTATTTTCCACCTCCCTTGCTCATGCCGCGCCCCCCAAAGCCGAAGCCTTTGCGCCGTTATTCGAGCTGGCGGGTATCCGCTTGCTGTGCGAACAGAGCGCGCCGCTGGTGCAGCGCGGCCTGACTGATAAACAGCAGGCGCAGTTGGCCAAGGTGTTTGCCGCCGATGGCCTGTGCCTGGACTTGGCCAAGCGGCTGACCAGCAAGCTCGATCAAGCCCAGCTGCAGCACGCCCAGAGCTTGCTGGAAAGCCCGCTGGCGCAGGGCTTTACCGCCGCAGAACGGTCGGTTGGTGAAGGCGGCGCCGAAGGCCTGGCGGCCTATCGCAAACAACTGGAAGAGCGTCCGCCGCGTGAGGAGCGGCTGGCTCTGGTACGGCGTCTGGATGCCGCCGCGCACACCACCACCCTGGCCACCCTGTTGCGCTATGAAGTCGGCAAGACTCAGGCGTTGCTGGCGCTGCAGAGCCGTGGCGAAAGCATCGACGAGAAAGCCATGAGCAGCCAAACCAAGGCTCAGGAGGACGCTTTGCGCGCCTCCAGCTCTGAGGCGGTGGAGTCTTTTATGCTTTATGCCTACCGGCAGATACCCAGCGAAAAACTGGCCGAATATGCCGCCCTGTATGAGCAGCCAGCCGTAGCTCAGTTGCTTGGTAGTAGCGTGCAGGTGCTGCCGGAGCTGTTTGCCGCACGGCGTGCGCAGCTGAAGAAGTAGTTAGTCGACTGAAACGACAAAGGGGCCCGTAGGCCCCTTTGTGCTTTCTGCGCTTTTAATGTGCGGGATGGAATTGCGCCGCCAGTTCTCGCAGTGCGACTTCAGCGGCCAGCACCTTGCTCACCGCCTCTTCGGCTTTCTCCCGACTAATGCCGAGGTTGTCGAACAGGCTTTGCGGAATCTCACTCTGCTGGCCGGCGCCGATGCCGCGATTGCGCAGCAGGCTGACCGACAGGCACACCAGATTCGGGTAGGTGGCGTGGGGGCCGGTGTACTCAGGATCGTGCTGGAAGCGCAGGGCGCTGGCCAGTTCTTCCGGCATATCCCAGTAACGCATCAGCCAGGCGCCGATCTGTTCGCGGCTGATACCGAGCAGATGTTGCTCGATATAGCTGTGCGACAGGTGCGGGTTGACCTCCAGATGCCGGCAGATCAGCGAGAAGTGCGGCGGAAACACATGCGCCAGCACCAGATAACCGAAGTTATGCAGCAGGCCGGCGAGGTAGGTCAGGCCGGCTTCCGGGCGCTGTGCGCGTGGGATGGCGCGGGTCAGACCCTCAATCACCGCAGCGCTGTAGATCGCCTGTTGCCAGTACGGCGTGGCCTGTTGCGGGTGGTCCTTGGGCAGGCTCAGGGTCTTGCCTAGGGCCAGGCCGAGGGCCAGGTTGATCACCAGATCAAAGCCCAGCACACGGACGATGGCGTCTTCCACCGAGCGGATCTTGCCGGGCGCGGCATAGAAGGGCGAGGCGGCCCAGCTGACCACCTGAGCGGCCAGCGCCGGGTCGGTTTCGACCACGCCGGTGATGTCATCGACGGTGGCATCCGGGTCGACGCGCAGCTTGATGATCTTCTGCGCGGTTTCCGGCAGTGGAGGAATCTCGATGGTTTCTTCCAGGCGTTGCTGGATGCGCCGTGCGGTAAAGGCCTGCACCGCCAGGGTGATCTCGGCGCGGTCGTCGTCCGGGCGATCGAGGTTCAGGCGGATATTGCTCAGCGGCTCGCCGAAGCGTGCGGCGCTGGCCTTGCTCAACAAGGTCTTGAAGGCTTCGGTGCTCAGCTCCAGCAATACGCCGCGCTGGCCGGAATCGATATACAGGCTGGGCACCTGCAGCAGGCGCTCGTCATATAGGCAGGGCGAGCTGGTCAGCGGCGGCAGGCCGGGCAGCACTTTCAGGCTGTGCTTGCCGAGCATGCGTTCCAGGCGCTCTGGCTTGACGGCGGTCAGCTGGCGGCCGGTCAGTTCGGTCAGGCGATTGAGGTCGAGCAGCTGGCTCTGTGGGTAGAGCACCAGTAGCGCGCCGACCGCGTCATCGAGCAATACCGCTTGCAGGCGCTGAGCGGCCGGCAGACCGGGCTGGTCGGGGCAGATTTGGTAGGGCAGGCCGAGCTTTTCCAGCAATTGCAAAATCACCGCTGGCGGGCGCGGAGCGGTGTCGGTAGCAAGGGCAAGTTCAGTCATGGCGGTATCCGGCTGAGGCAGCAATTTCACGAGTATAAACAGCGGGCTGGTGAATCGGCGGCGCAGGCGACGGGTGCACTGTGCGCTGGTTCACACTTGCCCGTATTGTTGGCCATGCCGCAACCAGCGTTCAAGTAGCGGGCTGACATGCTGTGGCCAGTGTTCCAGCAGCGCCTGCGCGGCGTCGCGTACGGCTGGTAGCAGGTCGGCATCGCGCATCAGGTCGGCGACCTTGAACTGCAGCAAACCGGTCTGGCGGGTGCCGAGCATCTCGCCGGGGCCACGCAGTTCCAGGTCCTTTTCGGCGATAACGAAACCATCGCAGGTCTCGCGCATGATTGCCAGGCGCTCGCGGCCCAACTGCGACAACGGCGGATGATAGAGCAGCAGGCAATGACTGGCCGCGCTGCCACGACCGACCCGGCCGCGCAGCTGGTGCAGCTGGGCCAGGCCCAGGCGTTCCGGGTTTTCGATGATCATCAGGCTGGCATTGGGCACATCGACGCCGACTTCGATCACCGTGGTGGCCACCAGCAGTTGCAGCTGGCCCTGTTTGAACTGGTCCATTACCGCGGCTTTTTCCGCCGGTTTCATGCGCCCGTGAATCAAGCCGACATTCAGCCCGCCGAGCGCTGCCGATAAATCCTCGAAGGTGGTTTCCGCGGCCTGGCAGGTCAGCTCTTCGGATTCCTCGATCAGGGTGCACACCCAATAAGCCTGACGCCCTTCATTGCAGGCCAGGCGAACGCGCTCGACCACTTCCAGGCGGCGGCTGTCGGCGATTACCAGGGTGTTCACTGGGGTACGGCCGGGCGGCAGCTCGTCGAGGATGGAGGTGTCGAGGTCGGCGTAGGCGCTCATCGCCAGGGTTCGTGGGATCGGCGTCGCAGTCATGATCAATTGGTGCGGACACATGCGCCCGCCGATGCCTTTCTGCCGCAGGGCCAGGCGCTGTTGCACGCCGAAGCGGTGCTGCTCATCGATAATCACCAGCGCGAGTTTTTGGAACTGCACTTCATCCTGAAACAGCGCGTGGGTGCCAACCACCATGGGCGCGCCCGCAGCGATCTGCTCCAGGGCGCTGGCGCGGGCCTTGCCCTTGAGCTTGCCTGCCAGCCAGGCGACTTCAAGACCCAGCGGCGCGAGCCATTTGCTGAAGTTGATAAAGTGCTGTTCAGCGAGAATCTCGGTAGGGGCCATCAGCGCCACCTGGTAACCGGCTTCCAGTGCTTGCAGTGCGGCAAAGGCGGCGACCACGGTCTTGCCGGCGCCGACATCGCCCTGCACCAGGCGCAACATCGGCTCGCTCTGGCTGAGGTCGTAGGCGATTTCCGCGCCGACCCGCTGTTGCGCGCCGGTGGGGGTAAAGCCCAGGTTGGCCAGGTATTGCTGCGGCAGGCTTTTCGCCAGGGGCAGCGCTGGAGCTAGCTGCGCGCGGACGCTCTCGCGCAAGCGTTGCAGCGACAGTTGATGGGTCAGTAATTCTTCGAAGGCCAGGCGGTGCTGGGCCCAGTGGCGGCCTTCGGCGAGTTCTTCCAGGTCGGCATCCGGCGGCGGTCGATGCAGATAGCGGATCGCCTGATCGAGCGGGCTGAGCTGGTAATCGTCAGCCAACTCGCGCGGCAGCCAATCCGGCAGGCTGTGCGGGCCCAAGCGCGCCAGGGCCTGCTCACTAAGCTGACGCAGGCGTTGCTGGGTCAGGCCTTCGGTGGTCGGGTAGATCGGCGTCAGGGTCTGTTCCACGGCAATCGGTTCGCTGCCGGACAGCGCGCGGTATTCCGGGTGGTAGATCTCCAGGCCCGACGAGCCAGGGCGCACTTCGCCGTAGCAACGCACCAGGGTGCCGCGCTTGAGGCCTTCTTTTTGCGCCTGGCTGAAGTGGTAGAAGCGCAAGGAGAGGGTGCCGCTGCCGTCCTGCAGGCGTACCAGCAGGCTACGGCGTCGACCCATGACCACATCGGCGCCGGCGACTATGCCTTCCACCACGGCGTCCTGACCGGGGCGCAGCGCGCCAATCGGCACGATGCGGGTGCGGTCCTGATAGCGCAGCGGCAGGTGGAACAGCACATCCTGCAGGGTTTCCAGGCCAACCTTGGCGAGCTTTTCGGCCAGGGCTGCACCCACGCCTTTCAGCGCGGTGACAGAAACCGCAGCCAGCTCGGTCATGGCCTGTCTTAGCTGCTCTTGGGCAGTGGTTTGGCCACCGAGCACAGACGGATCGAGTCGGTAAGGACTTCGATGGCATTCGGCCGCGGGAAGCTGGCGCGCCAGGCGATGGCCACGGTGCGGAACGGCGCGGGCGCGCTAAGTGGGCGCACTTCGATCACGCCGGGGGCATAGTGGTGGCTGTCGACCGCAGAGAACGGCAGGATCGACACGCCTAGGCCCGAGGCGACCATATGGCGAATGGTTTCCAGCGAGCTGGATTCCACCGTGGTGTGCTTGGCGCTGTCTTCGCCGCCCTTGCGCAGGGTCGGGCAGGCTTCCAGCACCTGATCACGGAAGCAGTGACCTTCACCGAGCAGCAGCAGGCTCTTGTCATTCAGCAGCTTGCTGTCGATGGTCTTCATCGCAGCCCAAGGGTGACCGGCTGGCAGCAGGGCGTAGAACGGCTCGTCGTACAGCGGCTTGGTCAGCACATCAGCTTCATGGAATGGCAGGGCGATGATGATCGCGTCCAGCTCGCCGTTGCGCAGCTTGTCGCGCAGCACGTGGGTGAAGTTTTCTTCGATATACAGCGGCATCTGCGGGGCGACGCGGTGCAGCTGTGGAATCAGATGGGGGAACAGATAAGGGCCGACGGTATAGATCGCGCCGATTTTCAGTGGCGCGGCCATCTGATTCTTGCCGGCTTGGGCCAGCTCGCGGATGCCTTGGGCCTGCTCCAGCACCTTCTGCGCCTGGGTAACGATGCCTTCACCGACCGGAGTCAGGCGCACTGCGCTCTTGCTGCGTTCGAAGATCAGCACACCCAGCTCATCTTCGAGTTTCTTCACCCCCACCGACAGCGTCGGCTGGCTGACATGACAACGCTCGGCAGCGCGGCCGAAGTGCTGTTCCTGAGCGAGGGTGACTATGTAGCGCAGTTCGGTGAGGGTCATAGTCTTTATCCATTGAGATGCAGCCAAGCATAGCGGCTGTATTCAATGGAACCAACTGTTGATACCGCTCTGCAGCGCTGGCTCAAGCCGCAAAACGGTTTTGGCGATTGCTTACGCGTTTATGTCGCTCTGTGAACATAAAATAATTGGTTACTAATTCGTAGCACGCATAGAATTGCGGCCATACTTGGCGGGCAGCTCTGTTTGGGCTGCGCGCAATAAATAATTATAGAAGCCGTTCCTTATCAAGGAGTACCGGCATGCCTGATGCGGTAACGACCATATCCCATAACTGGGCTTTTGCTGTTTTTCTGCTTGGGGTCTGCGGCCTCATTGCATTCATGCTTGGTCTGTCCAGCCTGCTGGGTAGCAAAGCCTGGGGTCGCAGCAAGAATGAGCCTTTTGAGTCCGGCATGTTGCCCGTCGGCAGCGCGCGTCTGCGCCTGTCAGCCAAATTCTATCTGGTCGCGATGCTCTTCGTGATCTTCGACGTTGAAGCCCTCTTTCTCTTCGCTTGGGCAGTTTCGGTGCGCGAAAGCGGCTGGGCTGGGCTGATCGAAGCTACAGTCTTTATAGCAATTCTGTTGGCAGGTCTTGTCTACCTTTGGCGGATCGGGGCGCTCGATTGGGCACCTCAGGGCCGTCGCGAGCGGCAGGCGAAGCTAAAACAATGAGGCTTTGGCGATGCACTACAAACTTACTCGGATCGATCCGGATGCGCCGAATGAGCGCTATCCGGTCGGCGAGCGGGAGACTGTTTCCGACCCGCTGCTAGATGATCAAGTCCACAAGAACATCTACATGGGCAAACTTGCCGATGTTCTGAATGGCGCAGTGAACTGGGGGCGCAAGAACTCCCTATGGCCGTATAACTTCGGCTTGTCCTGCTGCTATGTGGAAATGACCACCGCCTTTACCGCGCCGCACGACGTGGCCCGGTTTGGTGCGGAAGTGATTCGAGCCTCCCCACGCCAGGCGGACTTCATGGTCATCGCCGGCACCTGCTTCATCAAGATGGCTCCGGTCATCCAGCGCCTGTACGAGCAGATGCTGGAACCCAAGTGGGTGATCTCAATGGGCTCCTGCGCCAATTCCGGCGGCATGTACGACATCTACTCCGTGGTCCAGGGAGTCGACAAGTTCCTGCCGGTCGACGTCTATATTCCCGGTTGCCCGCCCCGTCCTGAGGCATTTCTGCAGGGCTTGATGCTGCTGCAGGAATCCATCGGTCAGGAGCGCCGGCCGTTGTCCTGGGTAGTCGGTGATCAGGGTGTTTACCGTGCCGACATGCCTTCGCAGAAAGAACAGCGTCGCGAGCAGCGAATCGCCGTGACCAATCTGCGTAGCCCCGACGAAGTGTGAGCCTGGGCTCGATTGAGCCCGCCTACTGACGCCGTTGACCTATAGCGACCGAGACCATGACTGCAGACAGCATTCTGTCCATACCGCCGTACAAGGCTGACGACCAAGATGTGGTCGTCGAACTGAATTCCCGTTTTGGCGCTGACGCCTTTACCGCACAGAGCACCCGTACCGGCATGCCGGTGCTGTGGGTCGCTCGCGAGCGGCTGGTCGAAATCCTGACCTTCCTGCGCAACCTGCCTCGCCCCTACGTCATGCTGTATGACCTGCATGGCGTCGACGAACGCCTGCGCACCCAGCGTCGTGGCCTGCCGGGTGCGGATTTCACCGTGTTCTATCACCTGATGTCGCTGGAGCGGAACAGCGACATCATGCTCAAAGTTGCCTTGAGCGAGCGCGACCTCAATGTGCCCAGCGTCACCAGCATCTGGCCCAATGCCAACTGGTATGAGCGCGAAGTCTGGGACCTCTACGGCATCCATTTCAGCGGCCACCCGCACCTAACGCGGATCATGATGCCGCCGACCTGGGAAGGCCACCCGCTGCGCAAGGATTACCCGGCGCGCGCCACCGAGTTCGATCCGTTCAGCCTGACCCTGGCCAAACAGCAGCTGGAAGAAGAAGCTGCGCGCTTCAAACCGGAAGACTGGGGCATGAAGCGTGGCAGTGAGCACGAGGACTATATGTTCCTCAACCTCGGCCCCAATCACCCGTCGGCCCACGGTGCTTTCCGCATCATCCTGCAGCTCGACGGTGAAGAGATCGTCGACTGCGTGCCGGAAGTCGGTTACCACCACCGCGGCGCCGAGAAGATGGCCGAACGGCAGAGCTGGCACAGCTTTATTCCCTACACCGACCGCATCGATTACCTCGGCGGGGTGATGAACAACCTGCCGTACGTGCTGGCCGTGGAAAAACTCGCGGGCATCACCGTGCCACAGCGTGTCGACGTGATTCGCATCATGATGGCTGAGTTCTTCCGCATCACCAGTCACCTGCTATTCCTCGGCACCTATATCCAGGACGTCGGCGCGATGACCCCGGTGTTCTTTACCTTTACCGACCGCCAGCGCGCCTACAAGGTGATCGAGGCCATCACCGGCTTCCGCCTGCACACGGCCTGGTACCGCATTGGTGGCGTCGCTCACGACCTGCCGCGTGGCTGGGATCGTCTGGTCAAGGAGTTCGTTGACTGGCTGCCCAAGCGCCTCGACGAGTACGAGAAAGCCGCGCTGCAGAACAGCATCCTCAAGGCGCGGACCATCGGTGTGGCGCAGTACAACACCAAGGAAGCGCTGGAGTGGGGCACCACAGGTGCTGGCTTGCGCGCGACTGGCTGCGACTTCGACCTGCGCAAGGCGCGGCCGTATTCCGGTTACGAGAACTTCGAGTTCGAAGTGCCGCTGGCCGCCAATGGCGATGCCTACGACCGCTGCATGGTGCGTGTGGAAGAGATGCGCCAGAGCATCAAGATCATCGACCAGTGCCTGCGCAATATGCCGGAAGGTCCGTACAAGGCCGATCACCCGCTGACCACGCCGCCGCCGAAAGAGCGCACGCTGCAGCACATCGAAACCCTGATCACCCACTTCCTGCAGGTTTCCTGGGGGCCGGTGATGCCGGCCAACGAGAGCTTCCAGATGATCGAGGCGACCAAGGGCATCAACAGCTACTACCTGACCAGCGACGGCAGCACCATGAGCTACCGCACGCGCATTCGTACGCCAAGCTTCCCGCACCTGCAGCAGATCCCTTCGGTGATTCGCGGCAGTATGGTCGCGGACCTGATCGCGTACCTGGGCAGTATCGACTTCGTTATGGCTGACGTGGACCGCTGATTATGAGCACGCTAATCCAGACTGATCGTTTCATCCTCAGCGAAGCCGAACATGCGGCCATCGAGCATGAGATGAACCACTACGAAGACCCGCGCGCGGCGTCGATCGAAGCGCTGAAAATCGTGCAGAAAGCCCGTGGCTGGGTGCCGGATGGCGCCGCCGATGCGATTGGCGAAATTCTCGGCATTCCCGCCAGCGACGTCGAAGGTGTGGCCACCTTCTATAGTCAGATTTTCCGTCAGCCGGTGGGCCGCCATATCATCCGCGTATGCGACAGCATGACTTGCTATGTCGGTGGCCATGAGTCGGTCGTCGCTGAAATGCAGAAACAGCTCGGTATCGGCCTCGGCGAGACCACCAACGACAGCCGCTTTACCCTGCTGCCGGTGTGCTGCCTGGGTAACTGCGACAAGGCCCCGGCGCTGATGATCGACGACGATACCTTTGGCGACGTGCAACCTGATGGCGTCGCCAAACTGCTGGAGGCCTACGTATGAGCATCAAGACGCTGACCTCCATCGGCCCGGCCAACAAGATCGCCCGCAGCGAGGAAAGCCATCCGCTGACCTGGCGCCTGCGTGACGACGCCCAGCCGGTGTGGCTGGAGGAGTACCAGCAGAAGAACGGCTACGCCGCTGCGCGCAAAGCGCTGAGTGAGATGGCTCAGGCCGATATCGTGCAGACGGTGAAGGACTCCGGCCTTAAAGGTCGTGGCGGTGCTGGCTTCCCCACCGGGGTGAAGTGGGGCCTGATGCCTGCCGACGAATCCATGAACATCCGCTACCTGCTGTGCAACGCGGATGAGATGGAACCGAATACCTGGAAGGACCGCATGCTGATGGAGCAGCTGCCGCACCTGCTGGTGGAAGGCATGCTGATTTCCGCGCGTGCGCTCAAGTCTTATCGCGGCTACATCTTCCTGCGCGGCGAGTACGTCGATGCGGCGGCGAATCTGAATCGCGCCATTGAGGAAGCCAAGGCCGCCGGCCTGCTCGGCAAGAACATTCTCGGCAGCGGTTTCGATTTCGAACTGTTCGTTCACACCGGTGCCGGCCGTTATATCTGCGGTGAAGAAACCGCACTGATCAACTCCCTTGAAGGCCGCCGCGCCAACCCGCGCGCCAAGCCGCCGTTCCCTGCCGCCGTCGGCGTGTGGGGCAAGCCGACCTGTGTAAACAACGTCGAGACTCTGTGCAACGTGCCGGCCATCGTTGGTAACGGTGTGGATTGGTACAAGAGCCTGGCCCGCCCCGAGAGTGAAGACCACGGCACCAAGCTGATGGGCTTCTCCGGCAAGGTTAAGAACCCCGGCCTTTGGGAGCTGCCCTTCGGCGTCAGCGCCCGCGAGCTTTTCGAGGATTACGCCGGTGGCATGCGCGATGGCTATACCCTCAAGTGCTGGCAACCCGGCGGTGCCGGCACCGGCTTCCTGCTCCCTGAGCACCTGGATGCACTGATGTATGCCGGCGGTATCGGCAAGGTCGGCACGCGCATGGGCACCGGCCTGGCACTGGCGGTGGACGACAGCATCAGCATGGTTTCGCTGTTGCGCAATATGGAAGAGTTCTTCGCCCGTGAGTCCTGCGGCTGGTGTACGCCGTGCCGCGATGGCCTGCCGTGGAGCGTGAAGATCCTCCGCGCCCTCGAGCGCAAGCAAGGCACTCAGCAGGACATCGACACGCTGCTCGGCCTGGTCAATTTCCTTGGCCCAGGCAAAACCTTCTGCGCCCATGCACCGGGTGCGGTTGAGCCGTTGGGCAGTGCGATCAAGTATTTCCGTTCGGAGTTCGAGGCTGGCGTGGCCAGCTCGGCGGCTCCGGCGACGACGGGGCAATTCGTCCCCGCGTAAAAAATGGCGCTCTGGCGGTCACTGACCTGGCCCCGCAGCACAACGTGATTCCATTAGCCAAGCCCGCTTCGGTGGGCAAAGAAGAAACCTGAACCATGGCCACTATCCACGTAGACGGCAAAGATTTCGAAGTCGATGGGGCGGACAACCTGCTGCAGGCCTGCCTGTCCCTCGGTCTCGATATCCCTTACTTCTGCTGGCACCCGGCGCTCGGTAGCGTCGGCGCCTGCCGCCAGTGCGCGGTCAAGCAGTACACCGATGAAAACGATACGCGCGGGCGCATCGTCATGTCGTGCATGACGCCGGCCACCGACAACACCTGGATCAGCATCGACGATGAAGAATCCAAGGCGTTCCGCGCCAGCGTCGTCGAGTGGCTGATGACCAACCACCCGCACGACTGCCCGGTGTGTGAGGAGGGCGGCCATTGCCACCTGCAGGACATGACGGTGATGACTGGCCACAACCAGCGCCGTTATCGCTTCACCAAGCGTACCCACCAGAACCAGCAGCTCGGCCCGTTCATTTCCCACGAGATGAACCGCTGCATCGCCTGCTACCGCTGCGTGCGTTACTACAAGGATTACGCCGGCGGCACCGATCTGGGCGTGTATGGCGCGCACGACAATGTGTACTTCGGTCGGGTCGAGGACGGCGTGCTGGAAAGCGAGTTCTCCGGCAACCTGGTCGAGGTCTGCCCGACCGGTGTGTTCACCGACAAGACCCACTCCGAGCGCTACAACCGCAAGTGGGACATGCAGTTTGCCCCGAGCATCTGCCATGGCTGCGCCAGCGGCTGCAACACCAGCCCCGGCGAGCGCTACGGCGAGCTGCGACGCATCGAAAACCGTTTCAACGGCGATGTGAACCAGTACTTCCTCTGCGACCGTGGCCGTTTCGGTTACGGCTACGTCAACCGCAGCGATCGTCCGCGTCAGCCGCTGCTGGTCAATAAAGACGGTGGCGCAAAGCTAGGCATCGACGCGGCGCTGGACAAGGCCGCCGAGCTGCTCAAGGGCAAACGCATAATTGGCATCGGCTCGCCGCGCGCCAGCCTGGAAAGCAACTTCGCCCTGCGCGAGCTGGTCGGCGAGGCTAACTACTACCCCGGTATCGCTGCGGGCGAGTTGGACAATATCCGCCTGATCCGCGACATCCTGCAGAACGGCCCGCTGCCGGTGCCGACCCTGCGTGAAGTCGAACTGCACGACGCGGTGTTTATCCTCGGCGAAGACCTCACCCAGACCGCCGCACGCCTGGCCCTGGCCCTGCGTCAGACGGTCAAGGGCAAGGCCACTGAAATCGCCACCTCGATGAAAATTCAGGACTGGCACATGGCTGCCGTGCAGAACGTCGCTCAGGACGCGCTGCATCCGCTGTTTATCGCCAGCGTCACCGCTACACGCCTGGATGATATTGCCGAAGCCTGCGTGCATGCTGCACCGGCTGACTTGGCGCGTATCGGTTTCGCCGTGGCTCACGCCATCGACCCGAGCGCACCGGCGGTTAACGGCCTGGATGCGGATGTCGGTGAGCTGGTGGAGTTGATTGCCGAAGCGCTGCTAGAAGCCAAGCGCCCGCTGATCATCTCTGGCGCCTCTCTCGGTGAGAAGAGCCTGATCGAGGCCGCGGCGAATATCGCCAGCGCGCTGAAGAATCGCGAGAAAAACGCCTCCATCAGCCTGGTGGTACCAGAAGCCAACAGCATGGGCCTGGCCCTGCTGGGTGGCGAGTCCGTTGATGCGGCGCTGCAGGCGCTGACGTCCGGCCAGGCCGATGCCGTGATCGTGTTGGAAAACGACCTGTACCGCCGCGCCGATGCTGCCCAGGTTGATGCCGCATTGGCGGCCGCCAAGCTGGTGATTGTCGCTGACCATCAGCACACCGCCACCAGCGAAAAAGCCCATCTGCTGCTGCCGGTGGCCAGCTTCGCCGAAGGCGATGGCACCCTGGTAAGCTTTGAAGGCCGCGCCCAGCGCTTCTTCCAGGTGTTCGAGCCGAGCTACTACGACGCCAATATCCTGATTCGCGAAGGCTGGCGCTGGCTGCATGCGCTGCACAGCACCCTGCAGGGCAAGCCGCTCGACTGGACTCAGCTGGATGCGGTGACCGCTGCCGTTGCTGCTAGCAACAGCTTGCTGGCACGCATCGGCGAAGCCGCGCCCAACGCCACCTTCCGCATCAAGGGCCTCAAGCTGGCCCGCGAGCCGCACCGTTACAGCGGTCGCACTGCCATGCGCGCCAATATCAGTGTGCATGAGCCGCGCCAACCGCAGGACCAGGACTCGGCCTTCTCCTTCTCCATGGAAGGCTATTCCGGCAGCAAGGAAGACCGTCAGCAGATTCCATTCGCCTGGTCGCCGGGCTGGAACTCGCCGCAAGCCTGGAACAAGTTCCAGGACGAAGTCGGCGGCCATCTGCGTGCTGGTGACCCCGGTGTGCGTCTGCTGGAAGCCAAAGGCGTGGTATTGCCCTGGTTCAGCGTACCGGCCGCCTTTAACCCGGCTCCGGGTACCTTGCAGGCCGTGGCGCTGCATCACCTGTTCGGCAGTGAGGAGACCTCGGCCGGCGCCGCGCCGCTGCAAGAGCGAATTCCCGCACCTTACGCGCTGCTGGCCAAGGCCGAAGCGGATCGTCTGGGGGTGAATGATGGCGCGCTGCTGAGCCTGACAGTCGCTGGGCAGACCCTGCGCCTGCCGCTGCAGATCACCGAAGAGCTGGCCATCGGTGTGGTCGGCTTGCCGGTGGGCTTGGTGGGCATGCCGGCGCTGATCGCAGGTAGCGTGGTCACCCGCATTGAGGAGGTCGCGCAATGAGTTGGCTGACCCCCGAAGTACTGGACGTGCTGATCGCCGTACTCAAGGCCATCGTGATTCTGCTGGTGGTGGTGATCTGCGGCGCGCTGCTGAGTTTTGTCGAGCGCCGTCTGCTGGGCTGGTGGCAGGACCGTTACGGCCCCAACCGGGTCGGGCCGTTCGGCATGTTTCAGATCGCCGCCGACATGATCAAGATGTTCTTCAAGGAGGACTGGACGCCGCCGTTCGCCGACAAGTTCATCTTTATCCTCGCGCCGATGATCGCCTTTGCCGCCATGTTGATGGCCTTTGCGATCATCCCGATCACCCCGAACTGGGGCGTGGCGGACCTGAATATCGGCATCCTGTTCTTCTTCGCCATGGCTGGGCTGTCGGTGTATGCCGTGCTGTTCGCCGGCTGGGCGAGTAACAACAAGTTTGCCCTGCTCGGCGCGCTGCGCGCCTCGGCGCAGACGGTGTCCTACGAGGTGTTTCTGGCGCTGGCGCTGATGGGCATCGTCGCCCAGGTTGGCTCGTTCAACATGCGCGACATCGTCGATTACCAGGCGGAAAACCTCTGGTTCATCATTCCGCAGTTCTTCGGCTTCTGTACCTTCTTTATCGCAGGCGTGGCGGTGACTCACCGTCACCCCTTCGACCAGCCGGAAGCCGAGCAGGAGCTGGCCGACGGTTACCACATCGAATATGCCGGGATGAAATGGGGCATGTTCTTCGTCGGTGAATACATCGGCATCATCACCATCTCGGCGCTGCTGGTAACCCTGTTCTTCGGCGGTTGGCACGGGCCATTTGGCATCCTGCCGCAGATTCCGTTTTTCTGGTTTGCCCTGAAAACCTGCTTCTTCATCATGATCTTCATCCTGCTGCGCGCCTCGATTCCGCGGCCACGGTATGACCAGGTCATGGCCTTCAGCTGGAAGTTCTGCCTGCCGCTGACCCTGATCAACCTGCTGGTGACCGGCGCA
>DASRUM010000256.1:0-13738 GCA_035655415.1 Pseudomonas sp.
CAGACACGCCAACGCGGGAGCAAGCTCCCGCGCGGCGGATCATGCCGAACGCGACTCGCGTCACGCCCGGCCAGAGCGGCATAAGCTTGCGCCTATTTATTTGTTGTCTTTGACCTCTTCGAACTCAGCGTCGACCACGTCGTCGCCTGCGTCCTTGGCTTGCTCAGCACCCGGGGCTTGCGCGCCTGGCTGCGGCTGCTCGGCGTACATCTTCTGCGCAAGCGGTGCGGTCACTTCGGACAGCGCGGTCATCTTGGCGTCGATTTCAGCTTTGTCGTCGCCCTTGATCGCTACTTCCAGCGCGCTCAATGCGGTTTCGATAGCAGTCTTCTCGTCAGCAGTGGCCTTGTCGCCGGCCTCGGTGATCATCTTGCGAGTGGCGTGCACCAGCTGATCGCCTTGGTTACGCGCGGTCGCCAGCTCTTCGAACTTGCGATCTTCCTCGGCGTTGACTTCGGCATCACGCACCATCTGCTGAATTTCTTCTTCAGACAGACCGGAGTTGGCTTTGATCACGATCGACTGAGTCTTGCCGGTCGCCTTGTCTTTCGCGCCGACGTGCAGGATGCCGTTGGCATCGATATCGAAGGTGACTTCGATCTGCGGTACGCCACGCGGAGCCGGCGGAATCTCGGCCAGGTCGAATTTGCCCAGGGACTTGTTACCGCTGGCTTGCTTGCGCTCGCCCTGCAGTACGTGAATGGTCACGGCGCCCTGGTTGTCGTCGGCTGTCGAGAACACTTGCGATTTCTTGGTCGGAATCGTGGTGTTTTTCTCGATCAGCGCAGTCATCACGCCGCCCATGGTTTCGATACCCAGGGTCAGCGGGCTAACGTCGAGCAGCAGCACGTCTTTCACATCGCCCGACAGTACCGCGCCCTGGATAGCAGCACCCATGGCCACAGCTTCGTCCGGGTTGACGTCTTTACGCGCTTCTTTACCGAAGAAATCAGTAACCAGCTTCTGCACCAGCGGCATACGGGTCTGACCGCCAACCAGGATCACGTCGTTGATCGCACCGATGTCGATACCGGCATCTTTCAGCGCGATACGGCAAGGCTCGATGGTGCGCTGCACCAGGTCTTCAACCAGCGATTCCAGCTTGGCGCGGGAGATCTTCACGTTCAGGTGCTTAGGACCGGTGGCGTCTGCAGTGATGTACGGCAGGTTCACATCGGTCGACTGGCTCGAGGACAGCTCGATCTTGGCTTTTTCAGCGGCTTCTTTCAGGCGCTGCATGGCCAGCGGGTCACCCTTGAGGTTCATGCCGCTTTCTTTCTTGAATTCGTCAACGAGGTAATCGATCAGACGAATGTCGAAATCTTCACCACCGAGGAAGGTGTCACCGTTGGTGGCCAACACTTCGAACTGGTGCTCACCGTCGACTTCAGCGATTTCGATTACAGAAACGTCGAAGGTACCACCACCCAGGTCATAAACGATCACGGTGTGATCGCCCTTGGCCTTGTCCATACCATAAGCCAGAGCGGCTGCGGTCGGCTCGTTGATGATGCGCTTGACGTCCAGACCAGCAATACGACCGGCATCTTTGGTGGCCTGACGCTGGCTGTCGTTGAAGTAGGCCGGCACGGTGATAACCGCTTCGGTCACTGGCTCGCCGAGGTAGTCTTCGGCGGTCTTCTTCATCTTCTTCAGAATTTCAGCCGAGATTTGTGGCGGCGCCATTTTCTGGCCGTTCACTTCAACCCAGGCGTCGTTGTTGTCAGCTTTGACGATCTTGTACGGGACCATCTGGATGTCTTTCTGCACGACATCTTCGTCAAAACGACGACCGATCAGACGCTTTACCGCGTACAGGGTGTTGTGCGGGTTGGTCACTGCCTGGCGTTTGGCCGACTGACCCACCAGAATTTCGCCATCGTTGGCATAAGCCACGATCGACGGCGTGGTGCGCGCGCCTTCGGCGTTTTCGATAACTTTAGCGACACCGTTTTCCAGAACCGAGACGCACGAGTTGGTGGTCCCCAGGTCGATACCAATAATTTTGCCCATCTTCACTCTCCCGAAACTTTGATAATCCCGCAGCTGATCGTTGTCAGCGGCGGTAGCACTAAAACGCTTGACTGTTTAATGGGGGCAGCTCGGCGAATTTCAAGCCTGCTCATCGATCGATGGCGGCGCTTCCACCGGTGCCTTGCTGACCACCACCATGGCGGGGCGCAGCAGACGACCATTGAGCATGTAGCCCTTCTGGAACACCTTGAGCACGCTGTTAGGCTCGACGCTGGTGCTTTCCTGCATCGCCATCGCCTGATGGTGCTCGGCGTTGAACGGCGCGCCATGCGGGTCAATCGCTTCCAACTGGTGACGCTTGAGGGTGTCGCCTAACAGCTTGAGTGTCAGCTCCATACCCTCACGTACTGCCTTGATCGCCTCATCATCCGGATTCGACAACTCAAGACCGCGCTCCAGGCTATCCACCACCGGCAACAGGTCGTTGGCAAATTTCTCCAGAGCGAATTTGTGCGCCTTTTCTACATCCTGCTCGGCGCGGCGGCGCACGTTCTGCAGATCGGCAGCCATGCGCAGCGACTGATCCTGCGCAGCAGCCAGTTGCTCTTCCAGCGCTTGCACGCGAGCAACCAGGTCATCGCCCGCAGCCGCTTCGGCAGCTGTTTGTACATCGGGGTTCTGCGTATCCAGGGTCTGTTCGTCAGCCATGCGTCTCTCCTCTTATAAATCCGACGCGAGCCTCAACTCACGTACCTGACCGCTATATGGGGTCAAAAAATGTGGTTTCAAGGACAACAGACGGATTGTCAGTCCACAAAAAAACACTGTATAAATAACCAGACATGAACTTGGGAGGCCCTCGCCATGCTGGTGCACCTGTCCGTACACAACTACGCCATCGTTGAACACCTTGATCTAGAGCTGGACGCCGGCATGAGCGTAATCAGCGGGGAAACCGGTGCCGGCAAGTCGATCATGCTCGATGCCCTCGGCCTGACCCTGGGTGATCGAGCCGACAGCGGCGTGGTGCGTCCCGGCGCAGACAAGGCGGACATCCTCGCCAGTTTTGACCTGCACGACATCCCCGAAGCCCGCGCCTGGCTCGCCGAGCGTGATCTGGACAATGACGGCCCGTGCATCCTGCGCCGAGTGATCACCGCCGAAGGCCGCTCGCGTGGCTATATCAATGGCTCGCCTTGCCCTCAAGGCGATCTCAAAGCCCTCGGCGAGCTGTTGATCGACATCCACAGCCAGCATGAGCACCAATCTCTGCTCAAGCCCGATACCCACCGCCGCCTGCTCGACGAATACGCCGGCAGCCAGGAACTGGCGCGCCAGGTGCAGCTCGCCGCGCAGCGCTGGAAACAGACCAAGAATGAGCTGGAGCGAGTTTCCAGCATCGGCGACGAACAACGCGCGCGTCATCAATTGCTCAGCTATCAACTTGAAGAGCTGGACAACCTGGCCTTGGGCGAAGACGAGCTGGACAACCTGGAACAGGAACACAAAAACCTGACCAACGCCGAAAGCCTGCTCAGCGCCTGCCGCCTGGTGATCGAGCAGTGCAGCGAGAATGACGCTGGCAACGTGCTGTCCGCCCTGACCAGCAGCCTTAATCGCCTCAGTGCCTTCCAGGGCCAGCCCGGCGCACTGAGCGAAGCCACCAACCTGCTGGCCAGCGCGCAAATCCAGGTAGAAGAAGCCGTCGGCGAGCTGAACCGCTTTCTCGACCACTTCGACGCCGACCCCGAACGCCTGCGCCAGATGGAAGAGCGCCTGGATGCCATCTACACCCTGGCGCGCAAGCACCGCATCCAGCCAACGGAGCTGGGCGCCATGCAGCAACAGCTGTTCGAAGAGCTGGAAAGCCTCAATGCCGACGACCAGGCCGCCGAACGCCTGAGCGACGAACTGGCCGCCTTCGAGCGGCATTACCAGGAAAAAGCGGCGGAACTCAGCACCCTGCGCAACAACGCCGCCAGTCAGCTGGCCAGCGCGGTCGAGCAGGAAATGCAGACCCTCGGCATGCCCGGCGGGCGTTTCAAC
The DNA here is from genome assembly GCA_035655415.1 of Pseudomonas sp. Classification (GTDB taxonomy): domain Bacteria; phylum Pseudomonadota; class Gammaproteobacteria; order Pseudomonadales; family Pseudomonadaceae; genus Aquipseudomonas. The sequence continues at coordinate 4,021 of DASRUM010000256.1, forward strand.
ATCAAGCTGAGCGCCAACAGCAACAGCGAGCCACACCCCAACGGCTTGGAGCAGCTGGAGTTTCTGGTCAGCGCCAACCCTGGCCAGCCGTTGAAGGCTCTGGCAAAGGTCGCCTCGGGCGGCGAGCTGTCGCGCATCAGCCTGGCGATTCAGGTGATCACCGCACAGACCTCGCGGGTGCCCACCCTGGTATTCGATGAGGTCGACGTCGGCATCGGAGGCCCCACCGCCGAAGTGGTCGGCCAGCTACTGCGCCGCCTCGGTGAACGCGGCCAGGTACTGACCGTCACCCACCTGCCGCAAGTTGCCGCGCAAGGTCATCAACACCTGTTCGTGCACAAAGTGCGTGAAAGCGATGCCACCCGCACCGCAGTGAGCAAACTCAGCCCAGCGCAGCGGGTCGAGGAAATCGCGCGTATGCTCGGCGGCGTTGATCTCACCGAGGAATCCCTGGCCCATGCCCGGCAGATGGTCGGCAGCGCCCAGGCCTGATTGCACAGCCCCCCCAGAAAGCACAAAGGCGACCCTAGGGTCGCCTTTTTCATGCAGCAGCCAAATCAGCTTTTCTTGCGCACATACAGCACAAGATTGTGATCAACCAGCTCGAAACCGTGCTCTTTGACGATTTCCTTCTGACGCTTTTCGATCTCGGCGTCGAAAAACTCGATCACGTCACCAGAGTCGACACAGACCATATGGTCGTGATGGCCACTGTCCGCCAATTCGAAGACTGCATGACCGCCATCGAAGTTATGACGAACCACCAGACCTGCTGCTTCAAACTGGGTCAGTACGCGGTACACAGTCGCCAAACCTACGTCGTCACCCGCCTCCATCAGCGCCTTGTAGACATCTTCAGCACTCATGTGACGCTGACCGGCGTGGTCAAGCATTTGCAGTATCTTGACCCGTGGCAGGGTCACTTTCAGGCCAGCCTTGCGTAGTTCGTTATTTTCAACCATGGTCTGCTTTCTCACGGAAGCGGCTTCGCAGCTTCCTTTATTGCGGGTATGATCCGGGGTTATATTGCCCAGCCAAGATAGTGGAAGTCGCCCACCGATGCAAAAAACCAAAATCCTGCTGACCAGCCTCACCCTTACGGGGCTACTCGCACTCGCCGGTTGTTCATTCCCCGGGGTTTATAAAATCGACATCCAACAGGGCAATGTCGTCACGCAGGACATGATAGACCAGTTGCGCCCGGGAATGACCCGCAAGCAAGTGCGGTTTATTATGGGCAACCCCCTGCTCACTGACACCTTCCACGCCAATCGTTGGGACTACCTGTACAGCATCCAGCCGGGCGGCGGTAAGCGCCTGCAGGAGCGCGTCAGCGTGAATTTCAACGCCGAAGACCAACTGGTTGGTCTGTCTGGCGACTTTATGCCAGGCGTCAGCCGTGACCAGGCCATCCTGGGTGAGGACGGCGGCGTTACCACTCCGCAAACCACTCAGCAGCCGCAGGTTGAAGAGAAACCCGCTCCAGGTTCGCTGCTTGAACAGATTCAGCGCGAAGTGGACGACGTGAAAGTCGTACCAGTGCCGACTCCAGAGCCTCTGGAAAGCACCCCGCAGTAACATTTGCTGATAAAAAAGCCCGGACTCGTCCGGGCTTTTTCGTTTTTGGCTGACCTGCTCAGTACTTAATTCCCGCCATCCTCGGCCTTGGCTTGCGCCGCCTTGGCAGCACGCTGCTTGCGCACCTCTTTCGGGTCGGCAATCAGCGGCCGGTAGATCTCCACCCGCTCCCCCTCTTCCAGCACGCGCTCATCGGGTTTGCTCACCGCCTTGCCGAAGATGCCCAGCGGGCTGTTGTGCAGATCCAGATCGGGGAAATGCGCCTGCATGCCGGACTGCACCGCCGCCTGACGCACCGTGGTGCCATAGGGCAGGCTCAGGCGCAGCAGCTTCTGTTTGTCGGCCAGGGCGTAGACCACTTCGACCACGATGTTTGGCTTATCCATAGAGTTGCTTGGCCCTTTGGCAGAATGCATCGACCAGGGTATTGGTGGCCTGATTGAACAGCGGCCCGAGGGTCGCCCGCACCAATGGCCCGGCGTAATCGAAGGTCAGATCAAGACTGATCTTGCAGGCCTTGTCGCCCAATGCCTTGAACTCCCAATGCCCATACAGCTGGGTGAACGGCCCCTCGACCAGAGTCAGCTTGATCAGCTCTCCCGGCACCAGGGTGTTGGCCGTGACAAAGCGCTGGCTCAAACCACCCTTGGCCACCGCCAGGCTGGCACGCATATGCGTGTCGCTTGACTCAAGCACTTCGCTGGCCGAGCACCAGGGCAGAAACTGCGGGTAACTGGCCACATCATTGACCAGATCAAACAGCGCCCGCGCGGGATAAGGCAACAGCGCCGAACGCTGAATATGAGTACTCATAACCCAACCACTTGGCTAAATAGGATGCAGGCGATCATTTGCTCAGCTCTGCGACAAACACGATCAGCACGCCAATTGGCGCAACCACACGAATCAACCAATACACCACGTTGAACAGCAGCGGGCTTTTCATCGCCAGCTCTTCGCGCACCGCTTCACGCTTAAGCACCCAGCCGGCAAATATGGCGAACGCCAGGCCGCCGAACGGCAACAGAATACGGCTAGTCAGGTAATCGATGGTGTCGAAGAAATTCCGCCCACCTTCTGCGCCCCACTGGAACAGGTGGAAACCATCCTCGGCGAAGACAAAGAACTTCGCTTCAGCCCCCAAGTTAAAGGACAACACCGTGCCCATGCCAACCACCCAACAGAGGAACGCCAACACGCTGGTCACCAGCACTCGGCTGCGCTTGGTACGCTCGACCAAATAGGCCACCGCAGGCTCCAGCATGGAGATCGACGAGGTCCAGGCAGCGATCAGCACCAGGATAAAGAACAGCGTGCCCATCACCTGGCCAAAGGCGATATTGCCGAACGCCACCGGCAGGGTGACAAACATCAGCCCCGGCCCTGCGCCAGGCTCCAGACCACCGGCGAAGACGATGGGAAACAGCGCCATCCCGGCGGTGAGGGCCACCAGAGTATCGAGGATGCCGACGGTGAGAATGGTGCCGCCAATCGAGGCGTTCTTCGGCATGTACGAGCCGTAGACCATGATCGCGCCCACGCCGACGCTCAGGGTAAAGAAGGCATGCCCCATGGCGGCCAGCACGCCATCAAGCACGCGGTCCGGCTGGAAATCGAATAGAAAGTGGAAGCCCTGCATAAAGTGCCCGGTAGTCATGCTGTAACCCAGCAGCACCAGCAGCAAAACGAACAACAGCGGCATCATGATTCGCAGGCTGCGCTCAAGCCCGGCCACCACGCCACGGGCGATAACAAAGCCGGTCAGCAGCATAAACAGCGTATGCCACAGGGTCAGCCGCCATGGATCCGCCGTCAGCGCACCAAACGCCGCGCCAGCGCCCTCGGCACTCACGCCGGCAAATTGCCCGCCGCCCATGCTGAGGATGTAATCCAGCGACCAGCCTGCCACCACGCTGTAAAACGACAAAATCAGCAGAGCAGCAACCATCCCCACCAGCGCCGCCCAGGACCATTTCGGAGAAGCGCCCGACTCGATAGCCAGGGTCTTGAGGGTATTCACCGGGCTTTGCCGGCCGCGCCGACCGATCAGGGTTTCGGCGAGCATGATCGGCAAGCCGACCATAAAGATGCACACCAGGTACATCATCACGAAAGCCCCGCCGCCGTACATGCCGGTCATATAGGGGAACTTCCAGATATTGCCCAAGCCAACTGCCGAACCGGTCGCTGCCAGAATAAACACCCAACGGCTGGCCCAGGCACCGTGTATCGAAACCTTATCGTTCGCCATGCTCGGCTAGCCTGCTCTACTGAAAAAAGATCGCGCATTGTCGGGGATTCGCCAGGGCGGCTCAAGCGCAGCCGACGCCACGCAGCACCAGGCGTCTGGCAAAGCTGATTTTGCCCTACTGCACACATAGCGCCCGCGCCAGTGACTCCCTATAATGCGCGCCCTATGGCTAAACAAAAGAAACATCCGCAAGGCACCATCGCGCAAAACAAAAAGGCGATGCACGACTACTTCGTCGAATCCAGGTTCGAGGCAGGCTTGGTTCTGGCCGGCTGGGAAGTGAAAAGTCTGCGCGCCGGCAAGGCTCAGTTGGTCGACAGCTACGTGCTGCTGAAGAACGACGAAGCTTGGCTGATGGGCTGCCACATCACCCCACTGACGGCGGCCAGCACCCATGTGATCGCTGACCCGACGCGCACCCGCAAGCTGCTGCTGAATAAACGCGAGCTGGACAAGCTGTTCGGCGCCGTACAGCAGAAAGGCTATGCCTGCGTGGCCATGTCGATTTACTGGAAGGCGCATCTGATCAAGTGCGAGATCGCCCTGGCCAAGGGCAAGAAGGACTTCGACAAGCGCCACACAGAGAAAGAACGCGACGCCGACCGCGAAGTGCAGCGCGCTATGCGCAGCAAAGGCAAAGACGAGTAAATCGACTCTGCACTAATGAAAACGCCCCGCATTGCGGGGCGTTTTTTTGTTACTGCGTTCGACTCAGCGCAACTCGCTAAACGCCAGCTTGACGCCCAAACCCACCAGCACCGCCCCCATCAGCCGATCAAACCAGTGCCCCATCCGGGCAAAACCGGCACGCACCCGCCGATGGCTGAACAGCTGCGCGACCATGCAGAACCACAGCGCCGTGGCCACCGCCAGATATACGCCATAGCCCGCCTGCACCGGCAATGGCGTATGCGGGTTGATCACCACGGTAAACAGCGACAGGAAGAACAGCGTGGCCTTGGGGTTCAGGCCATTGGTCACAAAGCCGGCGACAAAGGCCGCACGCGGCGAACGCTCGCCCTCACGCAGGCTCAACTCGGCGTCACTCGGGCTTGCCGGTTTGGCCCGCAATGCCCGAATGCCGATATACAGCAGGTAAGCCGCGGCCAGCCACTTGAGGGCGTTGAACAGCACAATCGACTGCGACACGATCAAACCGATACCCAGCAGCGAATAGGCCACATGGATAAAAATCCCGCAGCCCACGCCAATCGCACTGAAGATGCCGGCACGCCGCCCGTGCGCCACACTCTCACGCACCACAATCGCGAAATCCGGGCCAGGGCTGGCCACAGCCAGCAAGTGAATCAGGGCCACAGCTAAAAATTCGGTCCAGTACATGAGGCGGCTCCGCGACGTCGAAATGATTCTGTTAGGCTCGCCACCTTACTCCCCGCCCAAACCCGCAGGATAGATACAGCTGATGAGTAACAGTCACCGCGCCGTCTTTCTCGACCACAGCTCACTCGACCTGGGCGACCTCAACCTGTCCAGCCTGAGCGCCTGCTTTGCCGATCTGCAGCTGTATCCACACAGCACCCAGGCGCAAACCATCGAACGCCTGCAGGGCGCACAGGTAGCGATCAGCAACAAGGTGCCGCTGAATGCCGAGGTGTTCGCCGCCTGCCCGGAGCTGAAGCTGGTGCTGGTGGCCGCCACCGGCACCAACCCGATTGACCTGGCTGCCGCCCGCGTCCATGGCGTCAGCGTGAGCAACTGCCAGGGCTACGGCACGCCATCGGTGGCGCAACACACGCTGATGCTGCTATTGGCCCTGGCCACGCGCCTGCCCGATTACCAGCAGGACGTTCGCGCCGGCCGCTGGCAACAGGCACAGCAGTTCTGCCTGCTCGATTACCCGATCGTCGAACTGCACGGCAAGACCCTCGGCCTGCTCGGCCATGGCGAACTGGGCGGCGCGGTGGCCAAACTGGCCGAAGCTTTTGGTATGCGCGTGCTGCTCGGCCAGCTGCCAGGCCGTCCTGCGCGTGCCGACCGCCTGCCACTGGATGAGCTGCTACCCCAGGTCGATGCACTTACCCTGCATTGCCCGCTGAACAGCGACACCCTAAACATGATTGATGCCCGCGAACTCAGCCTGATGAAGCCTACAGCCTTTCTGATCAATACTGCCCGTGGCGGCCTGATCAATGAGCAGGCTCTGGCTGACGCACTGCGCGCCGGCCACCTGGGCGGCGCGGCAACCGACGTGCTGACTCAGGAACCACCGAAAGACGGCAACCCCTTGCTCGCTGCCGATATTCCACGACTGATCATCACTCCGCATAGCGCCTGGGGCAGTCGCGAAGCGCGGCAACGCATCGTCGGCCAGCTCAGTGAAAACGCGCTGGCCTTCTTCAACGGCGCAGCCATCCGCGTAGTCAGCTAAGCTACGCGACTTTTTTCGAGGAGCGCTTATGGACCCGCGAAGCGAAGTACTGCTGCGCCAGGCCGATCTATTCAACGGCCCGCTGCTGCTTGCCGGCTTGCCGGCGGATGACCTGCTTGGCCACCTCCATGAAGCCCACGGCTGGAGCTGGCATGCCGGCGAGCACGCGCTGCTCGATGCCCGCTTCAGTAATCGCTGCCACTTTGGTACGCAACCTGGCGCACGCGACTTCCAGGCAGCCGTGCTGTTTCTGCCGAAATCCCGAGAGCTGACCGAATACCTGCTCAATGCCCTGGCGGCGCGCCTCGGCGGGCGCGAGCTGTTTCTGGTCGGAGAGAAACGCGCCGGCATTGAACGCGCCGCCAAGCAGCTGGCGAGCTTTGGTCAGGCACGCAAGCTCGACAGCGCGCGGCACTGCCAGCTCTGGCAGGTACGGGTTGAGCACGCACCCGCAACGCCGGATCTGCACAGCCTGGCGCAACGCTACGAACAGGCCCTGGCCGACGGCCCACTGCAGGTACTCAGCCTACCCGGCGTATTCAGCCATGGACGCCTGGACGTTGGCAGCGCGCTGTTACTTGAGCACCTTGATGGCTTGCCCAGCGGGCATATTCTGGATTTCGGCTGCGGAGCCGGCGTACTCGGCGCGGCGCTGAAACGCCGCTACCCGGACAGCCAGATCATCCTGCTGGATGTCGACGCTTTTGCCATCGAAAGTAGCCGCCTGACATTGGCCGCCAACGGCCTACAGGCTGACGTAATCAATGGTGACGGCATTGATGCCGCGCCCACGGGCCTGAGTGCGATCCTTAGCAACCCGCCCTTTCACCAGGGCGTGCACACGCACTACCAGGCCACAGAACACCTGCTGCGTCAGGCCAGTCGACACCTGGCCAGCAAAGGTGAATTGCGCCTGGTCGCCAACAGCTTTCTCAAATACCCGCCGCTGATCGAACAACACCTCGGCCCCTGCCAGACCCTGGCCGACGCCAAGGGTTTTCGCATCTACCGAGCCAGCAAAAGCTAAACGAGGCTTGCCCTATCAGGGATGGGCGGGCAGAATGCGCGCGTCCTAGGGGAGTAGTCTCCCGCGAGCGCCAGCTCGCCCGGCACGCGTCAACATACTTGCTCAGCAGAGCATGGCGCGTGCGACCCAAGGCCCACTCAGAGGGGCCTGCGGTTTGACAAGACCTATGACACGCACACCTTACCCGGGGCGGGAAGGCTGTACGTGTCATAGCCGTGTCGACCCGCCCCTTTAGGAAAGCCTGATGCTCGAATCCCTGTTTGTTCCAACCTTTATCGTTGCCTTAGCCGAGATCGGCGACAAGACGCAGCTGCTCGCTCTGCTGTTGGCCGCACGCTTTCGCAAACCCTGGCCGATCATCTGGGGCATTGTGGTCGCCACTCTGGCCAACCATTTCGCCGCAGGCGCTATCGGCAACTGGGTTGCCAGCTTCTTCTCTCCCGCCACCTTGAGCTGGATTCTTGCCGCCAGCTTTGTAGCCGTAGCGCTGTGGACGCTGATCCCCGATAAGCTGGATGACGACGAAAGCTCCAAGCTCAAGCGCTACGGTCCGTTCCTGACCACCCTGGTAGCCTTCTTCCTTGCGGAAATGGGCGACAAGACCCAGGTCGCCACGGTGATGCTGGCCGCGCAATACCCGCACTTTATTCTGGTGGTGATCGGCACCACCCTGGGCATGCTGCTGGCCAACGTGCCGGTGGTACTGGCCGGTAACTTTGCTGCCGACCGCCTACCGCTGACACTGATTCGCCGCCTGGCCGCCTGCGCCTTTGCTGCACTGGCGGTGTATGCGGGGTATCAGGCACTGAAATTCAGCGGGCTGATTTGACATCAATTTGGCGCCAGAGTGCTGGCGTTTCGGCCAATACTTCGGCTTCCTGACGACTGCTACAGTGCGCAACATTCTGCCCACCTCGCTCAGCAGTCAGGGAGACAAGCATGTCGCTGGATGATCGGAAAAAGCTCGTACGTCACCATATCGACCTGTCGTGGAACAAAGGCCGCACCGCGCTGGCAGAACAACTGCACAGCAAAGACTTTCTTTACAAAAGCTCGTTTATCGGCCGGCCACTGACCAGCTCGGCCTTTGCCCAGATGGTGCAGGACATCCGCCATGCCATGCCTGACCTGCAGGTGGTGATTGAGGAATGCATTGCCGAAGACAACAAAGTGGTCACCTGGAGCACCCTGATCGGCACCATCCAGAAACCCGCGCTCGGCTACCCACCTAGTGACAAGGTGCTGAGCATCTCGGCCATGGCCTTCTGGACCCTTACCCCAAGCAATGAGATTCAGGAAATCTGCACCATGTTCGACATGGAAAGCTTCCGCTCGCAACTGGGCCTGGCCACCCAGCCCTTTGCTGCCAAGGCACTGCCCTGAATATATAACGTCCAACAAAAAGCCCTCACCTGAGGGCTTTTTGTTGTTTAAAGCGCTTTAGCGCGCCTGCTCATACAATGGCATCACCTTGGGAATCGCCGCCTGCAGAGAAGCGATTCGGCTGCTCGATGCCGGGTGCGTGCTCATAAATTCAGGCGGCGCGCCTTCGCTGGCTGCGGCCATTTTCTGCCACAAGCTGACCGCGGCATTGGGGTTGTAGCCACCGCGGGCTGCCAGTTCCAGGCCGATCAAATCGGCCTCGTTTTCATTGCCACGGCTGTTCGGCAGCATCATGCCGTACTGCACCGCAGCATCGGCCAGCGCCAGGCTATCGGAGCCCAGGCCGAGCAAGGCACCCGCGCCCTGTTTGGCCATCTCGACACCATAGGCCTTGGACATCGCCTCACGGCTGTGCTCGCGCAGGGCGTGAGCCATTTCGTGGCCCATGATCGCGGCGATCTCATCGTCGGTGAGCTTGAGCTTCTCGATGATCCCGCTATAGAAAATGATCTTGCCACCTGGGCCGCAGTTTGCGTTCAGCTCAGGGCTCTTGATCAGATTGACCTCCCACTGCCACTGCGCCGCATCAGGACGGAACAGCGGGGCATGCTTGATCAGGCGATCGGCAATGGTGCGCAAACGCTTGGCGTTGTTGCTGGTTTTATCCAGCACACCCTTGCTGGAGGCCTCGCCCAGAGTCTGCTGGTAGGACTGCGCATACATCTGATTGACTTCTTGGGTGGAGAGCATGCTGAACATGTATTGCTTACGCTCAACACCTACAGCGCCGCCACTGGTGGTGTTCACGGCCTGGCAGGCTGTCAGCAGACTGCAGAGCGCCAGACCGGCAAGACGAAATGGGGTATTCATGTCAGTTCTCCTTCACGACAGGGACCGTATGCTAGGCCGTGCACCAAGGCAAAACAACCCGCACGACTTGCACTATGGCCCTCAAGGCTCTTTGCTAGATACAGCGGCGCGCTAATGCTTTGAAGCTACGCGGCCGATAAGCCAGGGACAGGCGTAACCCACACGCTGAGGAGTCCCTATGCGATTCAAGTCGATCCAGTCCTCCGTTGCACTTATGGCG
>DASRUM010000257.1:0-6951 GCA_035655415.1 Pseudomonas sp.
CCCGCGATCAGGCTTTCAGGGCTCCAGACCGATCCCACGCAATATCACACTGGTCACGGTCTGCACCGCCCGCTCGAACTGCAGTTCGGACAGCGCCTGGTGATCGTTGAGAATCGCCACCTGATGGCTGAAGTCGGCGTAGTGCTGAGTCGAGGCCCAGATCATATAGAGCAAGGCGGACGGTTCGACGGCGAGGATGCGTTTGTCCTCAACCCACTGGCGGATCTTCGCTTCCTTCATCTTGGCCCAGCTGTAGAGGCTGTCGTCGAGGGCGTCACCGAGCATTGGCGCACCATGGATGATCTCGTTGGCCCAGACTTTGGAGCCGTGCGGGCGGCTGCGCGAGTGGTTCATCTTGGCGCGGATATAGGTACTCAGTACCACGCGCGGATCGTCATACATCTCGAAGCACAGCGCGTCCTGCTTCCACACCTCCAGCAGGTCCAGCAGCACCGCGCGGTACAGCTCGTCCTTGGTGCTGAAGTAATAGTGCAGGTTGGAACGCGGCAGCTCGGCCTGTTCGGCGATATCGCCCATGGCGGTGCCGCCATGGCCTTTCTCGGCGAACACCTTTTCCGCGGCCAGGAGAATTTTCTCGACGTTGCGGCGGCGAATCTCGATTTTGTGATTGCCCATGACAGGTCCATGACTACGCAATGCAGCAAGGCTACCATCCGCGCCGAGGCGGGGCGACGGAAAGCCTTTGGCTAAATCCCCAGCATGGCTATAATCACCCCCGCTTCACGCAACCGGCACAGCTCCGGTTGCTCCCGCCACCCGTCCGAGGGGCGCTGCAGCAAACTCTGGCTACCGGAGTTTTGTCAGGCTCGGATGGGGCGTTAACCATACGCATCAACGGCGCCCATTCGCAGACAACGAATGGAGAGCTTTTTATGAGCGCCGCTTTTAACGATTTCAAAGTCGCCGACATTTCCCTGGCTGCCTGGGGCCGTCGTGAAACCATCATCGCCGAATCCGAGATGCCAGCCCTGATGGGCCTGCGCCGCAAATACGCCGGCGAGCAGCCGCTCAAGGGCGCGAAGATCATCGGCTGCATCCACATGACCATCCAGACCGCCGTACTGATCGAAACCCTGACTGCATTGGGTGCCGAAGTACGTTGGTCGTCGTGCAACATCTTCTCGACTCAGGACCAGGCCGCTGCCGCTATCGCTGCTGCCGGCATTCCAGTATTCGCCTGGAAGGGCGAGACCGAAGAAGAGTACGAGTGGTGCATCGAGCAGACCATCCTCAAGGATGGCCAGCCGTGGGATGCCAACATGATCCTCGACGACGGCGGCGACCTGACCGAGATCCTGCACAAGAAGTACCCGCAGATGCTCGAGCGCATCCACGGCGTCACCGAAGAAACCACAACCGGCGTACACCGCCTGCTGGACATGCTGGCCAAGGGCGAGCTGAAAATCCCGGCGATCAACGTCAACGACTCGGTGACCAAGAGCAAGAACGACAACAAATACGGCTGCCGTCACAGCCTGAGCGACGCGATCAAGCGCGGTACCGACCACCTGCTGTCCGGCAAGCAAGCGCTGGTTATCGGCTACGGCGACGTGGGCAAGGGCTCGGCACAATCGCTGCGTCAGGAAGGCATGATCGTCAAGGTCACCGAAGTTGACCCGATCTGCGCCATGCAGGCCTGCATGGACGGCTACGAAGTGGTTTCGCCGTTTATCGACGGCATCAACGACGGCACCGCCGCCAGCATCGACGCACAGCTGCTGGGCAAAATCGACCTGATCGTCACCACCACCGGTAACGTCAATGTCTGCGACGCCAACATGCTCAAGGCCCTGAAAAAGCGCGCAGTAGTGTGCAACATCGGTCACTTCGACAACGAAATCGACACCGCTTTCATGCGCAAGAACTGGGCGTGGGAAGAAGTGAAGCCACAGGTGCACAAGATCCACCGCACCGGCGCTGGCAGCTTCGATCCGCACAACGATGACTACCTGATCCTGCTGGCCGAAGGCCGTCTGGTTAACCTGGGCAACGCCACTGGCCACCCAAGCCGGATCATGGACGGCTCGTTCGCCAACCAGGTGCTGGCGCAGATCTTCCTGTTCGGCCAGAAATACGCCGACCTGTCGCCAGCCCAGAAAGCCGAGCGCCTGACCGTGGAAGTGCTGCCGAAGAAGCTCGACGAAGAAGTGGCCCTGGAAATGGTCAAAGGCTTCGGCGGCGTCGTCACTCAGCTGACCAAGACCCAGGCCGACTACATCGGCGTGACCGTCGAAGGTCCGTTCAAGCCGCACGCTTACCGCTATTGATGCGTAGGGTGGGTTGGCCGCATGGCCGACCCATCGAGAACCCTGGTGGGTTGGCCTGCGGCTGACCCACCCTACGGAATGTCCTTATGTCTCAAGAACGCCGTTACAGCTTCGAGTTCTTCCCCACCAAGACCGACGCCGGGCACGAAAAACTGATGAATGTGGCGCGCCAACTGGCGGGCTATAACCCGGATTTCTTCTCCTGCACCTACGGTGCCGGTGGCTCCACCCGCGACCGTACGCTTAATACCGTGCTGCAACTCGATGGCGAGATCAAGGTCCCGGCTGCGCCGCACCTGTCCTGCGTCGGCGACAGCAAGGCCGAGCTGCGCGAACTGTTGACCCTGTACAAGAATGCCGGGATCAAGCGCATCGTCGCTCTGCGCGGCGATCTGCCGTCCGGTATGGGCATGGCCAGCGGCGAACTGCGCTACGCCAACGAGCTGGTCAGCTTTATCCGCGAAGAAACGGGCGACCATTTCCATATCGAAGTCGCTGCCTACCCGGAAATGCACCCGCAGGCACGCAACTTCGAAGACGACATCGCCAACTTCGTGCGCAAGGCCAAGGCCGGTGCCGACAGTGCGATCACTCAGTACTTCTTCAACGCCGACTGCTACTTCTACTTCGTCGAGCGCGTGCGCAAGCTGGGTGTGGATATTCCGGTGGTGCCGGGCATCATGCCGATCACCAACTACAGCAAGCTGGCGCGCTTCTCCGACGCCTGCGGTGCGGAAATCCCGCGCTGGGTGCGCAAGCAACTGGAAGCTTACGGTGACGACACCGACAGCATCCAGGCGTATGGCGAGCAGGTCATCACTGAAATGTGCGAGCGCCTGCTGCAAGGCGGCGCTCCGGGTTTGCACTTCTACAGCATGAACCAGGCCGAACCGAGCCTGGCGATCTGGAACAACCTCAAGCTGCCACGCTAACGCTTCACGGCAGCCACCTCGGCACCCGCGTCCTGCGGGTGCCGATGGTTTTCCCGGCCATGCGCTATGGCCCACCTGACCAGACACTGCAGCCTTTTCACCACTCGCCCGGCAAACCACGGTAGCCTTTTGCAACGCACTACCGGGTCAGCCCATAGTCCAAAGTACTCAGTCACGACCATACTTTCAGCAAGCGTCTAGCCATGTAGGGCTTACGCGGTATCACAACCATGGAGCGCCGCAATGGCCGCACGAAAAAAGACCAACGCCTCAGTAACCCCCAAAGGCAGCCTGGAAACCCTCTCGCAACGTGAAGTCCAGCAGCTGCGCGAAACCGGTTCCGGCAGCGTCTATGCGCTGTTCCGCCAGTGCGCCCTGGCGATCCTCAACACCGGCTCGCACAGCGACAACGCCAAGACCATTCTGGAAGCCTACCCAGACTTCGAAATCCGCATCCTGCAGCAGGATCGCGGCATCCGTCTGGAGCTGTTCAACGCCCCGGCCGACGCCTTCGTCGATGGTGAAATGATCGCCAGCACCCGCGAGATGCTGTTCAGCGCCCTGCGCGACATCGTCTACACGCAGAGCGAGCTGGAGAACAAGCGGGTCGACTTCGGCAGCTCCCAAGGCATCACCGATTACGTTTTCCACCTGCTACGCAACGCCCACACCCTGCGCGCCGGCGTCGAGCCGAAGATCGTGGTGTGCTGGGGCGGCCACTCGATCAGCACCGAAGAATACAAATACACCAAGAAAGTCGGCCACGAACTGGGCCTGCGCGGCCTGGATATCTGCACCGGCTGCGGCCCTGGCGTGATGAAGGGCCCGATGAAAGGCGCGACCATTTCCCACGCCAAGCAGCGCAACGTGCACGGCCGCTACCTGGGCCTGACCGAGCCGGGGATCATCGCCGCCGAAGCGCCCAACCCGATCGTCAATGAGCTGGTTATCCTGCCGGATATCGAGAAGCGCCTGGAGGCCTTCGTCCGTGTCGGCCACGGCATCATCATCTTCCCCGGCGGCGCCGGCACGGCCGAAGAGTTGCTGTATTTCCTCGGCATACTGATGCACCCGGACAACCAGAACATCCCCTTCCCGCTGATCATGACCGGACCACGCAGCGCCGCTGCCTACCTTGAGCAGCTGCATGAGTTTATCGGTGCGACCCTGGGTGAAGCAGCGCAACAGCGCTACAGCATCATCATCAACGACCCCGAGCAGGTCGCCCGGGAAATGGCCGAAGGGATCAAGGCGGTCAAACAGTTCCGCCGTGAACATAACGACGCCTTCCACTTCAACTGGCTGCTGAAGATCGACGAAAGCTTCCAGCACCCGTTCGAGCCGACCCACGCCAACATGGCCAGCCTCAAGCTGACGCGCCAGCAACCGGTACATGAACTGGCGGCTCACCTGCGCCGAGCGTTTTCCGGGATTGTCTCGGGCAACGTCAAGGACAAGGGCATCCGCCTGATCGAGCAATACGGCCCTTACGAGATCACCGGCGACCGCGACATCATGCAGCAGCTCGATCAATTGCTGCAGGCCTTCGTCGACCAGCACCGGATGAAACTGCCCGGCAACAGCGCCTATGTGCCCTGCTACAAACTGATCAGCTGAGCCGGTGGAACCCGCGTCGTTGCTGGCATGGCAACGGCGCGCAACCACCGAGCAGGCAGACGCTCGCACAGACCGGCCGCTCTGTTATACTCGGGCCTTCCCGCCAGGCTTGCGCCCGGATGCTAGCCCCCAGAGGTCAGCAGTACCGGACGGGATTGCGCCCCCCAAGCGCGATTCAAGCCAGGCAATACACCCCATAGGGCGACGCCCTCACTAGACAGGATTACACATGTCCTTTGCTTCCCTCGGTCTCTCCGAGGCATTAGTCCGTGCGGTCGAATCCGCCGGCTACACCCAACCCACTCCGGTGCAACAGCGGGCCATCCCCGCCGCGTTGCAAGGTCGCGACCTGATGGTTGCAGCCCAGACGGGTACAGGTAAGACGGGCGGTTTTGCCCTGCCGATCCTCGAGCGACTGTTCCCCAACGGTCACCCGGATCGCGAACAGCGTCACGGCCCGAAACAACCGCGCGTCCTGGTATTGACCCCGACCCGCGAACTGGCCGCCCAGGTACATGACAGCTTCAAGCTGTATGCCCGCGATTTGAAATTCGTCAGCGCCTGCATCTTTGGCGGCGTTGGCATGAACCCGCAGGTCCAGGCCCTGGCCAAAGGCGTCGACGTACTGGTGGCCTGCCCCGGTCGCCTGCTCGACCTGGCCAACCAGCGCGCCATTGACCTGTCGCACGTGGAAATCCTCGTCCTCGACGAAGCCGACCGCATGCTCGACATGGGCTTTATTCATGACGTGAAGAAGGTCCTCGCCAAGCTTCCGGCCAAACGGCAGAACCTGCTGTTCTCGGCGACCTTCTCGAAAGACATCACTGATCTGGCCGGCAAGCTGCTGCACAACCCGGAACGCATCGAAGTCACGCCGCCGAACACCACGGTCGAGCGCATCGAACAGCGTGTATTCCGCGTTCAGGCCAGCCACAAGCGCGCCCTGCTCGCTCACCTGATCACCGCCGGCGCCTGGGAACAGGTACTGGTGTTCACCCGTACCAAGCACGGCGCCAACCGCCTGGCCGAATACCTCGACAAGCACAACCTGCCGGCTGTAGCGATCCACGGTAACAAGAGCCAGAACGCCCGCACCAAAGCCCTGGCTGACTTCAAGGCCGGCAATGTGCGCATCCTGGTGGCCACCGATATCGCCGCCCGCGGTCTGGATATCGACCAGCTACCGCACGTGGTCAACTTCGAACTGCCGAATATCGAAGAAGATTACGTGCACCGCATCGGCCGTACTGGCCGTGCTGGTCGTAGCGGTGAAGCAATTTCCCTGGTTGCTCCGGATGAAGAGAAGCTGCTCAAGGGCATCGAGCGCATGACCAAGCAGAAAATCGGCGACGGCGATCTGCTCGGTTTTGATGCCAGCACCGTCGAGGCCGAGCGCCCGGAAGTGCGTGAGCCGCAAAAGCCACGTCAACCGCGCGGCGCCAAGCCGGAAGGAGAACGCCATGGCGGCGGGCGCAAGGACAAAGGCAAGGACAGCGGCAAAGAACACAGCCGCGCAGCCAAGCCGCAGGGCGGCCGCAGCCAACAGCCGCGCAACTCGTCCTCGGGGCGCGCTGCCGCGCCGGCCGTGCCGGCACTCCCTCCGGACCGCGCGCCGGATGAGTTCCGCGACGATGAAATCGATAATTTCGGCAACCGTGCCGACTATGTAAGCCCGAACCAGAACAAGCAGCAGAACCGTGGCCGTCGGCCCGGTACGCCTGCAGCGCCAAGCGGCCCGAGCGCCAGCAATGGCGTCGGTCTGGGTGCTCGTCCAGCCAAGCCGCCTCGCAGTAATGGTGGCGGTGCCAATGGAGCACAGGGTCGTCGCCAAGGCGCAGGTTCTGGCGGCCAGGGCGGTCAGGGCCGGAATGGCTCCAGCCGTGCACGTCCGCCGCGCGACACCCGCACCACCTCGCTGAACCGTGACGAGTTGCCGCGCCGTGAAGGTGCCGCGAAGGCACCCAGCGACAAGCAGCCGGTGATCGTGCACAAGGGCTCGCGCCTGGACCGCTTCCCGACGCCGGAGCAGCTCGACGAATTGGCGAGTGCACGTCCGCGCGGCGAAAAGCCGGCCCTACTGACGCGCAACCGCGAAGAGTCATAGTCAGCTAGCC
>DASRUM010000258.1:0-11511 GCA_035655415.1 Pseudomonas sp.
GGGCCTTACCTGATTCTGCCGCTACTGGGGCCATCGAACCTGCGTGATACCGGCGGCCTGGTGGCGGATTTTGCGGCAAAAAGCCAGATCAACTGGCTCAACGTCGCCGAAGCCAGCACCAGCCACCCGGAAATCACCTTGCTGGAAGTAGTCGACCAGCGCTCAACGGTGAACTTCCGCTACGGCCAGCTCAACTCGCCGTTCGAGTACGAGAAAATTCGCTTCGTCTACCACGAGGCGCGCAAGCTGCAAATCGCCGAATAAACCTGCGAGCTTGACCCAAGGGCCGCCCCCAGGTTTTAACCTGGTGCGGCCTTTGTCGATTCTGGAGATTGATTATGCGCGTAGCCCAATTGGCCAAAGCCGCCGCAGTCAGCAGTGAGACCGTGCGTCACTACACCGATCTAGGCCTGCTCAGGCCCACGCGCAACCCGGATAACGGCTACCAGGAATACTCCAGCGCAGACCTGCAACGCCTGCGCTTTATCGCCCGCGCCCGCCGTTTGGGCTTTAGTCTGAAAGACAGCCAGCAGATACTGGCCAGCGCCGATAACGGCCATGCGCCCTGCGCAGAGGTACGCGACCTGCTTAGCGAACGTTTGGCGGCCTTACAGGCGCATATCGAGGAGTGTCAGCGCCTGGCGCTGGTGATGCAGAACGCCTTCGACGACTGGGCCGACAAGGGCGAATGCGCCCCCGATGGTCAGGCCATCTGCCGTTTGATCGAAGATTTCGAGCCGGATATCGAGCGCCGCCCAGCGACGCCCTGCCCCGCGCACTAACCCCTAGTTACTGGGCGTAGCGGCGGTACAAGCCCGGCGGCACACCGCTGCTGTCAGTTGACAACCAGGGACCCTGCGGGTTACTGGCCCAGCTCCAACCGGAGCTCCAGCGGTAATAGGTGCGCTCACGGTAGTACAGATGAGAGGCGCCACCCACCACATACACCCCCAGGCCCGCATCCCACTGGCTGTCCACTCCCGGTGGCGGAGCAAAGCGTGGGTGGTTGCTGCTGCCACTCGGGGTTGTTACCGGCGCCGTGGCAAACGGGCTCTGCACGCAAGCACCGAGTCCCAGCAGGCTAATCAGCACGGCGCCACGCAGTAACGACCTCATGGTGCTTTGCTGTCAGCGCTGTCGATCACCAGCTGCTGCAGCTCGGTGGTCTTGCTGGCCAGCGGCTGGCTGCTGCCGATCCACTCACCGGCCGTGGCGTTGCCGCTCCGGGAGATACGCGCGACCAGCTGCACCTGCTCGAAGCCGGAGATTTTCAGCTGCGGCATCATCGCATCGCTGTCCGACAGGCTGACTTCAGCCGGCAGGTCCGCCACGCTCAGACGTTTGACCGCCAGCGGCATCGGCGGCCCAGAGACGGCGCGCGCGAAGATAAACACCGCATCGCCCGGTTGCACCTTGGCCTGCAGTTCGGCAGCCAGGGCAACGCGCACAGTCAGACCTTGGCTAGCCGCCGGTGCAGCATCGGCCGCCGGCGCGCCAAGTTGCTCACGGGCGCGGTCAATCCCGCCCTGAATCGCCATGCGCGAAGGGTCTTCGGCCGGCAGAACCGCCACCAGCTGCTGCCAGCGCTCAATCGCCTGCTGGAACTGCCCGGCTTCATAGGCGGCAATACCCAGTAGACCGAGGCTGGTGACTTCCGCCGGATCGGCTTTCAGCGCCTCATCGGTCAGCGCCTGCAGTTGTTCGGTCCATTGCTTGTTGCCGGAAAAATACAGCGCCTGCGCCCACTGCCCGAGCAGCTCCGGCTCACGCCCGGCTACACCGACAGCGCGCTCGAAGGCCACCGCAGCGTCAGCGGCACGCTCCTGAGCCATATAGGTACGGCCGAGGAAGTACCAGCTTTCGGCGGACTTGGGATCGTTCTGCACCGCAGCTTCCAGGCGTGCGGTCATTTCCTCGATGGTCTTTGGCTGCGCGGCAAAGGTTTGCGCACGCTCGACATCATCGATGGCGCCCCAGTGCTGGTACAGGCCATACCCCAACAGAGGCATCAGCAGCGCGGCAATCAGCGGAATCTTGCCGCCCAGCGCGCGCTGAGTCGGCTGCGCTTGCGCACCTTCGGTATCGGCGAGCAACTCGCGGGCTGCCTCATCACGGCCATTGGCCAGTTGCTCGGCATTCAGCGCACCCGCGTCGTGCTGGCCTTGTAGGTCCAGCAAACGCTCCTGATACAGGGTCACGTTAAGGGCAGTACGGTCTTCTTCGGCCTGCACCTTGCGCGCACGCAGCACCGGGATCAGCAGAAACGCCAGGGCCGTCAGCAACAGCAGGCCAGCGCATAACCAGAATTCAATCATCAGTCTTTCTTATCCACAGGCGTTTGATTAAGCAGAGCAGCCAGACGCTGCTGTTCATCGGCAGACAGGCCACTGGCGGCGGCGCCCGGCTTGCTGCGACGACGCACCAGGATGACCCCGAGCAGGACGAAACCACCGGCCAGCAAACCAGCCGGGCCATACCACAGCAACAACGTGCGCGCGGTTACCGGCGGTTTGTAGAGGACGAAATCGCCATAGCGGCTGACCAGAAAATCAATGATCTGCTCATTGCTCTGGCCTTCCTCCAGCATGCGAAAAATCTGCGCACGCAGGTCCATGGCTATCGGCGCATCGGAGTCGGCAATGTTCTGGTTCTGGCACTTAGGGCAGCGCAGCTCTTCCACCAAATTGCGGTAACGCTCGCGCTCGGCCTCAGTGGCAAACTCGTAGGTGTCGATAGCGGCCTGGGCGGCGCCTAACAAGGCCAACCCCAGTACCGCAGCGCTTAGCAGACGCTTCATGGTTGCACCTCATCGACCAGCTCTTGGTACAGCGGCGCCAGCTGTTCACGCCAGACGCGCTCATCGATCACTCCGACAAACTTGTGGCGGATTATTCCGTCCTTGTCGATCAGGAAGGTCTCAGGCGCACCGTACACGCCCAGGTCCAGGCCCAGGGTGCCGCGCGCGTCGTTGATGTTCAGCTGATAGGGGTCATGGAACTCCACCAGCCACTTCTGCGCGGCGGCGTTGTCATCCTTGTAGTTGACCCCGTGAATGGTCACGCCGAGCTTAGCCAGCTTGTTCAGCACCGGATGCTCAACGCGGCAGGCCACACACCAGGTTGCCCAGACATTGACCAGCGCCGGCTTGCCCTTGAGGTCGGCGTCGCTCAGGGTCTTGCCATCTTGCACCGCAGGCAGGGAGAACGCCGGGAACGGCTTGCCGATCAGCGCCGAAGGTAACTCGGTGGGATCAAGGAACAGCCCGCGGTAGAGAAACACCGCCACGCCGAGAAACAGCACCAGCGGTAACAGCAGCAGTAAACGCTTCATGCCTGCGCCCCCGCCATGCCCAGTGCATCACGCACGCGGGTGCGCACCTTCATGCGGTAGCGCTTGTCGGCGGCAGCGAGGAAGCCGCCAAAGCCCATCAATAACGCGCCGAACCAGATCCAGCGAACGAACGGTTTGATATGCACGCGTACTGCCCAGGCGCCGTTTTCCAGCGGCTCACCCAGAGCGACGAACAGATCGCGAGTGATCCCGGCATCGATACCGGCTTCGGTCATCACCGACTGCTGCACGGTGTACAGGCGCTTCTCGGGATGCAGCACGGCAATCTGCTTGCCGTCTTCGAGGATGCGTACCGTGCCTTTGTCAGAGGTAAAGTTCGGTCCTTCAAAATGCTCGGCACCTTCGAAAATAAACTGGTAGCCACCAATTTCCACCGACTCACCCGGCGCCATACGCATATCGCGCTCGAAGCTGCCCATGCTGGTCAGCACCACGCCCAGGGCGCACACAGCCATGCCCAGGTGTGCGGTCTGCATGCCCCAGTAACTGCGGGTCAAGCTTGGCAGCCCGCGGAAAAAGCCCTTGTGGCGAGTCTTCTCGACGATGTCGCGCAGCCCGGCCAGCACCACCCAGGCGGCCAGCAGGCAGACACCGAGCACCGCCCAGTTGAAGTCGCCGACCAGGAAGGTGGCGATCACCGCCAGCACCACGCTGCCAATCAGCACCGGCGCGAGCATGCTCAGCAGCCATTGCAGCGGTGTGTCCTTCCAGCGCACCAGCACGCCGACCGCAATCATCGCCATCAGCAGGCCCATCAGCGGCACGAACAGCGCGTTGAAGTACGGCGGGCCGACCGACAGCTTGGCCCCGGTCATGGCATCCAGCACCAGCGGGTAGAGGGTGCCGAGCAGAATCATCGCCGCGGCCACCACCAGAATCAGGTTATTCACCAGCAGCAGGGTTTCCCGCGACCACAGGGCAAAGCCAACTTGGCTTTTCACCACCGGCGCACGCACGGCGAACAGCGCCAAGGAGCTACCCACCACCAACAGCAAGAAGGCCAGGATAAACACGCCGCGCTCAGGATCGCTGGCGAAGGCATGCACCGAGGTCAGCACGCCGGAGCGCACCAGGAAGGTCCCCAGCAGGCTGAGGGAGAAAGCGGCAATCGCCAACAGCACGGTCCAGCTCTTGAACACGCCACGCTTTTCCGTCACGGCCAGGGAGTGGATCAGCGCGGTGCCGACCAGCCAGGGCATAAAGGAAGCGTTTTCTACCGGGTCCCAGAACCACCAGCCGCCCCAGCCAAGTTCGTAGTAGGCCCACCAGGAGCCCAGGGCGATCCCGATACCAAGGAAGGCCCAGGCGACAATCGTCCACGGCCGCGACCAGCGCGCCCAGGCAGCATCAAGCTTGCCGCCGAGCAGCGCGGCGATGGCAAAAGCGAAGGCCACGGAGAAGCCGACATAGCCCATATAGAGCATCGGCGGATGAATGATCAGGCCGAAGTCCTGCAACAGCGGGTTGAGGTCACGGCCGTTTGCCGGGGTATCAAACAGCAGGCGCTCGAACGGGTTGGAGGTGATGATCAGAAACAGCAGAAAACCGATGCTGATAATGCCCATCACCGCCAGCACGCGGGCGAGCATCTCTTCCGGCAACTGGCGCGAGAAGATCGACACGGCAAAAGTCCAGCCGGCGAGGATCAGTCCCCACAGCAGCAGCGAACCTTCGTGGGCGCCCCACACGGCGCTGAACTTGTAATACCAGGGCAGCGCGCTGTTGGAATTGTTGGCCACGTAGGCGACGGTGAAATCGTCGACCATAAAGGAGTAGGTCAGGCAGATAAAGGCGAACAGCATAAAGCTGAACTGCCCCCAGGCGGCCGGCTGCGCCAGGCTCATCCACTGCCGATCACCGCGCCAGGCACCAATCAACGGCAGGGTCGCCTGCACCAGCGCCATGCACAGCGCGAGAATCATCGCCAGATGGCCGAGTTCGGGGATCATTGCGCGTACTCCGATGGGGACGCCTGCTTGGCCGCTTTGGCCGCGTCATGTTTCTGCTGCATACCGCTCTGTTCCAGGGCCTGCATCACTTCCGGCGGCATGTAGTTTTCATCGTGTTTGGCCAGCACTTCGTCGGCAATCAACACGCCATTGGCGTCGAGCTTGCCCATGGCGACGATGCCCTGCCCTTCGCGGAACAGGTCCGGCAAGATGCCGCTAAAGCGAATGGTCACGCTCTTGGCGCCGTCGGTGACGACAAAGTCGGTGTCCAGCGAATCGCTGGAGCGCTTCACCGAGCCCTCTTCGACCAGGCCGCCGGCGCGGATACGGGTGTCCTGCGGCGCTTCGCCATTGGCGATCTGCGTGGGGGTGTAGAACAGGTTGATGTTCTGCTGCAACGCACTGAGGGCCAGGGCCACGGCGATGCCGACACCAGCGATGATCGCCAGGACGATATACAGGCGCTTTTTACGCACGGGGTTCACTTCGACTCCTCCCGGCGCAAACGACGCGCCTCGTCTTGCAGGTAACGGCGACGCGCCAGGATTGGCAGCGCCACATTCAGCCCCAGCACAGCCAGGCTGAAGGCATAACAGGACCAGACATACGGCCCGTGGGTGCCCATGGCGATAAAGTCGCTAAAGCTGGCAAAACTCATTGGCCTTTCTCCACCAACGCCTTGACCTCGGCTTTGGCCCAACTGCTACGCGCCTCACGCGTGAGCACTTCCAGACGCATACGCATCAGCAGCACCGCGCCAAAAAAGCAGTAGAAACCCAGCACCATGATCAGCAGCGGCATCCACATCTCGAACGGCATGGCAGGCTTGGAAACCACGCTGAAGGTGGCGGGCTGATGCAGGGTGTTCCACCACTCCACCGAGTATTTGATGATCGGGATATTCACCACACCGACAATCGCCAGCACCGCGCAGGCCTTGGCCGCACTGTCGCGGTTGGTGATGGCATTGCCCAGGGCGATCACGCCGAAGTACAGAAACAGCAGAATCAGCATCGAGGTCAGGCGCGCGTCCCACACCCAGTAAGTGCCCCAGGTCGGTTTGCCCCAGATAGCGCCGGTCACCAGCGCAATCACGGTCATCCAGGCTCCAATGGGCGCAGCCTGCTGCAGGGCGACATCGGCCAGCTTCATCTTCCACACCAGGCCGACAATGCCGGCCACCGCCAGCATCACGTAGATCGACTGAGCGAGAAACGCCGCAGGTACATGGATATAGATGATGCGAAAGCTGTTGCCCTGCTGGTAATCCGGCGGCGCAAAGGCCAGGCCCCAGACCAGACCAACCACCAGCAGCACGGCAGCGGCCAGGGCCAACCAGGGGAGCCAGCGGCTGCTGATTTCATAAAACCACTTGGGCGAGCCGAGCTTGTGAAACCACGTCCAGTTCATCAGGTTACTCATCAGTGCTAGGGTTGATCAGGGCGCAGGCAGGCACCCGGATAAACCGGCCATTCAGGCTTATTGTCTACTCAGCGACACTGATCGTCAGACCAGCGGCGATGGCAAAAGGTGTCAAGGTCACCGCCAGTGCGGTGAGGCTGGCCAACCACAACAGGTGGCCGACCGCCGGCAATCCTTGCAGGCTGGCTTGTAACGCACCGCTGCCGAGAATCAGCACCGGGATGTACAACGGCAAAATCAGTAGCGCGAGCAGCAGACCGCCGCGCTTGAGGCCCACGGTCAGCGCCGCGCCGACCGCGCCCAGCAAGCTCAGCACCGGGGTACCGAGCAACAGGGAGATCAGCAATACCGGCAGGCAACGCCCCGGTAAACCGAGCATCAGGGCTAACAATGGCGCCAGCAGCACCAGCGCCAGGCCGGAGAACAGCCAGTGTGCCAGCACCTTGGCCAGAACCAGAAGAGCCAGGGGGTGCGGCGAAAGGACCCACTGCTCCAGCGAACCGTCCTCGAAATCACTGCGAAACAGCCCGTCCAGCGAGAGCAGCACGGCCAATAGCGCCGCTACCCACACTAGCCCAGGCGAAAGGCTTTGTAACAACTGCGTCTGCGGCCCCACCGCCAACGGGAACAACGCAATCACAATGGCGAAAAACACCAGCGGGTTGGCCAGCTCGGCCGGACGACGAAATAACAGGCGCGCTTCACGAGCCAGCAGCAGGGTAAAAACATTGCTCATGGCGTGCGTTGCCCCAGATCAAGCTCGCGGTAACCGGCCGGCTTGACCGTCAACTCATGGTGCGTGGTCAGCACGACCAGGCCGCCCTGCTGACAATGCGCGGCCAGATGACTCTCCAGCTGCGCCACCGCTGCCTTGTCCAACGCGGTAAACGGCTCATCCAGCACCCAGAGTGGTGGCCCAGGCAGATACAGACGGGCCAACGCCACACGGCGCTGCTGCCCGGCGGACAGCGTGTGACAGGGCACATCCTCAAAACCACGCAGCCCCACCGCCGCCAGCGCCTGCCAGATGGCCTCACGCTCGGCCGGCTGATGCAGGGCGCAGAGCCAGGTGAGGTTCTCCTCGGCAGTGAGCAAGCCCTTGATACCGGCGGCATGGCCGATCCACAACAGGTTGCGCGCCAGCTCGGCGCGCTGCGCGGCCAGCGGGCGGCCATTGAGGCGAATCTCACCAGCGGTAGGCTGCATCAATCCGGCCAGCAAACGCAGCAGGCTGGTCTTGCCGCTGCCGTTGGGGCCAGCCACCTGCAACATCTCACCGGGAACCAGACGCAGCTCAAGACGCTCGAAAAGCATGCGCCAGTCTCGCTCACAGGCGAGCGCAACGGCTTCGAGAAGAGGACTGGTCAAGGCATCGGTACCTAAGATGGATGGCAAAAGCTGTTCAAGTCGGCAGAGTCTTGGCCGCTATACTGACGCAAGTGGAATGCGCAGCCGAACCAGACGGGGCGCGATTATACATGCCCAACCTCGCCTCCCGCAGTGGGCATTTTCGACAGGGTGTAACCCGCCAATGAGCTAAATCAGCAGCCCACGGCCTATTGCGCCAACGCCCCCCAGCACTCGCCCCAACGCCATAGCGGCTGACCTGGCAGTGAAACTGTTGCAGCCCATGCAAGGCCTGCTGGCCAGCGGTGAAACCGCCAAGGCCGAAGTCATTGCCATGAAGGAAGTGGCACAAAGCTTTCAGATGCTGCTCAAACTGACGTTGAACAACGGCAGCCAGACCACTCTAGAAGCCAGTAGCCCGCGCCCCCTGGCCCAAGGCACCTCCCTGGCCGTAACCGCCCTGTCGGAAACCCGCCTGGCCCTGTCCGTACTGATGGGTGGTGACAAGTCCCTGACCAGCCTGGACCTCGACCAGCTGCCGGTTGGCACCCTACTACAGGGCAAGGTGGTGGCGCGCGAGCAACTGCTGCAGGGCCGCTCGCAGCAGGTGATCTACAAGGTGCTGGTCAGCCTGCTCAACACGCCGCTGGCTGGCAGCAAGCTGTCTCTGGAAACTCCGCTGGCGCTGCCCTTGGGCAGCCTGCTCAGCGCCCAGGTACAGGGCAGCCAGGCGCTAAACTTCCTGCCGCTGAGCGGCCGTCTCGATCAACTCGCGCTGAGCCAGCAGCTGGGCAACCAAAGCAACCGCCAAGGCTCCCTGGAAGGTCTGTTCAGCGCCCTGCAAGGGCTGCGCGGCAATGCCGAAATGGGTGAAAGCCTGCGCACCAGCATCGACAAACTCTTCGGCGCCATGCCCGACGCCGCTCAACTGAGCAGCCCTAAAGGCCTGGCCATGGCCCTGGAAAACAGCGGCATCCTGCTGGAAAGCAAATTGCTCGGTGGTCAGGGCCAGGCACTGCCGACCGATCTGAAAGCCAACCTGCTGCGCCTGATCACCCAATTGCTGCCTAACCTGTCAGCCGGCACACCACTGGCCGCGGCCAATGCAGGTTCAGCCCTGGCCCAGGCGATGCCGGCCCTGGCCCGCGACCTGCTCGGCAGCCTGGGCAAAGCCACCAGCCGCCAGCAAGCGCTGAATTTCCCTCTACCCTCGCGCCTGCTACAGGCGATGGAAGGTGAGGCCGATCTGGAAACCTTGCTGAAGCTCGCCGCTGCAGCCATCTCACGCCTACAGACCCACCAGCTCTCCAGCCTGGCGCAGAGCCAGGTCGGCCCGGACGGCAACCTGCTCACCACCTGGCAATTGGAACTGCCCATGCGTAACCAGCAGGAACTGGTGCCGTTGCAGGTAAAAATCCAACGCGATGAAAGCAACCCGCAAGACAAACCCGAGAAAAAGGAAGTCCTGTGGAAGGTCGAGCTGGCCTTCGACCTCGATCCGCTGGGGCCTCTGCAAGTGCAGGCGCAACTGGCCCACGGCCGCTTTTCCAGCCAGCTATGGGCCGAACGCAGCAGCACTGTCAGCCTGATCGATGCGGAGCTGGACAACCTGCGCCAGCGCCTGAACGCCGCCGGCGTACAGGTTGGCGAGCTGGCCTGTAGCCAAGGCACACCGCCGCGCGGGCCGCGCACGACTCTAGAACAACGCTGGGTGGATGAAACCGCATGAAGAAGACCGCCCCCCGCCAAGCCATCGCCCTCACCTACGACGGCCAGAATGCGCCCGTGCTCAGCGCCAAAGGTGATGACGAGCTGGCCGAAGCCATTCTCGCCATCGCCCGTGAATACGAAGTGCCGATCTACGAAAATGCCGAGCTGGTGCGCCTGTTGGCGCGACTGGAACTGGGCGATGCGATTCCCGAGCAGCTGTATCGCTGTATCGCGGAAATCATCGCCTTTGCCTGGTACCTGAAGGGTAAAGCGCCGGCCGGCAGTGAGCGTGATAGCGATATCACACCGCCGCTGCGCCTATTGGAAGGGCCGGCACACTGAATATTGTTTGAGGATTTGAAAAATCAGGAACGCTGCAGTTTGGCCTGCTGCATCTTGCTCACCAACTCAGCTTCAGCCTTGCTCAGGCCGCAGGACTGGGTCAGGTCATCCACACTGGCGCCCATGCCAGCCAGGCGCGCAGCCTGGGTAAACGACAGACTGCTGGGGTCACGCTGCTCGATCTGATTGAGCTTGTCCGGTAGCGGCGCGACAACCCGTCGCAACTCATGCAACTCCTCGCCCATCTGCACGCTACCAGTCAGGTAGGCATCCAGCCGCCGGCTAAGCTCCTTGAGCCGCCGGTCACGCACCGCATCACGCTCGCCTTGCAGTTTTATGCTGTCGCGCAGCTGCCGGGTCAGCCAGACGCATGCGCCTATCAGCCCCAGACAGACCAAAACCAGCGCGATCAGCAGCGCATCGAGCATGGCTTAGATGCTCTCCAGATCGGACCACTCTTCTTCGCTCATCATCTTGTCCAGTTCGACCAGAATCAGCAGCTCGCCGTTCTTGTTGCATACGCCCTGAATAAACTTGGCAGACTCGTCGTTGCCAACGTTCGGCGCGGTCTCTACTTCCGATTGGCGTAGATAAACCACTTCGGCAACGCTATCGACCAAAATGCCAACTACTTGTTTGTCTGCCTCGATAATCACGATACGGGTGTTATCGGTCACCTCAGTGGAGTCCAGGCCAAAACGCTGACGCGTGTCGATCACCGTCACCACATTACCGCGCAGGTTGATGATACCCAGCACATAGCTCGGAGCACCCGGTACAGGGGCAATTTCGGTATAGCGCAAGACTTCCTGAACCTGCATCACATTGATGCCATAGGTTTCGTTGTCCAGGCGGAACGTTACCCACTGCAGGATCGGATCATCAGAACCTTGTGCAGAACTTTTCTTCATGTCCCTAGCCTCGTCATGAACCGCTCGCGGCGGCAATCGCGGGTGTATACCCCGCTGTGATTACTATAGATGCAAAGCTGCGCACATCGCACAGCTCGGCGTTATTCAATGTATCTGGCTGGCGGCCATGCGCTTAGCCGCACCACTGGCAATCAACTCCGCCAGGGATGCGACATCTAGCAAGGCGCACATATGTTCGATAACCGTACCCGCCAGCCACGGACGCTGCGTGCGCTGACTGCGCCATTTGACCTCGCTGGGGTCGAGACGAATCGAGCGACTGACCTGATGCACCGCCAGCCCCCATTCATAGCCTTCAACGGAAATCACATACTGCAAACCTTCGCGAAAATCATCGCGGTAACGATCCGGCATCACCCAGCGCGCGGTATCCAGCACTTTCAGGTTACCGGCCTGGCACGGCAGTATGCCGAGAAACCAGTCTGGCTGGCCAAATAATGGTGTGAGCTCCTGGCCTT
>DASRUM010000259.1:0-21348 GCA_035655415.1 Pseudomonas sp.
TTTGCCATAGAAAGAGACTTGCCAGAGAGGGTAGAAAGGGGCTTTGCAAAACAACCCTTCTATTTATCGGAAGTTTTGCGCGAGACTATAGCCAGTTAAGGTCAAAAGCCAGCTTGTCTCAACCCGCATGCCAAAGCCCGCACCCTATCCGCGCACCCTGACAGACTGGCTCAAGCAGCTGGACAGCCAGCTATTGCCTGCTTCCATCGACAGTCAACAAAAACTGCGGCGTGCCCTGGCGGACAGTAATCGCTCGATGCGTGAGCTGGCAGACCTGATGCAGGGCTGCCCAGCGCTGGCGCTCAGCGTCTTGCGTGAAGCCAACCGCAAGAGCAGCGGCCTGAGCGAGCAAACCGAAAGCCTCGAAGCTGCCATCAGCCGCCTCGGCATCAAACGCACCGAAGACCTGCTTAATGCCCTGCCCGCCCTGCCCGAGCAGGATTTACCTAAAGCCCTGCGGCAAATTCAGCTGATCAGTCAGCATGCCAGCCACCAGGCCAACGGCCTGTTTGCCGGCCGCCTGGCGCGGCTGTGGCAGGAAGTGCACTGGGGCAGCCTGCTGTTTCTCGCACCGATCTGGACCTTGCTCGCCGCCCACCCTGAGCTGTTCGAGGTCTGGGAGCAGCGTGTACTGGTCAAGGGCGAAGCCGCGAGCAAGGTAGAGCAGGAGTTGCTCGGCGTACCGCTGCTGAAACTCTGCTTGGCCCTGAGCGAGCAATGGAATTTGCCGGAGTGGGTTACTCAGGGCTATCGGCTGCTGGTCAGCGACCGACGCCTGCTGGTCAAAGCGCTGCATATCGCCCGCGACAATGAACATCCCCTGCATCAGCAACAAGTCCTCGACGCCGACAGCAACCTACGGCGCTGGCTGACTCAACCGGCCAACAGCATTCTGCTGGCCAACGGCCTGGCGCTGTCCGCGCATTATGCGTGGAACAGCCCGCACAGCCTGCGTTGGCAGCGCCTGACCGGTTTATTCCTGCAGCTGCCGCTCGATAACGTGCAGCAGCTGCTGCACCAGAACGCCGTTAGCAGCGCCCGGCAAATGCCCGGCACCGACCTTTGGCACCCCGCCGAAGCGCTGCTCTGGCCGTGGCAGGCGCGGCACCTGCGAGTCACAGTCGAACAACCCAAGGCGGCGGTCGTCAGCGAATGGCGCCAGCAATGCGCGCAACTGCTCGCACAACCCAGTGCGTTTACCAACGTGCTGCAGCTCACCGCCTGCGCCAATCAGGCCATCCAGGCCTGCGGCATGCACCGGGTACTGATCCTGCTCGCTGATCGCAACCACACCCGCCTGATCGCCCAGCAGCAGAGCGGCCTGGACAAAGCCGCCGCCAGCCTCAGCCTTGACCCGCAGCAAAGCCAGGTGCTGCGCCGCCTGCTCAGTGCCCCGGCACAACTCAAACTGAGCCCTGCCAACATCGCGCAGTTTTCCGCGATGCTACCTGGCTCACTGAAAAGCCTGTTCCCCAGCGAACACCTGCTGATTCGCTCGATCGCCAGCAACAACCGCGTGGTCATGCTGATCCTCGCCGATCAGGGCGGCCAGGCACTGAGTGATGCCAGCGTGCAGGGCTTCGGCAAAACCGTGCAATGCATTGAGCGCGCCCTGACCAGCTTTGCCAACCGCGGTCGCTAGGCTTTCCGCTACAATCCGTCCCTTCCCGCCAAAAGAGGCCCGGCATGACCGCCTTCGCTGAGTTGTCCTTGCTGATCGAACCCGCGCAACTGGCCAGCCGCCTGGATGCGCCCGAGCTGATCCTGGTTGACCTGACCAGCAGCGCCCGCTACGCCGCCGGCCACATCCCTGGCGCCCATTTTGTCGACCCTAAACGCACCCAGCTGGGCCTGCCGCCAGCACCTGGTTTGCTGCCGGAACAGGCACAACTTGAGCAATTGTTCGGCGAGCTGGGGCATAACCCCGATGCCGTGTATGTGGTGTATGACGATGAAGGCGGCGGCTGGGCCGGACGCTTTATCTGGCTGCTGGATGTGATCGGCCATCAGCGTTACCACTATTTGGACGGCGGCCTACAGGCCTGGCTGGCAGAGGAGCGCGAGCTCAGCACAGTTGTGCCGAATACCGGCGCACAGGCTGTTGCCCTGCAGCTGCATGCAGCACCGATCGCCACCCGTGAATACCTGCAAAGCCGCCTTGGCGCCGCCGACCTGGCCATCTGGGATGCCCGCGCCCCCAGTGAATACAGCGGTGAGAAAGCCCTGGCGCAAAAAGCCGGGCATATCCCCGGAGCCATCAATTTCGAATGGACTGCGGGCATGGATCCGGCGCGGGCGCTGCGCATTCGCCAGGACATCCAGGCGCAGCTCAATAGCCTCGGCATCACGGCCGACAAAGAAATCATCACCCACTGCCAGACCCACCACCGTTCCGGCTTTACCTACCTGGTCGCCAAGCTTCTCGGCTATCCACGGGTAAAAGCCTACGCCGGCTCCTGGGGCGAGTGGGGCAACCATCCGGATACCCCGGTCGAGCGTTAAGCCGCAGACCGCCAGCCACTTTTAAGGAACGCCAATGAAAGATCGCCTGTTTATCCTCAGCCAGTACCTGCTGCCGCATCACCTGCTTTCGCGCCTGATCGGCTGCGCCGCGGAATGCCGCGCCGGTTGGTTCAAGAACCGCTTGATCGGCTGGTTCGCCAAGCAGTACCAGGTCAACATGAGCGAAGCCCAGGTCGAAGACCTGACCGCTTTCGCCCACTTCAATGACTTCTTTACGCGCGCCCTGAAAGACGGCGCCCGCCCGCTCGACAGCACACCTGGCGCGGTGCTCAGCCCCGCCGATGGCGCAGTCAGCCAACTCGGCAAAATCGAACAAGGTCGAGTATTTCAGGCCAAGGGCCACAGCTTCAGCGTGATTGAGCTGCTGGGCGGCGACACGGAGCGTGCCGCGGCCTTTATGGGCGGCGATTTCGCCACCATCTACCTTTCACCCAAGGACTACCACCGCGTGCACATGCCGCTGGCTGGCACCCTGAAAGAAATGGTCTACGTGCCAGGCCGGCTGTTCTCGGTCAATCAGACCACAGCGGAAAATGTACCCGAGCTGTTCGCGCGCAACGAGCGCGTGGTCTGCCTGTTCGACACAGAACGCGGCCCGATGGCCGTGGTACTGGTCGGCGCGATGATCGTGGCCTCGATTGAAACCGTCTGGGCAGGCCTGATCACCCCACCGAAACGCGCGTTGAAAACATTCAGTTACGACGAAGCAGCACGTGCACCAATCGTGCTGGAAAAAGGTGCAGAGCTCGGGCGCTTCAAACTGGGCTCCACCGCCATCGTGTTGTTTGGCCCGGAACAGGTGCAGTGGGCCGAAGAATTGACCGCTAACAGCCCGGTACAGATGGGCCAGCGCCTCGCCGAGCCACGCGGCTAACACGCCAACCCGGCACTGTCAGCGTACACAAGCAGTGCCGGAGCGACGGCCTAGAGTGAACCGCTGAGCAGAAAACCAGTCACAACAATGACTTCCAGATGGTTTGTATGCCGTGCCAGCTTGGCAACCCAGCCAAGGACATGGCTGCGGGGGGCGCGAGATGCTGCTAGAGTCGAAACATAATTCCTAGACTCACCTGCCTTGCCCGTGCGCTGTGGAGTATCCGACTTAGATGGATAAACAGAATTCTCACTTGCTCCTGCGTGTCACCACGCCGGATAAGCAAAGCCTGTCATTCTGCGAAGCCAGTCCTCGTGATCTGAAAAAGTGGGTCAATGGTCTGCCCAAAGCCAATATCGGTGAAACCGCACGCCAGCTTTACCAGGCATTGGTTGAACTTAACCAACTGCTGACCCCCTCAGAAAATCGCCTGCAACTGCTGGAGATCCTCCGCCCGGAGATCTATTTCGTCTGCAAGCAACTGGAAAAACATTTCCTTAACCAGGCCATCGTCCTTGATGAACGGCCGCGTAAGGTTGCCAACCTCTGCCAGGCCCTGCAAAACCACCTGGCCATCGGCTACAAACTGATCGTCGCCCGCCTGGCCGCACAACCCGGTCGTGAGCGCCACCAGCTGCTAGCCGTCGCCCTGCAGCGCGCCACTCACAGCCTATGTGGCCCGCTAATTCGCGCCAGCCAACTGTACTGCCCTGTTCCAGAAGGTCTCTGGCTGGAGTTGCACCAGCTGTACCAGATAGCCCTGGCCCGCGGCCTGCAAAAGACCATGGTTCGTGACAGTCAAGCCCTGCGCACCCAAGGTTTAAGCACCGAGCAAAGCTATCTGGTCGCTCTGCTACTCGGTTGCGCGCGCTGCAACCAGATGCGCCAAAGCGCTATTGCGCGCCTGGCCGAAGTGCTCGAACCCTGGAGCGCGCTAGCGACCCTGCAAGCCGGAGATGCGCCCTCCAGCCTGTTCGCCATTGCGCCGCAACTGGATGGCCCGCCCCGTTATATCTCGCTATTCCAGCAGAGCGAGCTGCATAAAGCGGTGGGCATCGATCCCAGCCAGTTGGTAGACGCCATCAAAGAGCACCTGCTGCTGCCGGCCGAAAACCTCGCGCAATCTCGCCTGGCCGTCCCGGAGGGCTTCAGCCACGACATGCTGCAGCACCTGGCCGCCGCCTGGGGCGATATTGCCGAACGCACCTTCCAACGCAGCCAGGGCCAGGGCGCCCTAACCCTGTGCATCGGCATGAGCGCGCTGCATTTCTATCTGGCCGGCAAACGTCCGTTTAACGAAGTGCTGCAGCAGCCGGTGACGACCAATGCTGCGGTATTCAAGCCTGACACCGGCGCACCGGATGTCTGGTCGAACGCCTTTGATGCGCAAAAGAGCAACCAGTGGGAAAGCGGTCTGCCCTTCGAGGAAATCCAATACAACAAGCCGCATCAGCCCAATGCGCCTGCCGAGCCCAGTGGCCAAGAAAGCTACCCGACCTATGAAGTGACCATCGTCAATATCAGCCCAGGCGGCTACTGCTTGTCATGGCCGAAAGATGTGCCCAGCCAATTGCAGGCCGGCGAACTACTGGGCGTACAAGGCCTGCCGCAGCAAGGCTGGAGCATTGCCGTAGTGCGCTGGATTCGCCAGGTACGTGGCGGCGGCACCCAGATGGGCATTGAGTTGATTGCCCCGCATGCGCAAGCCTGCGGCCTGCAGCTGGTGCGCAAGGCTGAGCAAAACAGCCAGTATCTACGGGCCCTGCTGTTGCCGGAAATCAGCGCCATTTCGCGCCCAGCCAGCCTGATCACCGCGCGCCTGCCGTTCCAGGAAGGCAACAAGGTCAGCATCAATATCAATGGCAACGAACACCGTGCGGTGCTCAGCCGCAGACAAACCAGCACCGGTAGCTTCAACCAGTTTGAATACCGGGGCGTCGAGCAGATCAGCAGTGAGCACGGGAAACCTGTCACAGCGCCGAAAAGCCGCACGCCAGGCGGGGAGGAAGACTTTGACTCACTTTGGAAGTCGCTGTAGATTGCCGACGCACTCCCTTTTGTCGCCTTTTCGCGCCCGTTTGGCGCAGATTTGATACCAGACCATGGCCATTGAAAAAAAAACCATTCGGCTACTGATACTCGAAGACTCCCAGAATGAGGCCGAGCGCCTGGTCAGCCTGTTCCGTAATGCCGGACGGGCCACCCGCGTGCACCGCCTTAGCTCCAGCGACGACCTCAACGAAGCCCTGCAGCAAAGCTGGGACCTGCTGATTTGCGCACCGAGCAGCGAACAACTGGCGCCAAGTGAAGCGATTGGCGCGATCCGCCGCCAGGCCAAGGATATTCCAGTCATCCAGCTGCTTGCAGACAACGACTCCGACAGCGTCACCGAAGCGCTGATGCTCGGCGCCCAGGACGCGTTGCCACAAGGTGAAGACGAGCGCCTGGTTCTGGTCGCCAAGCGCGAACTGATCAACCTAGAAGAACGCCGTGCCCGCCGCGCCTCCGAAGTGGCCCTGCGCGAAGCGGAAAAACGCTGCCAACTGCTGCTCGACAGCTCCGTCGATGCCATCACCTACGTGCACGACGGCATGCACATCTACGCCAATCGCGCCTATCTGGAGCTGTTCGCCTACGAAGATGCCGACGAGCTGGAAGGCATGCCGATGATTGACCTGATCGCTGGCTGTGATCAGGTCAACTTTAAAGATTTTCTGAAAAACTACCAAAGCGCCGAAGGCAGCGCCGAGCTCAGCTGTACCGGAATCAAAGCCAACGGCCAGAGCTTCCCGGCGCAGATGAGCTTCTCCCCCGCCACCTACGATGGCGAACCGTGCATCCAGGTGGTGATTCGCGCCGAAACCGGCAACGCCGAACTGGAAGAAAAACTGCGCGAGATCAGCAGCCAGGATCTGGTCACAGGCCTGTTCAATCGCACCCACTTCCTCGAACTGATGGACAGTGCCGCCGAGCGCGCGGTAAATGCCGGACAACCGTCCAGCCTCGCTTACATCCGCGTTGACCGCTACGCCAGCCTGCTTGCCGACATAGGTTTGGCGGGCATAGATATTTTGCTGACCGACCTGGCCAACTTGCTCCGCGCGCACTTCAGCGCCGACGCGCAACTGGCGCGCTTTGGTGATGACGTATTTGCCGTGCTGCAACCCGGCGTCAACCCGGAAAGTACTCGCGAGCAGCTGAACAGCCTGCTGAAAAAAGTCGAAAGTCACCTGTTCGACGTCAGCGGCCGCACCGTGCAAAGTACGCTGTCGATTGGC
Organism: Pseudomonas sp.; assembly: GCA_035655415.1. GTDB lineage: Bacteria > Pseudomonadota > Gammaproteobacteria > Pseudomonadales > Pseudomonadaceae > Aquipseudomonas. Next base: position 6,676 of record DASRUM010000259.1, read on the forward strand.
GTAGCCGGACTTAACGAGAAAACCGCCAAGGCCCAAGAAGTAGTCGACCGCGCCCATCGCTGCGCCGACGAGCTGAGCGATGGCAACGCAATCAAGGTGTTCAACCCAGCCGATGAGCTGGCCGCAGCAGCAAGCCGCGGCAATATTGTCGCGATGATTCAGCAGGCGCTGGAGAAGAATAGCTTCCGCCTGCTGTTCCAGCCGATCATCAGCCTGCGCGGCGACAGCTTTGAGCACTATGAAGCGCTGCTGCGCCTGATCAGCCCGCAGGGCGAAGAAATTCCGCCGGCTGAGCTGTTCAGTGCAGCCAAAGATGCCGGGCTTGCCGAAAAAATCGACCGTTGGGTGATCCTCAACTCGATCAAACTGCTCGCCGACCACCGCAGCAAAGGCCACAACACTCGCCTGTTCGTGCACCTTTCAAGCGCCAGTTTGCAAGATCCAACCCTGCTGCCATGGCTCAGCGTGGCCCTGAAAGCCGCCCGCCTCCCGTCGGACTCACTGGTGTTCCAGTTCAGCGAGCCGGATGCGATTGCCTACCTGAAACAGGCCAAGGCCATCACCCAGGGCCTCAACGAGCTGCACTGCAAAACCGCACTGACCCAGTTCGGCTGCTCACTGAATCCGTTCAACACGCTCAAGCACCTGCATATCGACTTCGTCAAAGTCGACAGCTCGTTCTCCCAGGACCTGAGCAAGGCGGAAAACCAGGAAGCGTTGAAAACCCTGCTGGCCAGCCTGCACTCCCAAGCCAAGCTGACCATCGTGCCCTTCGTCGAGAGCGCCAGCGTACTGGCCACTCTCTGGCAGGCTGGGGTCAACTATATCCAGGGGCATTACCTGCAGGGCCCGAGCCAGTCGATGGATTACGATTTCTCGGCCGGTGACGAGTAACAACCGGCGAAATAAAAAAGCCGCCCGAGGGCGGCTTTTGTTTACCTGTCGTTTACTCCAGGCCGTCGCGATCGCGAAAGCCCAACAGATAGAGAATGCCGTCCAGGCCCAGGGTCGAGATCGCCTGTTTGGCCGATTGTTTGACCAGCGGTTTGGCGCGAAACGCCACACCCAGGCCGGCAATCGCCAGCATCGGCAAATCATTGGCGCCGTCGCCCACCGCGATGGTCTGCTCCAGACGCAAGCCTTCCTTGGCCGCCAGCTCGCGCAGCAAGTCAGCTTTGCGCTGAGCGTCAACAATCGGCTCGACCGCCACACCAGTGACCAGGCCATCGACAATCTGCAGCTCGTTGGCGAACACATAGTCGATACCCAGCTTGGCCTGCAGCTGCTTGGCAAAGTAGGTAAAGCCGCCGGAGAGGATCGCGGTCTTGTAACCCAAGCGGCGTAGCTCGCTGAACAGGGTTTCCGCGCCTTCAGTCAGGCGCAGAGACGCGCCGATATCGGCCAGAACACCTTCCGGCAGGCCCTTGAGCAGCGCCAGGCGCTCGCGGAAGCTGGCGGCAAAATCCAGCTCACCACGCATGGCGCGCTCGGTAATTTCTGAAACCTGCTCACCCACGCCTGCGGCCTTGGCCAGCTCATCGATGACTTCGGCCTCGATCAGCGTCGAATCCATGTCGAACACCGCCAAGCGGCGATTGCGGCGGAACAGCGAATCGCGCTGGAAGGCGATATCGACATTCAATTCCTGCGCCACGCTAAGGAACTCGGCGCGCAGAGCTGCCGGATCAGCCGGCTCGCCGCGTACGGAAAACTCGATGCAGCCCTTGCCCTGCTCGGCCGGCATATCCAGCGGCATGCGCCCGGAAAGGCGGTCGATATGGTCGATATTCAGGTCATAACGCGCGGTAATTGCACTGACGCGCTGCAGCTGCTCGGCGGTAACCTTGCGCGTTAGCAGGGTGACGATATGCCGAGCCTTGCCCTGGCCACTCACCCATTGCTGGTAGTCCGCTTCGGACACCGGAGTGAAACGCACCTGTTGATCGAGCTTGTAGGCGGTAAACAGAATGTCCTTGAGCACCGACGAGGCGCGCTCGGTATCCGGGATCTCGACCAGGATGCCGAACGACAGGGTGTCATGGATCACCGCCTGGCCAATATCGAGGATATTCACCCCGCCCTGGGCCAGCACGCCAGTGATGGCAGCAGTCAAACCGGGGCGATCTTCGCCGGTGATATTGATCAGGACGATTTCGCGCAAGGCTCGGTCTCCAGTACAGCGTCAGGGGCAGCGGCGTGCTGAACGGGTCACAAGCCGCGGAAAAGGCGCACATTCTACCCATTTTCACGGGTAAACAGCCACGCACGGCGCTTTGCCCACTGCCGGGGCGCCGCTATACTGCGCGCCAACTACAGTCGACATGAGCCGAGCTCTGTGAACCGGCCCACCCCCGTAAAACCCGATAACTTCTTCCTGCTGCTGTTCCAGGCCCTGCGCCAACGGCGCATCCCTCTGGCATTGCGCATTGTCAGCCATAGCCTGCTGCTGGTGGCCCTGGCCCTGGTGATCTATGGCTGGGTGATTGGCATGCAGTTTAAGCATGCCATGCAGCAGCAGGCCGAAGCCCTGGGTACCAGCCTGATTACCCAAACGGCCGCCTCGGCGACCGAACTGCTGGTGTCCAATGACATCCTCAGCCTCAACGTGTTGCTCAATAACCTGGTGAAAAACCCGTTGGTGGCCCACGCCGCAATCTACAGCGTGGACAACCGCATCCTCGCCGAAGCCGGCTCGCGCCCCAGCCAGAGCATGCTCGGTGAAACCGAAGGGCTGTATTCGACGCCGATTACCTTCCAGGAGGTGATCGCCGGGCAGCTGCGCATCAGCCTGGATATGCAGCAATTCCAGCAACCGATGACCATCAGCCTGCAGAGCATGGGCATTCTCAGCCTGATTCTGCTGGCCCTGACCCTATCCCTGAGCATGCGCCTGGGGCGGCATATCTCCACGCCACTGCTGCAGCTGCGAGTCTGGCTGCGTGACCCGGATGATCCGGCGCCCGGCGCCGGCCGCCAGGATGAAATCGGTGACCTGGCGCGCCAGTTGCTGGCACGCCTGGTACCGGAGAAACCTGCACTGCCAGAAGAAGACGAAGAACCGTTCTACGACGACGAGCCAGTCGCCCAGGACGATGACGACTACCTGCCTGAATCGTTCGATGATGAGCCGGACTTCGAAGTGCGCGACCTGCGCGATGAGCGCTTCGATAAGCAGAACGAGCCGGTTGAATCCCTGGACGATGGCGCCGAGCCCTACGCCGACAGCACAGTGGACGATCCATTCTCCGAGCTGCGCGATGATGACGAACATGTGCCTGTAGCTGCAGCTGTACCCGCACCACAGCAGCCGCAGCCCAGCGCCGTGCTGGCAATCCAGCTGGGTGCCCAGGAACAACTACGGCGCCTGCCGCGCAGTCGCCTGATGGAGTTGCTGCAACGCTACCGCGACTGCCTGGACCGGGCTGCAAGCCTGTATCAGGGTGAGCTGCACACCCTCAGCGATGGCAGCAGCCTGATGCTGTTTCACCAGTTGGAAATTGGTGAGGACTACCTGACCCACGCCATCTGCTGCGGCGAATTGATGCGTGCGCTCGGTCATGCCCTGCAGATCGAAGTGGCGGACAGCGGCATCACCCTGCAACTGCAGCTTGGCCTGACCCTGGGTGAAAACCTCAGCGACCTCAGCCAGGGCGATCTGCTGCTCAGCGAAACGGCGCAGAACGCCCTTGCGCTGTCACAACACAGCCGCAACCTGCTGCTGGTCGAACGCAGCATTGCCGACGATGCATTGGTCAGCCAGCGCGCGCGCATTCGCGCCATCGCCAGTCCGCAAGGCGCCTGCTGTGTGGAGCGGTTGCTGGAGCCCTACCCGTCGCTGCTGGAGCGCCAGCTGGCGCGTATGCACGAAAGCAACTAAGCGCACGCACCTGACTGAACCGCTCAGACAGGTGCTACGGCTTATCGTTTAGAAACGGAAGACTTCGCCCTCATCACGCATCGGTTCAAACACCGGGATACGCGGCGTGGATGGCGCCGGTTTTACCGGCGCTGATTTACGTGGCGGTGCGGGTACTGCTGCCGCAGGTTTACCGTGAGTTTCCACGGCTACAGCCAATTGCTCGACCAACTGTTGTACCAGCCGACTCTGCGCCCGCACCTGGTCGACAATAGTACCGCTGTGGGCTTCTTCCAGACGCACCAGACGCCCGTCGAGCAACTTGCCGTCAGTACCGGTTAAACGCCACTGCGCTTCCAGCACGGCCGGCCGCTGCGGACCAGAGTCCAGGCGGGTAATCGACAGCCCCAAACGCACCTGCGGCACAAAACCGGCAGCAGCCGGCGCCAGCGCCAGACGCTGGCTATCCAGACGCGAGGCCAACTGGCGCAACAGCTGCTGATCGATGTCGGCGGCCAGGCTGCCCGCCCAGCGCGCGTCCTCGGCGGCGGTTAGGCTACCGTCGGTCTGGCGCTGCAACAGCGCCTCGCGTTGCAAGTAATCGGCAATCACCACCGGCCCAAGCAGCACGGCAATGCCTTGCTCGGCTGCTGGCATGCGAATCTCGCCGCTATCGAGCTGGTACAGCGGCGCTTGCTGATAACGCGTACAACCCGCCAGGCCAAGCACCCCGGCCAGCAGCAAAACTCCAGGAAAACGCAGTGCAGTCATCTTACTCATCCAGTCGGTAGGTCTACCGGCGCGCATAGCAAATTAGGTGCAAGTGGATCATGTCAATCGTCCACATTACGGCCGCATATCATCCTTGAAAGCCGCCCGCGACTCCAGCGCGGCACTGTGCCGGCATGCGTCAAGGCCTAGCGCTTAGCCCTGGAACTCGACCAACAGGCTGTCGACCCGCTGGAAGCCGCGCGGCAACTTGTTGCCACGGCGTCCGCGCTCACCCTTGTAGTGTTCCAGGTCATCGGCCTTGAGCGACAGGGTGCGCTTACCGGCCTGCAACACCAGGGTCGCCCCGACCGGCAGCACGGCCAGATCGGTGAGGTATTCCTCGCGCGAAGCAACCCGCTCACCGGGGATACCAATGATCTTGTTGCCCTTGCCTTTGCCCAGTTGCGGCAGATCGCGCACCGGGAACAGCAGCAGACGGCCTTCGGTGGTTACCGCGGCCAGCCAATCTTCTTCGCGGTTGGCCAACGGCTTCGGCGGCACCACCAGCGCGCCAGTTGGCAGGCTGAGCAACGCCTTACCGGCCTTGTTCTTGGCTTGCAGGTCTTCACCCTTGACCACAAAGCCGTAGCCAGCATCGGAGGCGATCACATACAGCGCACTGTCATCCGGTAGCAGCACACATTCGAAGGTCGCCCCCGGCGGCGGCGTCAGGCGGCCGGTCAAAGGCTCGCCCTGGCCACGGGCGGAGGGCAGCGAGTGCGCGGCCAGCGAGTAACTGCGCCCGGTGGAGTCGATAAACACCGCGTACTGGTTGGAGCGACCTGGCGCGGCGGTCTTGAAGCCATCGCCAGCTTTGTACGAGAGACCAGTGGCGTCGATATCGTGGCCCTTGGCGCAGCGCACCCAGCCTTTTTCCGAGATCACCACGGTGACTGGCTCGGTCGGCATCAACTCGGTTTCGCTGAGCGCCTTGGCCTCGGCGCGGGCAACGATCGGCGAGCGACGGTCGTCGCCGTATTTCTCGGCGTCGGCCAGAAGTTCCTGGCGCACCAGCTTCTTCAACTTGGTTTCACTGCCCAGCAGGGCCAGCAGCTTGTCGCGTTCCTTGGCCAGCTCTTCCTGCTCGCCACGGATCTGCATTTCTTCAAGCCGTGCGAGCTGACGCAGGCGGGTCTCAAGGATGTACTCGGCCTGGATCTCGGTAAGACCGAAGCGCTCCATCAGCACCGGCTTGGGCGAATCCTCGGTGCGGATGATGCGAATGACTTCGTCGAGGTTGAGGAAGGCAATCAAGCGGCCTTCCAACAGGTGCAGGCGATGCTCGACCTTGTCCAGACGGAACTGCAGGCGACGGCGCACGGTGCCGACGCGGTACTGCAACCACTCGGTGAGCAGGGTGCGCAGGTCTTTTACCGACGGCTTGCCGTCTAGGCCAATCACGTTGGTGTTGACCCGGTAGCTGGACTCCAGCTCGGTGGTGGCGAACAGGTGCTGCATCAGCTCGTCGGCATCCACCCGGTTGGAGCGCGGGATGATCACGATGCGGCAGGGGTGCTCGTGGTCCGACTCATCGCGCAGGTCGGCGACCATCGGCAGCTTCTTCGCCTGCATCTGCGCGGCAATCTGCTCTAGCACCTTGGCCCCGGACACCTGATGCGGCAGCGACGTGACAACCACGTCGCCGTCCTCGACGCGGTACACGGCTCGCATGCGCACCGAGCCCTTGCCGGTTTCGTAGATTTTCAGCAGGTCGCTGCGCGGGGTGATGATTTCCGCTTCGGTCGGGTAGTCCGGGCCGAGAATATGCTCACAGAGCTGCTCGACCGTGGCGTTCGGCTCGTCCAACAGGCGAATACAGGCCGTCGCAACCTCACGCAGGTTATGCGGCGGCACGTCGGTGGCCATACCCACGGCGATGCCGGTGGTGCCGTTAAGTAGAATATTCGGCAGGCGCGCCGGCAGGGTCGCCGGCTCATTCATGGTGCCGTCGAAGTTCGGCACCCAGTCCACGGTACCCTGGCCCAGTTCGGTCAGCAGCACTTCCGAGTAACGCGACAGGCGCGCCTCGGTGTAACGCATGGCGGCGAAGGACTTGGGATCATCCGGCGCACCCCAGTTGCCCTGGCCGTCGACCAAGGTGTAGCGATAGCTGAAGGGCTGGGCCATCAGCACCATGGCTTCGTAGCAGGCGCTGTCGCCGTGCGGGTGGAACTTACCGAGCACGTCGCCGACGGTACGCGCCGACTTCTTGTGCTTGGAGTCGGCGTCCAGGCCAAGTTCGCTCATGGCGTAGACGATGCGCCGCTGCACGGGCTTGAGGCCGTCGCCGATATGCGGCAACGCGCGGTCCATGATCACGTACATGGAGTAATTGAGGTAAGCCTGCTCGGTAAAATCGGCAAGGGAACGGCGTTCAACACCGTCCAGGCTCAAATCGAGGGATTCGCTCATGCGTGCCTCATTGCAAAGTGGGTTGTTGCGAAGTTGTCTGGCGCAGCATCAAAGTGCCGCCGCGCTGAGTAAATTCGAGTTGTTTCAGGGCACTCATGCCCAGTAATACGTCGTCGCCGCCCATGCCGGGTGCGATCAAAGCCTCTACGTCGGTCAGCACGATATCGCCCAACTGCAGGCGCTCAAGCCGAGTGCGATGAGCCGTTGCACGGCCATTGGCGGTGTTGATGGTGATTGCCGCGCCGGCTTGCAAACCCAGGCGCTGCGCCACCTCGATCGGCACCGCGACCTGCGTTGCGCCGGTATCGAGAAGAAACGTCACCTCCTCGCCATTGATCTTGCCGCCGGCCATATAGTGGCCCTGGCGACTGCTGGCCAAGTGCACCTCAACATAGCCGCTGCCATGCAGCGACTCAGGCATCTGATTGGGGTTGCGCTGGGCGTCTTCCCAGTCGCCGAAGAACTTGGTCGCCAGCAACAGCGCCGCGCCCCAGGCCAGCACCAGCATCACGCGCCCGGCACGTTTACCCGCAGGCTGCTCGCTCACGGCTTGCTGCCCCAGCCGCCTTTAGGTCCGGCAAAACGCCAGACAATCGGCCGCGACTCACCGTCGGCTCGACTGAAACGGCCGTTATCGACGCCGACCCAGGCACCATCCTGATCCACCCACAACGCTTCCGCCATGCCATAGGACGGCGGATAGAGGCGCTCCGGCGTCAGCGCTTCGGCAGCAAACGACCAGCACTTCTCGACCTGACCATTGCTCAGGCTGCGCCGACAGATGCGGTGCGCCTGACGTTCAAGGGTAAAGAGCTTTTCGTTGTGAAAGGCCAGGCCGGAGAAATCCCGTGGCTGCTCTTTAGCGCCCAGCTGCTCGGGCGCAGGCTCCGTGCCCGCTTCGCTGAACAGCACACAGCCACCAGTACAACGCCAGATGGCTTGTTGCTTGTGCGCCACCAGCAGACCGCGACGCATGCGCTCAGCAGCCAGGTACAAGCGCTCGCCAGCCGGATCGACAGCAATACCTTCAAACAGCGAGTTGTAGTGCAACAACATGCCACTGGCGCGCGCCTGGCGTAGCAGGCCCTGAGGCAGTTTCAGCCAATTGGGCTCACCTATAACCGGTAACTGCAGCACGGCCGCCTTGGCCTCGCTGACCAGGAAACGGTTACCGGCGGCGTCACAACTGATGCCCTCGAAATCCAGCTCACCACCGCGCACCAGGCTGGCAGCCCAGCTGCGCATGCGCAGCCCCCAGGGCAAGCGCGCATCCGGCGCAGGCGGCGCGACAAAGGTCTCGGCCGTGGCCTGCCACTGCGACTCATCGGATTCCAGGCGATACAGCTGCTGATCATCGCGATCGGAAACCGCCCACAGCGCGTTATCGCACCAGGCTAGGCCAGACAGGTTGCCGCCACTGACGCCGCTAACCGCTTGCTCATTGAGCAGCTTCAGCTCTTCCAATACCGCCGCACTTGCCAGCAAGGGTGAGCAGAGTAGCAGGCAGACAGCCAACAGCCGCTGCATCAGAGCAGCACCTCGGCCAGGTTGCCCTTGGACTCCAGCCAGGATTTACGGTCTCCGGCGCGTTTCTTGGCCAGCAGCATGTCCATCATTTCCTGGGTGCCGGGGTAGTCGTCCAGGGTCAGTTGCACCAGCCGCCGGGTGTTGGGGTCCATGGTGGTTTCCCGTAGCTGTGGCGGGTTCATCTCACCCAGGCCCTTAAAGCGGGTGACTTGGGGTTTGCCACGGCGCTTCTCGGCCACCAGACGGTCGAGAATACCGTCGCGTTCTGCCTCATCCAGGGCGTAGAAAATCTCCTTGCCCAGGTCGATGCGGTACAGCGGCGGCATGGCGACATAAACGTGACCCGCATCCACCAGCGGACGGAAATGCTGAACGAATAGCGCGCAAAGCAAGGTGGCGATATGCAGGCCGTCGGAGTCGGCGTCGGCGAGGATGCAGATCTTGCCGTAGCGCAGCTGCGAGAGGTCGCTGGAGCCCGGATCGAGACCAACCGCCACCGCGATGTTGTGCACTTCCTGGCTGGCCAGCACTTCGCTGCCATCGACTTCCCAGGTATTCAGAATCTTCCCGCGCAGCGGCAGGATCGCCTGAAATTCTTTATCACGCGCCTGCTTAGCCGAACCACCAGCAGAATCACCTTCCACCAGAAACAGTTCAGAGCGCATCGGGTCCTGCCCGGCGCAGTCAGCCAGCTTGCCCGGCAGTGCCGGGCCCTGGGTGATGCGCTTGCGTTCAACCTTCTTGCCGGCCTTAAGGCGGCGGTTGGCGTTGCTGATCGCCAGTTCGGCAAGCTGCTGACCCAGCTCCGGGTGGCCGTTAAGCCACAGGCTAAAGGCGTCTTTCACTACACCGGAAACAAAGGCAGCCGCCTCACGGGACGACAGGCGCTCCTTGGTCTGCCCGGAGAACTGCGCGTCCTGCATCTTCATCGAGAGGACGAAGGCGATGCGCTCCCAGATATCTTCCGGCGCCAGCTTGACACCACGCGGCAGCAGGCTGCGGAACTCGCAGAACTCGCGCATGGCATCCAGCAGGCCCTGGCGCAGGCCGTTGACGTGTGTGCCGCCCTGAGCAGTAGGGATCAGGTTGACATAGCTTTCCTGCACCGCGTCGCCGCCTTCCGGCAGCCACAACAGCGCCCAATCTACTGCTTCTTTATTACCCGCCAGGCTGCCGCAAAATGGCTCATTGGGTAGCCGTTCAAATTCGCTGACCGCATCTACCAGGTAGGAGCGCAGGCCGTCTTCGTACATCCACTCGACTTTCTCGCCGCTGGCTTTGTCCTCGAAGCTGACCGCGAGCCCCGGGCACAGCACAGCCTTGGCTTTCAGTACGTGCTTGAGGCGGCTAACCGAGAATTTGAAGGAGTCGAAATACTTGGCGTCCGGCCAGAAGTGCACGCTGGTGCCGGTGTTGCGCTTGCCCACGGTGCCGACCACGGCCAGGTCGCTGGCCTTGTAGCCGTCGGCAAAACTCATCTGGTATTCGTTGCCGTCGCGCTTGACCGTAACGATCACGCTGGTCGACAGCGCGTTGACCACCGAGATACCCACGCCGTGCAAGCCGCCGGAGAACTGGTAGTTCTTGTTGCTGAACTTGCCGCCGGCGTGCAGCTTGGTGAGGATCAGCTCGACCCCTGGCACGCCCTCTTCCGGGTGAATGTCCACTGGCATGCCGCGACCGTCGTCGAGCACTTCCAGGGAGTTGTCCTCGTGCAGGATCACCTGAATCGATTTGGCATGCCCGGCCAGTGCTTCGTCGACGCTGTTGTCGATGACTTCCTGGGCCAAGTGGTTGGGCCGGCTGGTGTCGGTGTACATGCCCGGGCGTTTGCGCACCGGGTCGAGGCCGGAAAGGACTTCGATGGCATCGGCGTTGTAAGAGCTAGAACCTTACTGGGCCATGGGGTCTCTTGTTCGTCAATTGAGAGCGGAAAAGTCGATATCCTGCCACAGATGGCGAGGAATACCGGCGAAAGCGAAAAGCATCGGCAGGCGTTCGGCAAAGCCCTGAAAGCCATGATCGCCACCGGCCTGGATACGCAGCGCGCAGGCCCGGTAATAGCGCTGGGCATCACGGTAATCGAGGGTTTCGTCGGCGGTCTGCAACCACACCTGATAACGCGCCGGGTCTTGCAGCGCCAGCACATCCAGTTCGGCCAGCGCAGTTACATGGTCGGCCGTCAGCTCCCAGGTCTCATCGCTGTAATAGTTCTTCTGCGGGCCCAGGTAGCCGTCGAAACGCAGATGCGGGCGCACGGCTGGGTTGATCAGCAGCGCCGACAACCCATGGCGTTCGGCCAAGTGGGTCGCATAGTAGCCGCCAAGCGAGCTGCCAACCAGCACGGGCCGACCAAGCTCGGCTATCAGCGCTTCGAGCTGAGCAATCGCCTGCCGTGGATGGTGATGCAGGCCCGGCACCCGTAGCTGTGCGTCCAAGCCCAGCTGCGCCATGGCGCGCTGAAGCTGGCTGGCTTTGAGCGATGCCGGCGAGCTGTTAAGCCCGTGAATATAGAGAATGGATGTGGTCATGGGGCGGGAGGCTAACCGGTTGCGGCGACCGGCTGCAACCGGTTAGCCGAGCGGCTCAATAGCCCTTGATGGTGTAATCGATTTCGAACTTGATACCGGTCACCCGCGACACGCCGGTTTCCAGGCGACCGTCGTCAAACAGACGTAGCCAGCGATAGCCCGGCGCGGTCTTATCTACCTGAAATTCCTCACTGCCCGGCGCGAACTGCACGCAGGTCGAGGGCGATGCCAGCAGGCGGATCGGGCCGCGCTGCTGATCGAGTTCCTGATGGATATGCCCCCAGAGCACTGCACGCACCTGGCTGAAACGCTCCAGAACGGCAAACAAAGCCTCCGGATTACGCAGCCCGATGGGCTCCATCCATTTGCAACCGATGGACACCGGGTGGTGATGCAGGCAAATCAGGTGATGACGATCCGGCACTTCGCTGAGTGCGCGCTCCAGCAAGGTAAGCTGCTGCTCACTGAGGTAACCGGGCACGGCACCGGGGATCGAGGAGTCAAGCAGGGTTACGCGCCAGTTGCCCAGATCGATCACTGGCTCCAGAAGATCACTGCCAACGCAGGCTGCCTGCATGGCTGGCACTTCATCATGGTTACCGGGGAACCAGCGTGCTGGCGCGGGGATGGCGGCGGTCATCTCGCGGAAACGCTGGTAGGACTCAGCGCTGCCGTCCTGCGAGAGGTCGCCACTGGCTAGGATCAGGTCAATCTGCGGCTGCTCCTGCAGCACACGCTCAATCACCCGCTGCAAGCTGTCCTGGGTATCCATGCCCAATAGCTTGCCTGCCTCGTCGGCAAACAGGTGACTGTCGGATAACTGCACCAGCAGTACCGAGTGATCAACAGCAGTGGTTTTAGTCGGCGCGCCCGGCAAGACCGTCTCCTTGAGCGGAATGCATGAATTATGCTGGCTAGCCCTGCGGGCGGTAAACCCGCGAAAGGGGAATAGATCACAGAACGTCCGCTGTAAATCCAACGCACACCCTAAGGCTAGCGCGTATTGGAATAATGCGCCTGCGACTGATTATCGACAGAACGTGGAAAAACCTAACGCACGGGAGCCAGTTCGTGGCCGCAGGCCAGGCAGTGGCTCAGCCACTCGCCGAGGAACAGGTTGAGTTGGGTCTTTTCATCCGGCTGGTGCATCGCGGCGTTGGGGTAGGGATAAATGCCGTGAAAGCGCCGCGCACTCTGCGTGCCGACCACTTCGGCCATGCGCGCATCATGATAGACCCGCACCTCCAGACGCGGCACCGGCAACCAGGACAGGCTGTGCTCCTGACGCACCTCGATGGTCGAGGTATAGGGGCAGGTTTCCAGCACCTCCAGAGCCAGCACACCGAGTAGGTGCTCGCCCTGACTGAGGGCCACACGACGAACCTGCTGCAGCCCCTCCCCGCGCATGTCCGGCAGCAGCTGCAGCAGGCGCACATAGTTGAGTTCGCAAGCGGTCTGCAGCTCGACTAGGTCGACCCGATAACGCTCGCGCAGCAGGTTCATGACCACAGCCCCCGGACTTCGGCACGGTTCAGCGCCAGCCACTGCAAGGCGATGATGCTGGCGGCATTGTCGATCCGCCCATCTTTAACCGCATCCAGGGCATCTTCCAGCGGCCAGACATGCACGCGAATGTCCTCGCCCTCTTCCGCCAGACCATGCACACCGCCGGCACCTTCGCTGTCGCAACGGCCGACAAACAAATGCACGCGCTCATCCGAGCCGCCGGGTGATGGGTAGTACTGGGTAATCGGCCACAGCGAGGTCAGCGGCAGATTGGCTTCCTCCATCGCCTCACGACAGGCGACTTCCTCCGGCTGCTCATCCTTGTCGATCAATCCGGCGACCAGCTCCATCAGCCAGGGATTGGCGCTTTTCTCCATCGCGCCGACACGGAACTGCTCGATCAACACCACGCAATCGCGTTGCGGGTCATAGGGCAGCACGCACACCGCATCGTGACGCACGAACAGTTCGCGACTCAGCTCCGGGCCCATGCCACCGGCAAACTGGCGATGGCGCAAACGCAGCCGATCGAGCTTGTAGAAGCCGCTAAAGCAGCTCTCGCGCTCAATTATCTCAACATCATCTCGCTGCATATCCATCCCCTATTCAACAGGAACGGGCCCGAAGGCCCGTCCTGGTTACTCCCATACTGCTACGCAAAAATCGCCTAGCAGAAGCTCCATCACACCTTGTGGTAGAGCTGCGCACCCTGCGCCTTAAACTCCGCTGCCTTGGCTTGCATGCCCGCCTCGGCATCCAGGTCGAGTGCGGCGATGCGTTGCTCTTCAGCATAGACGCGAACTTCCTGGGTGATCTTCATTGAGCAGAACTTCGGCCCGCACATGGAGCAGAAGTGTGCCACCTTCGCCGAGTCCTTGGGCAGCGTTTCGTCGTGATAACTGCGCGCGGTGTCGGGGTCGAGACCGAGGTTGAACTGATCTTCCCAACGGAACTCGAAGCGCGCCTTGGACAATGCGTTATCACGAATCTGCGCGCCCGGATGGCCTTTGGCAAGGTCGGCGGCATGCGCGGCGATCTTGTAGGTGATGATGCCGGTCTTGACGTCGTCCTTGTTCGGCAGGCCCAGGTGTTCCTTGGGCGTGACATAGCAGAGCATGGCGCAACCGAACCAGCCGATCATCGCCGCACCGATGCCGCTGGTGATGTGGTCGTAACCCGGCGCGATGTCAGTGGTCAGCGGGCCGAGGGTGTAGAACGGCGCCTCGTCACAGCATTCGAGCTGCTTGTCCATGTTCTCCTTGATCAGCTGCATCGGCACGTGACCGGGGCCTTCGATCATGGTTTGCACGTCGTGCTTCCAGGCGATCTTGGTCAGCTCGCCGAGGGTTTCCAGCTCGCCGAACTGCGCTTCGTCGTTGGCGTCGGCAATCGAACCAGGACGCAGGCCATCGCCCAGCGAGAAGCTGACGTCGTAGGCCTTCATGATTTCGCAGATGTCTTCGAAGTGGGTGTAGAGGAAGTTCTCTTTATGGTGCGCCAGGCACCACTTGGCCATAATCGAACCACCGCGCGAAACGATACCGGTGACGCGCTTGGCAGTCATCGGCACATAACGCAGCAATACGCCGGCGTGGATGGTGAAATAGTCCACGCCCTGCTCGGCCTGCTCGATCAGGGTGTCGCGGAACAGTTCCCAGGTCAGTTCCTCGGCTGCGCCGCCAACTTTTTCCAGGGCCTGGTAGATCGGCACGGTGCCGATTGGCACTGGCGAGTTGCGGATGATCCACTCGCGGGTTTCGTGAATGTGCTTGCCGGTGGACAGGTCCATCACCGTGTCCGAACCCCAGCGAATACCCCAGGTCAGCTTGGCCACTTCTTCTTCAATGGACGAACCCAGCGCGCTGTTACCGATATTGCCGTTGATCTTCACCAGGAAGTTGCGGCCGATGATCATCGGCTCCAGCTCCACGTGGTTGATGTTGGCCGGAATAATCGCGCGGCCGCGGGCAATTTCCTCACGGACAAATTCAGCGGTGATTTCTTTCGGAATGCTGGCGCCGAAGCTATGGCCTGGGTGTTGCTGGTCGAGCAGGCCGGCGGCGCGGTGTT
>DASRUM010000260.1:0-18963 GCA_035655415.1 Pseudomonas sp.
AGAATGGCACTTGCTGGCGAGTATACATTTGTCTACCTTGGTATACAGCTGTATACGCCAGCAATAAACATAACAGGAGCTTGGCCATGAATGCACCCGTCTCACCCCCTTCTGCCACCCGCCACTGCAAGGTCGCCATTATCGGTACGGGCTTCTCCGGCCTGGGCATGGCCATCCGCCTGAAGCAGGCCGGCGAACATGACTTCCTGCTGTTCGAAAAAGAAGCCGGCGTTGGCGGCACCTGGCGGGTCAACAACTACCCGGGTTGCGGCTGTGACGTGCAATCGCACCTCTACTCCTTCTCCTTCGAGCAGAACCCCGACTGGACGCGCATGTTCGCCAAACAGCCGGAGATCCAGGGCTACCTGGAAGGTTGCTGGAGCAAGTACCGTCTGCAGAACCATACCCAGCTGAACACCGAGATCACCCGCATGGCCTGGGATGAACAGCAGGAGCTGTGGCAGATCAGTGACAGTACCGGCAATCATTACACTGCGCAGTTCGTGGTGTCCGGCATGGGTGCGCTGTCCACCCCATCGATTCCGGCGCTCAAGGGGCTGGGCGATTTCACCGGCAAGGTCTTCCACTCACAGCAGTGGGATCACAGCTATGACCTCACCGGCAAACGCATCGCGGTAATCGGCACCGGCGCCTCCTCAATCCAGTTCGTGCCGCAGATCCAGAAGCAGGCCAGCCAACTCGACCTGTACCAGCGCACTGCGCCGTGGATCATGCCCAAGCCTGACCGTGCCATCAGCGAACGCGAACGCAACCGCTTCAAGCGCTTCCCACTGCTGCAAAAACTCTGGCGTGGCGCCATCTACGCCATGCTTGAAAGCCGGGTAATCGGCTTTGCCATGCTGCCCAAGGTGATGACCCTCGCCCAGAAAGTCAGCAAGTGGCACATCAACAAGCAGATCAAGGACCCGGTCCTGCGCGCCAAGGTCACCCCGGATTACCTGATGGGCTGTAAACGCGTACTGATCTCCAACGATTATTTCCCGGCGTTGACCCAGCCCAACGTCGACCTGATCACTGACGGTATCGAGGAAATCCGCAGCGGCAGCATCCGCACCGTGGACGGTAAAGAGCGCGAGATCGACGCGATCATCTTCGGTACAGGTTTCACCCCCAGTGACCCTCTCCCGCGCGGCACAGTGTTTGGCCGTGGCGGCGTAGACCTACTCGACACCTGGCCGGAAGGCCCGCAGGCCTACAAAGGCACCCTCACTGCCGGCTTCCCCAACCTGTTCTTCCTGATGGGGCCGAACACCGGCCTGGGCCACAACTCGATGGTCTACATGATCGAGTCGCAGATCCATTACGTGCTCGGCGCGCTCAAACTGCTTGGTGAGCAAGAATTGCAGAGCCTAGAGGTCAAGCAGGCGGTGCAGGACAAGTTCAACGGCAAGCTGCAAGGCAGCCTGGGCAACACCGTATGGAATGCAGGCGGCTGCAATAGCTGGTACCTGCACCCAGTCAGCGGCCGCAACTGCACCGTGTGGCCCGGTTTTACCTGGCGCTTCCGTTTGCTGACGCGCAACTTCGACCCGGCTGCCTATCATTTCAGCCGCAAGCACGCGGCACACCCGGCGCAGAGCAGCGCTATCCAGTTGACTGCCCAGGAGGCCAGCGCATGAAGTCGTTTGAAAACAAGGTAGCCGCCATCACCGGCGCCGGTTCCGGCATCGGTCGCGCCCTGGCCTTCGGTCTGGCCCGCCAGGGTTGTCAGTTGGCGCTCTCGGATGTGAATGCCGAAGGGCTGGCCGAGACGGTCGCTCAGGCGCGTAAACTCGGAGTGAAGGTCAGCGAAACCCTGGTTAACGTCGCCGACCGCGAGGCTGTGCATGCCTGGGCGGATCAGGTGATGGCCGACTTCGGCCAGATCAACGCGATCTTCAACAACGCCGGCGTGGCCCAGGGCGGCACCGTCGAAGGCAATGACTACGCCGACTACGAGTGGATCATGAACATCAATTTCTGGGGCGTAGTCCACGGTACCAAGGCTTTCTTGCCGCATATCAAGGCGTCGGGTAATGGCCATATCGTCAACGTATCCAGCGTCTTCGGCCTGTTCTCCCAGCCAGGTATGAGCGCCTATAACGCCACCAAGTTCGCCGTACGCGGCTTTACCGAGTCGCTGCGTCAGGAGCTGGACATGGCCAATTGCGGCGTGTCGGCCAGCTGCGTGCACCCAGGCGGGATTAAGACCAATATCGCCATAACCGCTCGAATGAATGACAGCCTGAGCAAGGTCACCGGCCAGGATGCCGAGCAGGCCCGTACGCAGTTCAACGACCAGTTGCTGCGCACCACCCCGGAGAAAGCCGCCCAAGTGATCATCAACGGTGTGCTGGGCAACAAGCGGCGCATTCTGATCGGCCCGGACGCCTATGCCTTGGATGGCATGCAGCGCTTGTGGCCGGCGTTCTATCAGCGCCTGGTAACCGCCTCCATGCGCCTGGCTGCGCGTTTCGCGCCGAAAGGCTCAAGCAAGAAAGCCCAGGCTGCCGTGGAGTAATCGGCAACCGTCCAAGCCCCAGCGCCGCAGGTGTCTGGGGCTTTTTCATGTTTGGTGTTTGCCTGCGAGGAAGGATTACCGCGTGCATTCAATTGGCATAACAGTAGTTAGCACGATAAATTGTCGGTCACTGTCCTGTGCCGCTGGAGAACGCCATGACCACGCAAGACCCTTGCGCCGAACTGCTGCTCGATAACCAGCTGTGCTTTGCCCTGTATTCGACTTCGCTGCTGTTGACCAAGGTCTACAAGCCGCTGCTGCAGGAGCTGGGCCTGACCTACCCGCAATACCTGGCGATGATGGTGCTCTGGGAAGGCGATGGCATCACCGTGGGCGAGATCAGCAGCCGCCTGCTCACCGACCCAGGTTCCGTCACCCCGCTGCTCAAACGCCTGGAAGTCGAAGGTCTGCTCAAGCGCACCCGCAGCAGTGTTGACGAGCGTGTGGTCGAGCTGTTCCTCACCGAGAAAGGCCGCAGCCTGCGCGAACAAGCCAAGCGCATCCCCGGTTGCATCCTCACCGCCACTCAGCAATCCGCTGCAGAACTCGGCGCCCTCAAAGCTGAACTGGTCACCCTGCGCAGCAGCCTGCAGCAAGCCGTATAAGTCACCTGGGCGACAGATATGTCGCCCGCCCCAACGGTCTGGTTAAACAGATCGCGTCACGTATACCCTGTCATTTCCCCGCTCCGTACAATAATTTCGCCCTGCCGCCACGCTCAAAAAATCGCGCAATCGCCCGCCAATCCTCGCTTATGCCCGAACCAAGCAGCACTTATCGCTAAATGATCAAAAAAATATCTTGCGCGCTAAATTAATGCGCTCTAGAGTTCACCCCATGGAACTGATTAGCGCACAAAACATTAGCGCGAAAAGACCACGAAAACCTGCAGTTGTCTTCACCTAACCCAACAACCTGACTGTCGTGGAGAACCGTTATGAAAACCCTGATCGCTTTCACCGCCCTGCTCGCCCTTTCCGCCCCAGTTCTGGCTGAAGACAGCCAGACAGACGGCAAAGGCCTTTACCCGAACTGGCTGATCACCCACGAAGGTTGATCACCGCCTGACACCGCAACGCCTTAAACAAACCAACCCAAACAGTTCCAGAGGATTACCGCCATGTCGATTCAAACCATTGCTTACCGTGCCTATGAAGAAGCCACCGGCGGCCGTGACGGCCGTGCCATCTCCTCCGACGGCATACTCGACGTCGCCCTGACCACCCCGAAAGAGCTCGGCGGTGCGGGCGGTGCGGGCACCAACCCTGAGCAGCTGTTCGCTGCGGGCTACTCAGCCTGCTTTATCGGCGCGATGAAGTTCGTCGCGGGGCGCGACAAGCTGGCGATGCCTGCGGACGCTTCGATCGAAGGTGTGGTGGGTATCGGCGCAATCCCCAACGGTTTCGGCATCGAAGTCGAATTGCGTATCAGCCTGCCAGGTATGGACCGTGAGCAAGCGCAGACCCTGATTGAGCGTGCGCACATCGTCTGCCCTTACTCCAATGCCACCCGCGGCAATATCGACGTCACCCTGACGCTGCTCGACTAACTCACGACTCATCCGGCCGCTGCCAGTCAGCGGCCCGCCCCAGGAGGCTGCACATGAACATCAAACAAGGTTTGTCGATCGCCGTACTCGCCCTTGCCGTCAACAGCGCGTTTGCCGCTGGTAGCCCCGGGGTGGAGCGTACTACTCAAGGTTTCCTCAATGCCCTCGCCGCTGGCGGTGGCAAGCCCCTCGAACAGCTGAGCCCTAAAGAGGCGCGCGCTGTATTGGTTGGCGCACAGGCTGGGGTCAAGGTCGATGTATCGGGCATCAAGGTGGTCGACAAGACCATCGAGGTCGATGGTCAGTCGATCCAGCTCAAAGTCGTGCGCCCATCCGATGCCAAAGGCACGCTGCCGGTCTTTATGTTCTTCCACGGTGGCGGCTGGGTGCTGGGCGACTACCCGACCCACGAACGCCTGATCCATGACCTGGTGGTGGGCTCCGGCTCGGCAGCGGTGTATGTCGATTACACCCCGTCACCCGAAGCCAAGTACCCGACTGCAATCAACCAGGCCTATGCCGCAACCCAATGGGTGGCGCAGAACGGCGCGCAGATTGGTGTCGACGGCAAGCGCCTGGCGGTAGCTGGTAACAGCGTGGGCGGCAATATGGCCGCGGTGGTCAGCCTGATGGCCAAGGACAAAGGCACCCCGGCGATCAAGTTCCAGCTGCTGATGTGGCCGGTCACCGACGCCAATTTCAACAACGCCTCCTATAATCAGTTTGCCGATGGCCACTTCCTCAGCAAGAGCCTGATGCAGTGGTTCTGGGATAACTACACCACCGATCCAAAACAGCGCGCCGAAATCTACGCCTCGCCGCTGCAGGCATCGGTTGAGCAACTAAAAGACTTGCCGCCGGCCCTGGTGCAAATCGCCGAGTTCGACGTGCTGCGCGACGAAGGCGAAGCCTATGCACGCAAGCTGGACGCGGCTGGGGTCAACGTCACCTCAGTGCGCTACAACGGCATGATCCATGACTTCGGTTTGCTTAACGTGATCAGTCAGATCCCTGGTACGCAAAGCGCCATGCAGCAAGCGGCCGCTGCGCTGAAAGCCAACCTCCAGTAGTCCAACCCGAAAAACGCCTTGTCGCCAGTGCACCAAGGCGTTTTTGTGCCCGGAATCAAGCGAAGCGACACCCAAGAACGGGCGCTAGCACTCCACGCTGGCGAGTAGACAGTGGCGGATGGCCTGATCGAATACCTGTTGCAACCGGGGCGCCACAAAAAATCCATGCAGGGCTGCATCCGACTGCCAGCAGCCCTGCAATTGCCACGACGCAGGATCTCCCGGCACACGCGTTACCGCAAAGCCCAGACACCCGACCATCTGCTGCATGGGCTCCTGCAATGTATGCAGGCACTGACCCAATTGTTCAGAACGCCCACGAACGGCGCGCACCACTGTCGTGTGGGTAACCATCTTCGTTACTCCCTCTATCAGTGAAAGTACGTTACGGCTGCGCAGCCAATACCTCGCGCAGCGCCTGAGCCGCATCCAGAGCACGGGGGAAACCTGCAGTGACCGTTGTCAGGTAAATCATTTACTTGAGTTCGGCTGGCAACACCCCGGCTTGCAATGCGTAACCGGCATGGATTTTCATCTGGGGTAAATTGCCCTGAGCGGCAAATACGGCCACCGTAGCCAGTTGCCGCGTACGCGCATCCAGCTCACTGCGCCCCCAGACATCCCCCAACGCATAGTCGGTAGTGGCGCTGGCTAGAAAAGGAAAGTCCTTATGCAGGGCCTGCAACACCGGCTGCCCTGCTCCGCCACTCAGCTCGGCTATTACTGCCTCACCTTTACTTCTGCGGCGGTCCTCGGTTGCAAGGGCGTCAAGACAAGCTATCGCAAGAAACACCATCACTAATGGCGTCAGTAACCATTTACTGTTCATGCGCACGTCCTCAGTAAGGGCTGGCAGTCGGCCGCACGATCAACTCGCTGACATCGATATCCGCCGGCTGCTCGACCGCATAGGCGATGGCACGGGCAATCGCATCCGGAGTAATCGCGACCTTGCGGAACGCCTTCATCGCCTCTCGGCTCGACGCATCGGAAATACTCTCGGCCAGCTCCGACTCGACCACGCCCGGCGATACCAAGGTCACGCGAATATCGCCACCCACTTCCTGACGCAGGCCTTCGGAGATGGCCCGCACCGCGTACTTGGTCGCGCAATACACCGCCCCCGTCGGCACCACGCTGTACGCCCCGATGGAGGCGATATTGACGAACTGACCGCTGCGCTGACGCTGCATGATCGGCAGCGCGGCGGCGATGCCATGCAGCACGCCACGGATATTCACGTCGATCATGCGGTTCCACTCATCGACCTTGAGCGCCTCGAGTGGCGAAAGCGGCATCACCCCGGCGTTATTGATCAGCACATCAACGCGGCCGTACTGCGCCAGGGCGGCATCGATAAATGCCTGAGTGTCGGCCTGGCTGGTGACATCCAGGCGGCGGTAATCCGCGTTGCCGCCCGCCTCACGGATCTCGCCGACCAACTGTTCTAGGCGCTCGGTACGTCGCGCGCCGAGCAACAGCCGCGCGCCCTTCTCGGCCAGCAAACGCGCACAGGCCTCGCCGATACCGCTGCTGGCTCCGGTGATCAGAATGACTTTGTCTTGGATATTCAACATGGCCGAATCCTCTGCTGGTAAGCGGCAAGGATTGCCGCGACAGCAACAGATTCCGTCAGATGGCGTGCTCAGGGTTAGACGATTTCTGGCGAATTATTGCCTAAAAATGCAGCGCTCAAAATTCAGCAACACTACTCTGCGAAACCTACGCTCAATTCAGACTTGTGCTGATCGCCTGTAGAACCTGGGTTATTGCCTATTGCTGGTGAATTATTGCCTAATCCTGCAACGGCTTATGTACACCGCTGACTTGCCTGAAAAACCTGGCTAGTCTGCAAGCCAGCAACAGGAGCCACGCCCATGACATCTTCTATCAGCCCCTCAGCCCTCGACGACAACCTGGCAGCGCGCCAGGCCGAACTGGCCGCACTGATCCAGCGCCAATGTCCAGGGGATGGTCTGCATAGCAGCGCCATTGCCGGCCTCGACCTGGCCTGCGCGACCCAGCCCAGCCTGCCCGTACCGACGCTGTACCGGCCATGCCTGTGCATCATTGCCCAGGGCCGCAAGAATGTGCGGCTCGGCGATGAGCAATACACCTACGATCCGCTGAACTATCTGGTGGCCTCCGTCACCCTGCCGGTGACCGGCCAGGTGATCGGCGCAACCCCCGAGCAGCCTTATCTAAGCCTGCGCCTGGAGATTGATCCGGCGCTGATCACTAGCCTGATCGCCGACATCGGCCCCATTGGCGTGCCTAATCCTGGGCCACGTCGGGCGCTGTATCTGGATCGCTTGGATACTCAATTGCTCGACGCGGTATTGCGTCTACTACGGCTGCAGGAAACCCCGCGCGATATCGCCATGCTTGCGCCGCTGGCCCTGCGCGAGATTTTCTACCGACTGCTGCACAGCCCGCAGGGCCATCGCCTGCACGAAATCGCCATCGCCGACAGCCAGGGCCAGCGCATCAACCGCGCAATCGAATGGCTGAACCTGCATTTCGACCAACCCCTGCGCATCGAGGACCTGGCCCGCGAGGTCAATCTCAGCACCTCGACCCTGCACCACCGCTTCAAGGCCGTCACCGCCCTCAGCCCCCTGCAGTACCAAAAGCAGTTACGCCTGCAGGAAGCGCGGCGCCTGATGCTCTGCGAAGGGCTGGAAGCGGCTTCGGCCAGTTACCGCGTCGGCTATGAAAGCCCCTCGCAGTTCAGCCGCGAATACAGCCGCCTGTTCGGCGCGCCACCGCTACGCGATCTGGCCCGCTTACGCAGCTCGGCCTAGCACAGCTAGAAATCGACCGCTGACAACAGACTGGAAAACAAACGCCCCGGCGCTTTTCAAGAGCATCGGGGCGTTTTATTTGGGTCAAATTACCGTTACAGCAGGCAAATCTGGCCAGAAACCATCACCGGCAACAGCATCTTTCAGATGTTTAACCGCCCTGAAACCCAGGCAAATAGGGCTCTTGCGGGTTTTCAACAGAGAAAAATATGAATAATTAACGTTAAACCCAACACTTCCCGTAAAAACGGCCTATTATGGCTGAGCTGACTTGTAGTTATCAGCAAAACCGCATAGGTGCTATGAGCACTCTGGCACCGCACTTCGTATCGATTTAAGAGACACACCATGGCAAATCGCGAAACTGGCACCGTCAAATGGTTCAACGATGAGAAAGGCTTCGGCTTCATTACCCCGACTAACGGCGGCGATGATCTCTTCGTTCACTTCAAAGCTATCCAAAGCGACGGTTTCAAAAGCCTGAAAGAAGGCCAGACTGTTACCTACGTGGCCGCTCGCGGTCAGAAAGGTATGCAAGCTGAAGAGGTACAGGTGGCCTAAGCCCCTGTCCTGCTTTAAAACAAACCCCGCGGCCGCGGGGTTTGTTTTATCTGCCGTTTGTAAAACCTTGCCGCTCTATAAACCCATCTGCTTGCTGATGATCTCATTCATGATTTCACGCGAGCCACCGCCAATCGACAGAATGCGGTTATCGCGGTATAGCCGCTCCACTAGGCTTTCGCGCATATAACCCATGCCACCCATGATCTGCACCGCATCGTAGGTCAGTCGATCAGCAATATCGGTGGCGAAGTTCTTGGCCATGGATATTTCCTTGATCACGCTTTTACCCGCCGCCATCTTCGCCGCTTGCCGATAGGTAAAATCGCGCGACACCTCAAGCTGCGTAGCCATCTCCGCCAAACGATGCTTGAGCACCTGGAACTTGCCGATAGGCTTGCCGAACGCTTCGCGCTCCTTGGCCCATTTCAGTGCCTCCTCTAGCGCCAGCTGCGCCGTCATATTGGCCATGATCGCCAGCGATAAGCGCTCGCTCTGGAAGTTCGCCATGATGCAGGCAAAGCCCATGTTCTCGGCACCGATCAGGTTGCCTACCGGCACCCTGCAATCATCGAAGAACAGCTCCGCCCTGTCCGACGCCCACCAGCCCATCTTCTTCAGTTTGCGTCCCACGGTGAAGCCTGGCGTGCCCTTCTCCACCAGCAGCAGGCTGACGCCGCCAAAACCATCGCCGCCAGTACGCACGGCAACGGTGTAATAATCCGCGCGCACACCACTGGTAATAAAGGTTTTGCTACCGCTGACGCGATAGAAATCACCATCTCGCACCGCGCGGGTTTTCAGGTTGGCCACATCCGAACCACCGGACGGCTCGGTCACCGCCAACGCCATGATTTTTTCACCGGCCAGCACTTGCGGCACGATGCGCTCGCGCAGCTCCGGTTTGGCCCACTTCACCACCGGCGGCAAACCGATATCCAGCGAACCGAGGCCTGCTACCAGACCACCAGAGCCTGAGCGCATCAACTCCTCGCTGGCCGCGACCTTGGCAAATACATCACCCTCATGGCTGCCGCCAAAAGCTTCCGGGTAACCAATACCGAGAATCCCCGCCGCCCCGGCCTTGAGGTAGAGCTCGCGAGGAAACTCCTCGGCTTCTTCCCAATCATTGATGTGCGGCAGAATTTCGCGCTCGACAAAGCGCCTGACTGAATCACGCACCAGCTGGTGGGATTCATCGAAATATTCCTGGAAGACAGACATGAGGTATTCCCACTGAGGTTTCAGGGAAATTACCAAGCGCTTGCTTGGTTTACAAGAAGAGGATTACGCCATGCACAAGGGCAATCAAGCCGCCTGCCAGCCAGGAACCTACAGCTGGATAGGCCGGCGCCCGGCAATCGAATGCGCCAGGGTGCCCCCGTCAACCAACTCCAGCTCGCCGCCTAGCGGCATGCCGTGGGCAATGCGTGAGGCAATCAGGCCTTTGCCCGCCAGCAACTGAGCGATGTAATGCGCGGTGGCCTCGCCCTCTACAGTCGGATTGGTGGCCAGAATCACCTCGGTGAAACTGCCGACAGCAATCCGCGCCAGTAGCTCGGGAATACCAATCGCCTCTGGGCCGAGACCGTCGAGCGGCGACAAATGCCCCTTGAGCACAAAGTAGCGCCCGCGAAACCCGGTGTGCTCGACCGCATACACATCCATCGGCCCCTCAACCACGCACAGCAAGCTGTCATCGCGCCGCGGATCCAGACACAGCTGACACACCTCGTCCTCGCTCAGGCTGCGGCACTGCTTGCAGTGGCCCACCCCTTCCATCGCCTGCGTCAGCGCTTGTGCCAGACGCAAGGCGCCGGAGCGATCACGCTCAAGCACCTGCAAAGCCATACGCTGGGCAGTCTTCTGCCCAACGCCGGGAAGAATGCGCAGTGAATCGATCAGGTGGCGGATCAGCGGACTGAAGCTCATGGGAAATACTCGATGACTACTAACGCTTACCAGCAAAACCCTACAGGGCTATTGAGCCATGACAGATCAAGGCTCAGGCAGGTGTGGGCTGAGGATACCCACACCTGTTTGCAGCGCAGCCATGTGCGCTGACCCGATGCTTTTTAGAACGGCATTTTGAAGCCAGGCGGCAACTGCATGCCGGCAGTCATACCGGACATCTTGTCCTGGCTGTTCTGCTCAACCTTGCGCACGGCATCGTTTACCGCAGCGGCGATCAGGTCTTCGAGGATTTCCTTGTCTTCCTGCATCAGGCTGTCATCCAGGCTGACACGCTTGACGTCGTGACGCCCAGTCATGACCACGCTGACCAGCCCAGCACCGGATTGACCGGTTACCTCGGCGTTCGCCAGCTCTTCCTGCATCTTCTGCATTTTTTCCTGCATCTGCTGGGCCTGCTTCATCAGGCCGGCCATGCCACCTTTCATCATGGTGTAAGTCCTCGGTAATTAGGGGTTAACGGGAGTGTCCAGGGGTTCAATGCTGTCCGCGCGGATAACCGCGGCGAACTGCTGAATCATTTGTTGAATGACCGGGTCCTGATGGATCGAGGCTTCGGCCTCACGCTGGCGATTGGCTCGCTTACTCGCCGCCGCCTGCGCCGGCGTCTCCTGCTCAGGCTTGCACAACTCGATCAATACCT
Source organism: Pseudomonas sp. (assembly GCA_035655415.1). GTDB lineage: Bacteria > Pseudomonadota > Gammaproteobacteria > Pseudomonadales > Pseudomonadaceae > Aquipseudomonas. The sequence goes on from DASRUM010000260.1 coordinate 11,120, forward strand.
TGAGCTCGCGCCCGTGAAACTGATTGAGCGCATCATTCAGGCGCCGCTGCTGAGTTGGGTTGAACAGCGCCGAATGAGCAGGATCCAGGTGCAGTAGCCAGTTATCGCCCTCAACACTGATCAGGGTGCAGTTGGCGCCGATACTGCCGGTCATCCCGGACAAGCCGAGCTTCGGGAACAACTCCAGCCAGTCAGCCGCCAGCCCGGTCGCCGGCTGCGCCGCCGGCAAGACTTCAGGCTCGCTGGATGCCGCACGCTCAACTGCATCAAAATCATAATCAAACGATTCGGCGTCCATTTCGACATAATCGTAATCACCCAGCGGCGGCTCATCGTCATCCGCATCAACCAGCGGCACAGGCTCGGCCGGTTGCGATTCAAGCACTGCGGGCGGCGCCGCCTCAGTAATCACCTCGGGAGCAATGGCCACGACAGGCTCCGAAACTTCAGCAAGCGGCGCTCGAACCGGCTCTTCCCACGGCAGATCAACAACAGCAGCGACAACAGGTGCAGGTGCAGGTGCAGGTGCAGGTGCAGGTGCAATTTCGACCGGCGAAGGCTGCACCGCAACCACTTCGACAAACTCAGGATCTGCCTGCATCTGCGGCATAACGGCAGTAGGTATCTCAGGCACCGCCACAGGCGCGACCGGGACCTCCTCTATAACAGGGGCCGGCTGCGGCGCAGGAGAAGTCGCAACAGGAGCACTAACCGGTGCCACAATAGCCGCACCAGCCACTGGGTTGGTCGCGGGATCAGCAGTGGCCTGGCTAATCCCCAGCGGCTTTAGTGCCACCCTAGGTGCATCGTGGGTATCCGCCGGGCGGAAGGCCAACATACGCAACAGCACCATCTCAAAGCCGCTACGTGGGTCGGGCGACAACGGCAAATCGCGTCGCCCAATCAACCCCATCTGATAATAAAACTGCACGTCTTCGCTAGGCAGAACCCTGGCCAGCTCAAGCACTCGCTCACGATCCCCCTGGCCGTTATCCACCGCCTCGGGCAGCGCCTGGGCAATGGCTACTCGGTGCAACACATTAAGCATCTCGGACAGTACGCCATTCCAGTCAGGCCCCTGCTCAGCCAGATGACGCACCGCTTCGATCAAACCGCGCGCATCACCCTCCAACAGGGCGTGCAGCACACCGTAGACCTGGCCATGGTCGAGCGTGCCAAGCATGGCACGCACATCGGCGGCCAGCACCTTACCCTCACCAAAGGCAATCGCCTGATCGGTCAAACTCATGGCATCGCGCATGGAGCCGTCGGCCGCGCGACCGAGTAACCAGAGCGCGTCATTCTCGAACGGGATATTTTCCGCAGCCAGAACATGGGTGAGGTGATCAACCACCCTCTCCGGCGGCATATTCTTCAGCGAGAACTGCAGGCAGCGTGACAACACGGTGACCGGCAGCTTCTGCGGATCCGTGGTCGCCAGGAGGAATTTGACGTGGGGCGGTGGCTCTTCCAGGGTCTTCAACAGCGCGTTGAAGGAGCTGGTGGAGAGCATGTGCACTTCGTCGATCAGGTAGACCTTGAAGCGCCCACGGCTCGGTGAGTACTGCACGTTGTCGAGCAGCTCGCGGGTATCTTCGACCTTAGTTCGGCTGGCGGCATCGACTTCGATCAGGTCGATAAAACGGCCTTCATCAATCTCTTTGCAAATCGAACAGATACCGCAAGGCGTCGAGCTGATGCCAGTCTCGCAATTCAGGCACTTGGCAATAATCCGCGCAATCGTGGTTTTACCCACACCACGGGTGCCCGTGAACAAATAGGCATGGTGCAGACGCTGGCTATCGAGCGCATTGATCAGCGCCTTGAGCACATGCGTCTGGCCAACCATTTCGTTGAACGAGCGCGGACGCCACTTGCGTGCAAGAACCTGATAACTCATCGAAACCCGTCACGAGAGGAAAGCAAAAGTGGGGCTAATCCTAACGGAGCATGGGGCAAATTGCATCCGATGCGCAGCCTACGAATGGCCAGCCTGCAGCATTGTTTACAAATAAACTGGCGAAAAATTAACCAGACGGGTATCATCCGCCCCGTTCGTACCACGCTGTAAGTCAATCAGGCCTTTTGGCCCCCTCGATGGTTTCCAGGTAAGAGCGCATCACCCACGGGTAATGCCGCACAGCTCTAACCCATATCCCAACCTGCTGACTGATCTGGCCGTCCCGCGCAAGCGCTGACTCAAGCCCGCCTCCGACGTACCGACCCGCACTCCGTAACCATTATGGGAACTTGTGCGCGCAGTCCAGCTCCTATCTGCACATGCAATCGACACATTAAGTCGACAGCCTGGAGCTTTATTTAGCGCAATGACGCGCCCGCTGTTTTAGGAAACACCCGAAAAATGAACACTCAACACCAAATTCAGGATGCCATTCGCACCCTCTCCAGTGCATTTGCACCGTTTGATTGCCGCATCCTGGCTGCTCGCAAAGGCAGCTTCAGCTTCACTATCGTCAACGATGCCGGCATCGCCAAGCACAGTCAGCGCCTGTACCCAGGCCAGTACAGCGGCGCACACCTTGAGCAAGTTATCGAGCGCGCCCGGCAGTCACTGACTGCCTGATTAACGAAGTCCGCGAACCATCGGGCATCTTCGATGTCAGAAGCTATCACCCTCAGGATGGAGTACGGTCATGGACAACATTAATCGCGAACTCGTTGAACAGCTGTTTGCCCCGTTGCGCGCTACATTCAGCCCGCCCCGACCCGACGGTGGGATTGTTCTATCCCTGCTGGATGCCAGCGACGCCACCGCCTACAGCCGCGTACTCAGCGCAGCTCAACGCACAGACTCGCAAGCCTTCGCCCAAAGCCTGGAAGACATCCGCCTGGAACTTGCCATGCGCTCCGGCAGCATCCCAGCGGATATGCGTAAAGCATTGAAAGAACAAGACAGCGTGCTTAGCTACCACACAAGCTAAGCACCTTAGCCGCCCTGCCGGGCAGCAGAGCGGCCGTCTTCTACATTCCCACTCAAGTACCTCGCTGCGTGAAAGCCATTGCGCCGCTTTCAAAATCGGCTGGGGCTGAACTCAGCCAGAAATACAGGACTACTTCAGCCCCCCCTAAGCGACTCCAGTGCCGCATAGGCCCCAAACGCCGTTTGCATCACGTGATCCTTAAGCAGTTGCGACGCCTCCTGACGCTTGTTCTCGCTATCGCAGCTAAATGCCTGAACCGGCTGCTTGGAATGCTGCCCGACGGCCGCAAAGACTAGCTTGCACTGATCAACATTAAGTCCGAAGAACGTCGCCAGTCTGCCAGCCATGGCGTCGGGCAACTCATTGTAGTTAACCACCACCCCGGAAAATTCCTGGCAGCGCTCCAGCCCCTTCTGTAACAGTTTCCCCAGGCGTCGAGAAATAAAGTCTTCCGAGCTACTGAACGGTATTGCGTCGTCCAGTACGCTCGCGCCGATCATCCCCGGCACCATGTGCATGCCGGGGCGGCGCAGGTGGGACACGGCAATTTCCAATGGATCGCGGTACACGAATAACCAGGGTGTAGTAGGAAAGCAGGTGAGCAGCAGCGGCAACTCCCCAATATTCCAGGCATCGAGTTTAATCACCAGGCGCTGTTCCAGGCCTCGGCGGCGCTGCCCATATGCCGACATGAGCCCCTTGAGCGCCATGCACCGTTCGGCGCTCGCCATGTCGCTGCGCAGCAGGGTATCCAGAGGCGGCGGTTCGGAAATGACGATGTGCTCGTCCAGTTGCGCAAGCATCTGGCTGATTAAGGTTGAGCCGCAACGAGAGGCATGGAAGATAAAGACTGCGGGCGCCAACCCAGGGCGTTGTTGTTGCCACTGACCAAGCGCGCTCAAGGGCGTCTGGCGACGGAACGCCTGGTTGAAGGGCAGGCGCAGAGCCTCTTCCACAGCATCACCGAAGAAGGGCTTGGATAATCGCATATCGCCGAACCAGCACCAGTCAACCTGCCACCGGCCTGCCTCCTGCCACACGCGGATCGGCAGCCAGCCGTCCAGGTTCAGACTTTCCACTGCTCGCTCCACTGCCGGCGACCATTGCGCATGGCTGCCTGTAATGCCTGGCGCGTCAAGAACAGCCCTTGCTCAGCGGCCAACCTGAGGGCGCACTCAATAAACGCCTCTACATCCTGCAAGCCTTGCAAGGTCTGAGTCAGTTGGGGGCTAGTTTCTACACAGCGCTGAAAGCGCACGAAGTCGCTTTGTGCGTGACGAGCTGCGGGTGTGCAGGCCAGCCCGTCGGTGATCTGCTGCAGCAACCATGGCTCTTGACGGCAATCGAGCACCAGGTGAATGCGCACTTGAGTACCTCGATTATCGACGCGATGAGGGCGCGACAAGTCGAGAAACCAACACTCACCTGCGGTCATCGGGATGCGTTGCTCATCCAGCCAGAAATCCACGCCTGGCGGGCTGAGCAGCGGAATGTGCAGGCGTAGATCGGCGTCCGGCCCGCCCAGGTCGTAGTCACGGTGCTCGTGGATGCGCCCACCAGGCCCAAGGCGTAGCAGACGGGCCGAGACAATATGCAAAGGCCAGTCGCATAGCGCCTGGCACCAGCGAGCATCTGCTGACCAAGGTGCCCGGTGCATGGGCTGGCCGCGCCCAGGAGACAGCTCGGTTAAGGCATCAGCCGGCGTAATCAACGCCACACCGCTCCAGTCGCCGCTGTAATAGGCGCTATTGAAGTGCCCTTGCCAACGATCGTGCTCAATGGCTGCCAGTGCCTGCAACAGCAAAGGCAGGTCCACTGGCAGCGGCAGACGGGAGAACGCCGGGCGTGTCATGGGTGCAGGCTGTTACTGAGGCAACGCTGCCATGGGTACGCCGATATCGCCCTCAGCCCAGGCCGCTTCGCGGTTGGCCAATGCCGTGGCAATCGATTGCACCTCGGTCGATTGCACCTCATCGGGCAGCGGGTCAAGACCGGCGCTGGCGAAGATCTGGCCATAGGCGTTGCGCAGATCGGCATAGGACAGGTCCCTGCGCAAGTCAGCCTGCAAGGTATTCAGTTCACCTTGGATCAGCTCCAGCTCGCCCAGACCTGCGGCCTGATAACGGTTGCGCAACTGGCCAACGATTTGCCCATCGATATCCGACAGCTGTTGGTTGGTCTTAAATTGACGCAACGCTTCGCGGTAGTTGGCATTGGCCACGTAGAGCTGCGCGAGCACGGCAATCGACATGGCCTGTCGCCGAGCCGCAGCGACTTCTTCACCTGCCTTGGCCACATCAATTGCGGCAGGCGCAGAGATCACGTTGAACAGATTCCAGGTGACTTTCACGCCGTAGTCGATCCAGCCTTGCTCCACCAGGAAGGAGTTGCTGTCGTAATGCCCCCCGGCGGAGAACTCCAGCCCTGGCAACAGGCGCAACATAGCTTTACGGGTTTCGGCAGCAGTAATACGTGTCTGATAATCCTGTTCGCGCAGTTCCGGGCGGCTAGTCAGGGCTTCCTGCTCAAGGCTCGCCAAGTCTACCTTGAGCTCCGGGATGACGTATTCATCCGGGGTAGCCAGGGTCAACTGCGTGCCCAGGGGTAGGTTGACCAGAGTTGCCAGTTCAGTTTTGGCGAGGGATAGCGCCCGCCGTTGCTCCTCAAGCTGACGGGTTGCCTGGATCAGCGAGCGTTGATAGCCCAGGGCCTGAACCGGATCACCAATGCGTTGTTCGCTCATACTCTGGCTGTTGTCGCGGGCCGTCTCGACCCGGGCCATCAGACTGTCGATCTGCTTGAGCAGGCGTTCGGCAGCCATGGCGCGCCAGTAGGCGGAGCGCACATCCTGGACGATGGTGTTGATCACTTTGCGTCGGCGTTCCTGCACAATCAGACGCTGGTCGCCCGCCTGTTTGGCGCTGATATAGCTCACGCCAAAGTCGAGCACGTTCCAGACCATGGTCAGATCCGCCACTTCACGGTCACGGTCCTGTGAGGTCGAGGGTTCCAACGACTGGGTACCGGTTTCCACGCTTTCACTGCTCGATGCACTGACGTTATTGCGACCTACATAACCTGCGTCCAACGCCATGCGCGGCAGCATGTCGAAACTGGCGAGGTCGAGCTGCCGTTTGGCCAACGCCTCTTCCATGATTTTCAGGCGACCCTCGAGGTTGTACTTCACCGCCCGGGCCATGGCCTGGTGCAGGGTCAGCGGCCCACTGAGGGGCTCCTGGTCTTTGTACATATTCTGCAGATCAGTCCGGGCACGCTCTTCACTGACGCTGCGTTCGATGGGCTCACTGGTGACCGCGCAACCGCTGACAACCAACGCCAGCAGACTCATGCCGAATAACTTCTGACTTTTGTTCATTCCCTGGATTACCCCCGAATGCCCCAGCTTTTAAAAATTATCAGGCCTGTACTTGGCTGATGCCGACCTGTTGTAACGCAGCTGCCAGGTTGTTGACCTGACGTTGTTCCGTGTCTTTAAGGTGTTGCAGTTGCTGGCCCAGGGTGGGTGCGCCGAATAACAACCCGGGCACGCCTTGGGCCCCATCACCGCCCTGCATCGATTGGTTGCCGAAGACGTCCATTGAGTCGCTCTCGGACGCGAAGTCCTGGCTGAAAAGACCCGAAATCGTACTGCCGCCAAACACTCCGCCGTCGCCTCCACCGAAGCCGAGGAAACCCTGGGCGGCACCGTTACCTGCCGCGTCGCTGCTGAAGGCCTGGGCAATAAAGCTCGGTGCCAGTGCGCCGCGGTTGATAAAGATGTCGCCAATCGGCCGAATGCCTCCGCCCACGTCGCGCTGTTCAAACAGCGGCGGGAAGCCCAGCGGCGAGCCAAGATCACCGGTTGGCGGGGTAAAGACGATAGGTTGCAACGGCACCTCAGCCGGAGGGACAACCGTGACAGGGTCTGAGGTCAGAAACTCCGGTGGAGGCTTCACCTCGTTAGGCGCCACTGTATCGATTACATAGTTGTTGGATACCGCCACGCTCGCTCCGGCATTACTCGCCAGATCGCTGACATTACTGGTATCCAGAGCAATGAAATTGCTCGGATCGGTAAGGTCTGCGGTGGGGGTGAAGGTTGCTGTCCAGGTCAGGCCGCCGTCACTGCTGCTCAGATTGCTCAGTTCACCGTTGGTAACGCTGAGATCCGACAAGTCGAAGTCACTTACCGCTTCGCCGAAGGTGATGGTTACCTGGGTTGTCTCGCCCACACTCAAGTTCGGATCGGCCACCACAATAGTTGCGGTTGGCCGGGTGGCGTCGAGCGCGTAGTTGGCGGAGATCGCGATGCCTGCGCCTGCGTTGCCGGCGATATCCTGCACATTGCTGCTGTCGAGCAGAATTAGGTTAGTGGTGTCGTTGACTCCCGCAGAGGGTGTCAAGGTCGCCGTCCAAGTCAGGCCGCCGTCACTGCTGGTGAGGTTGGACAGTACGCCATTGGCAACGCTGAGGTCCGACAGATCGAAACCGGTCACTGCCTCAGTGAAGCCGATGGTTACGGTGGTGGTCTGGCCGATGCCTAACCGGGTGTCAGCCAAGGTGATGCTGGCACCTGGGCGAATGGTGTCGACCACATAATTGTTGGAATCGGTGTTGCCGATTCCAGCGTTGCCCGCGATGTTGATTAAGCCGGTATTGTCCAGCGTGATCATGTTGCTGGTATCGGAGATGTTGCTGCTCGGGCTGAAGGTCGCTGTCCAGGTGACGCCACCGTCGGTGCTGCTCATGGAGCTGAGGGTGCCGTTGCTGACGGTCAGGTCTGAGTTGTCGAAACCGCTGACCGCCTCGGAGAAGGTGATGGTCACCAATGAGGTTTCTCCGATGATCAGTGACGTATCGGCGACCACGATGGTGGCGGTCGGCACCTGGGTATCGATGGCG
>DASRUM010000261.1:0-11717 GCA_035655415.1 Pseudomonas sp.
AACACCGACTTCCGGATTGCATCCGGGCTACGGGGGATGCATGACTGAGTTGAATATTGTTGCGCTGGTTTCGGTCGGCGCGCATCCCACCTCCGGGCGCCCGCGCCGCGCCGAGCAGGACGCCCGCGCAGTCGAGCTGGGTTTGCGTCTGGCCGGTGAGCGTTTGCAGGTGCTGCATGCCGGCGATCCGCAGCAGGAGGCGTTGCGCGCTTACCTGGGCATGGGCCTTGATCAGATCAAGATTCTTGAGCAACCGGCGCACAGCGATGCGCTGCCGGTGCTGGCCGAGTACCTGGCCGACTCCAGCGCACAGCTGGTGTTGACCGGCAGCCAGGCGGAAACCGGTGAAGGCTCGGGCATGCTGCCTTATCTGTTAGCGGAACAGCTCGGTTGGCCACTGGTAGTGGGGCTGGCGGCGGTGGAGCAGGTCAGCAATGGCGTGGCTCAGGTGCTGCAAGCCCTGCCGCGCGGTCAGCGCCGGCGCTTGCAGGTGCGTTTGCCGTTTGTTGCCAGTGTCGATAACGCGGCACCAACTGCCCGGCAGAGTGCATTCGGCCCGGCCCGGCGTGGCCTGTTGACGGCCGAGGAGGTGGAACTGGTCGCCGACCCGCTGTTTGCCAGCGCGCAACTGCAGCCGGCCAAACCCCGACCCAAACGCCTTAAGGTGATCAAGGCCAAGACCGGCGCCGAACGGATGAAGGCCGCCACGGCCAAGGCGTCCGGCGGAGGAGGGCAAGTGCTTAAGGATGTATCGCCAGAGGCCGGGGCCGAGGCTATCTTCAAGCTGCTGTTGGAAGAGGGCGTGCTGCGTTAATGGCGTTGCTATGAATGTGGGAGGAGGCTTTCGGCTCTGGCATCCTGCTGCGCCCTACCTCCTGCATCCATGCAGTCGTAGCCGCGACAGCCATGGTTAAAAGCTCGCCGCTAAAGCGCCTCCCACGCTCTTATTCCCTGCGTCGGCGGAGTTAGCGTCCGCTAGCTAAGGGCATCACAGGTCGTAGCCCGGATGAAATCCGGGAGGCCGCGATTCCCGGATTGCATCCGGGCTACGGTTGATTGCTGAGACATTTTTATTGCCGCACCACTGGAGGGTTTGACCATGATGCATGCCGACCTGATCGATCAGGAGGATTTCCGCGAACGCCTGGTGGCGCTGGGGCTGTCGATTCCGTCAGGGGTAACGGCGGAACAGGCCTGTGAGCATGCCGTCAGTGGTCTAAGCCCTGAGCGCGCGGTAGCGCTGCGGCGGTTGGTGGAGGAATTGCTCGGTGGCAGCGCGATGCTGTTGCCGAATGTGCGCGAGGCGATTTCGCGTACGTTGTTGCCGGCACTTGTACCGCGCCCTTCGTGAATATTTCGGTCATGTAGGAGTCAGCTTGTTGCGGTCCGGCGTCCCGGCGATCCAGGCCAACAGCATCGCCAGTAAGCTGGCTCCTACATGGAAAAACGGTTTACCTGCACCGGTATTGCCTTAGCTCGCCGCCATCGCCGCGCGAATATCCGCTGCCAGCTGGCGTACCCGCGCTTCGTCGGTGTCCCAAGAGCACATAAAGCGTGCGCCGCCGGCTCCGATAAAGGTGTAGAAGCGCCAGCCCTGGCCGCGCAGGATTTCCAGCGCCGGTTCCGACATCTGCAAAAACACCCCGTTGGCCTGCACTGGGAACATCAAACTGACATCTGGAATATCGCTGACCAGCTCGGCCAGCAGGCGCGCGCAGCGGTTGGCGTGCTGGGCGTAACGCAGCCAGGCGCCGTCCTGCAGAATGCCGACCCAGGGCGCGGACAGGTAGCGCATCTTCGAGGCCAGCTGACCGGCCTGCTTGCAGCGGTAGTCGAAGTCTTCCGCCAGATCCTTGTTGAAGAACAGGATCGCCTCACCCACGGCCATGCCGTTCTTGGTGCCGCCAAAACACAGCACATCGACGCCGGCCTTCCAGGTCAGGTCGGCCGGGCTGCAGCCGAGAAAGGCGCAGGCGTTGGAGAAGCGCGCGCCGTCCATATGCAGATGCAGGCCCAGTTCGCGGCATACCGCACTGATTGCCCGCACTTCATCGGGGCTGTAGACGGTGCCGACTTCCGTGGCCTGGGTCAGGGTGACTACCCGTGGCTTGGGGTAGTGAATGTCCTGGCGCTTGAGGGCGATTTCACGGATTGCTTCGGGGGTCAGCTTGCCGTTCTCGGTCTTGGCCAGTAGCAGTTTGGAGCCGTTGGAGAAAAACTCCGGCGCGCCACATTCGTCGGTTTCGACGTGGGCGGTCTCCGAGCAGATCACGCTGTGATAGCTCTGGCACAGCGCTGCCAGGGCCAGGGAGTTGGCGGCGGTGCCGTTGAAGGCGAAGAACACTTCGCAGTCGGTTTCAAACAGCTGGCGGAAGTGGTCGGCGGCGCGGGCGGTCCACTGATCATCGCCGTAGGCGCGGTCGTGGCCCTGGTTGGCTTCGGCCATGGCTGCCCATGCCTCCGGACAGATACCGGAGTAGTTATCGCTGGCGAACTGTTGCGAAAGATCGGGCATTGCTAGTTCCTTCTATCGGTTGCCGAGCGGGCCGGCGAATGGGTTTACTTTACCTGCGCATGCGCGGCCCGGCGGACGTTGTGGCGACATCTTGTTTATTCCAGGCGCTATTGGGCTTGGTAAGCAGTCTTGACGGCGCGACGGCTTGAGACGGCACAGCACTAAGCCGCGGCGCTGGCAGCGGAATAAATGAAAGGAACTCACGGCGCCGGGCGGCCTCAGAAATAGGGACTCGGCAGGCCTGCCGTGTCACGCCTGAATAGGAAGCTCGTATGAATAACCGACACCTGATCGCTTTTTTCGCTCCACTGGCCTTTGCCTTGCCGGCAGCTGCCGAATGGTCGACTGACGCGACTGCCGAGTTCACCCGCGAGTGCGTCGCCAGCGCCCCGTCGGACCACAGCGAAGCGCAGTTGAAGGCTTACTGCGAATGCGCCGCTGACAAGATCAGCAGCGAGTTCACTGAAGACGAATTGCAGGCGATGGGGCGTCAATCACCGCCTGATCCCGAGCTGCAGCGTCGTCTGCTTAACGCATCGAGCAGTTGCGACAGTAAATTGCAGTAATGGGGGCGGCATGGGGAGCGGCAGTGGGGTAAGGTCGAACACGCCCTTTGCAGGCTGAGGCCAGCATGCCGACTCCTTCCCCCACTGCGCCAGGCGCGACTCGTGATGCCGCGCTGGACCTGATCAAGTGGCTGGCGTTGGCCAGCATGCTGATCGATCATCTGCGGCATGTCTGGCCGCAGCTCTACGCGGTTTACATTCCAGGCCGTCTGGCCTTCCCGCTGTTCTGTCTGGCGATTGCTGCGAACCTGGTACGGCCTGCCCTGGCGCGGCCAGAGGGTGGCGGGCGTGCCATCCCGTTGCGCTACCTGGGATTGCTGCTGGGCTTCGCGCTGATCTCCGAATGGCCTTACCGCCTGCTGGTGCAAAGCCCTCAGTCGCTTAACGTTATGCCTACCCTGGCGCTTGGTTTGCTGATTGCCAGCGGTATGCAATATCCGCATGGGCAGCGGCGCTGGCTGGCGATTGGCGCACTGCTGCTGGCGGTGGTCGGCCATCCATGGCTGATGTTCGGTCTTGCGGGTGCGTTGCTGCCGGCCGCGTTTGTGTATGCGCTAAGGCGACCCAATCCCGGCTGGATCTGGCCCGTGCTGCTGTGCCTGATCGCCAATTACTGGCCGCCGTTCTATGTCGACGCGATGCGCGGCGATCCTTTCGCCTGGACGGTCATTCTGAGTTGCGCGGGCGCGCCGCTGTTCGGTCTCTGGTTGTTGCGTCAGCCGCTGACGTTGCCCGTACCGCCGGTACGGCGCTGGGCCTATCTGTTCTATCCGGGGCACTTTCTGGTGCTGGTGGCCATGCGCGAGTGGCTAGTGATGGGCGCCTCGTAACCCGGCGGTAATCCGCGCGCGATTGGCCGGCGCAAGATTTCCTCGTATTGCCTCCTGCTATGAGCTGCGTAATTGCGACCTGTGCATGTCGCAAACGCAATCTCCCGTGGCGTGCCTAGGCATCTGACCGATCAGGGCCAGTCATACCATCGGCTCACAAGGGCCCAGCCCGCTATCGACACAGATGCGCTGCCCAGGCGCCGCAGGAGATCCGCGATGTTCAGCAAGCACGACCAGATCCAGGGTTACGACGATGAATTGCTCAGTGCGATCAACGCCGAGGAAAGCCGTCAGGAGCACCATATCGAGCTGATCGCCTCGAAAAACTACACCAGCCAGCGAGTCATGGAAGCCCAGGGCAGCGGCCTGACCAACAAGTACGCCGAAGGCTATCCGGGCAAGCGTTATTACGGCGGCTGCGAGCATGTCGACGTGGTTGAGCAACTGGCGATTGATCGCGCCAAGGCGCTGTTCGGCGCCGATTACGCCAACGTGCAGCCGCATTCTGGCTCGTCGGCCAACAGTGCGGTGTACCTGGCGCTGATCAATGCCGGCGACACCATCCTGGGCATGAGCCTGGCCCACGGCGGCCACCTGACCCACGGCGCCAAGGTGTCGTCCTCGGGCAAGCTGTACAACGCCGTGCAGTACGGCATCGACACCACCACTGGGCTGATCGATTACGACGAAGTCGAGCGTCTGGCCGTGGAGTGCCAGCCGAAGATGATCGTCGCCGGTTTCTCCGCCTACTCGAAAACCCTGGATTTCCCGCGTTTTCGCGCCATCGCTGACAAGGTCGGGGCGCTGCTGTTTGTCGACATGGCCCACGTCGCCGGCCTGGTCGCTGCGGGCCTGTACCCCAACCCGATTTCCTTTGCCGACGTGGTCACCACCACCACCCACAAGACCCTGCGCGGTCCGCGTGGCGGGCTGATCCTGGCTCGCGCCAATGCCGAGATCGAGAAGAAACTTAACTCGGCGGTATTCCCCGGCGCCCAGGGTGGCCCGTTGATGCATGTTATCGCGGCCAAGGCGGTGTGCTTCAAGGAAGCCATGGAACCAGGCTTCAAGACCTACCAGCAGCAGGTGATCAAAAACGCCCAGGCCATGGCCAAGGTGTTTATCGAGCGCGGCTACGACGTGGTCTCCGGTGGCACCGACAACCACCTGTTTCTGGTCAGCCTGATCCGTCAGGGCCTTACTGGCAAAGACGCCGATGCGGCCCTGGGGCGTGCCGGCATCACGGTCAACAAGAACGCCGTGCCGAATGACCCGCAGTCGCCGTTCGTGACTTCGGGCCTGCGTATCGGCACTCCGGCCATCACCACGCGCGGCCTCAAGGAAGCGCAGAGCATCGAGCTGGCCGGTTGGATCTGCAACATCCTCGACCACCTGGGCGATGCCGATGTGGAAGCGCAGGTGGCGACTCTGGCTGCTGGCTTGTGTGCTGACTATCCCGTTTATCGCTGAGCGCAATGATCCTGTAGGAGCGGGGGGGACGCCGAGTCCCATGCCCGCGATTCCACGGGGTTCGCGGGCATGGCCCGCTCCTACGGTTAGGCTTTTTCGTATCAGGAGTACCCACTGATGCAACGTTATTCCGGCTTCGGCCTGTTCAAGCACGCTTTCAGCCACCACGAAAACTGGCAGCGCATGTGGCGCAACCCGACGCCCAAGCCGGTGTATGACGTGATCATCGTCGGCGGTGGCGGTCACGGTTTGGCGACCGCCTATTACCTGGCGAAACAGTTCGGCGTGAAGAACGTCGCGGTGATCGAGAAGGGCTGGCTGGGCGGCGGCAACACCGCGCGCAACACCACTATCGTGCGTTCCAACTACCTATGGGATGAGTCGGCGCACCTGTATGAGCATGCGATGAAACTGTGGGAAGGCCTGTCCCAGGACCTCAACTACAACGTCATGTTCAGCCAACGCGGCGTCTACAACCTCTGCCACACCCTGCAGGACATGCGCGATTCCGAGCGCCGCGTCAGCGCCAACCGCCTCAACGGTGTGGATGGCGAACTGCTGGATGCCAAGCAGGTGGCCGAAGAGATTCCCTATCTGGATTGCAGCAAAAACACCCGCTACCCAATCATGGGTTCCACCGTGCAGCGCCGTGGCGGCGTTGCTCGTCACGATGCCGTGGCCTGGGGCTACGCCCGCGCCGCCGATGCCCTGGGTGTCGACCTGCTGCAGCAGACCGAAGTGATCGGTTTTCGCAAGGAAAATGGCGTGTGCATCGGCGTGGAAACCAACAAGGGCTTTATCGGCGGCAAGCGCGTCGGCGTGGTCACGGCCGGTAACTCCGGGCATATGGCCGGGCTGGCCGGCTTCCGTCTGCCGCTGGAATCCCATCCGCTGCAGGCGCTGGTGTCCGAGCCGATCAAGCCGATTATCGACAGCGTGATCATGTCCAACGCCGTGCACGGCTATATCAGCCAGTCGGACAAGGGCGACCTGGTCATCGGTGCCGGTATCGACGGTTACAACGGCTACGGCCAGCGCGGCTCCTACGGCACCATCGAACACACCCTGCAGGCCATCGTCGAGATGTTCCCGGTGCTTTCGCGGGTACGCATGAACCGTCAGTGGGGCGGCATCGTCGACACCTCGCCGGACGCCTGCCCGATCATTTCCAAGACCCCGGTACCCAACCTGTTCTTCAACTGCGGTTGGGGCACCGGCGGTTTCAAGGCCACGCCGGGCTCGGGCCACGTGTTCGCCGCCAGCCTGGCCAAGGGTGAAATGCACCCGCTGGCCAAGCCGTTCTCCATGGACCGTTTCCACACCGGCGCACTGATCGACGAGCACGGCGCTGCTGCCGTGGCTCACTAAGAGGGCTTACCCATGTTGCATATCTTCTGCCCTCACTGCGGCGAACTGCGCTCCGAAGAGGAATTCCACGCCAAGGGCCAGGCGCATATTCCGCGCCCGCTGGACCCGGCCGCCTGCACTGATGCCGAGTGGGGCGAGTACCTGTTCTTCCGCGATAACCCGCGCGGCATTCACCACGAGCTGTGGGTGCATTCGGCCGGTTGCCGCAAGTACTTCAACGCCACCCGTCACACGGTGACCTACGAAATTCTCGAAACCTACAAGATCGGCGAGAAGCCCAGCGTCACCGCTGCCGGCACTGCCGAGAAAAAGGCCATCGACCAAGGAGTAACGGCATGAGCCAGGTCAATCGTCTTGCTACAGGCGGCCGCGTTGATCGCAGCCAGCCCCTGACATTCAGCTTCAACGTGCAGAGCTATGAATGCTTTGCCGGTGACACCCTGGCGGCCGCCTTGCTGGCCAATGGGGTGGATATCGTTGGGCGCAGCTTTAAGTATTCGCGCCCTCGCGGCATCGTCGCCGCTGGTGCCGAAGAGCCGAACGCCGTGCTGCAGATCGGCAGCACCGAAGCGGCGCAGATCCCCAACGTGCGTGCCACCCAGCAGGCGCTGTATGCCGGCCTGGTCGCCAGCAGCACCAACGGCTGGCCGAGCGTAAACACTGACCTGATGGGCATTCTCGGCAAGGTCGGCGGCAAGATGATGCCGCCGGGGTTCTACTACAAGACCTTTATGTACCCGCAGAACCTCTGGCTGACCTACGAGAAATACATCCGTAAGGCCGCCGGTCTTGGTCGTGCGCCGACCGCCGTGGACCCGGACAGCTACGACTATATGAACCAGCACTGTGACGTGCTGGTGGTCGGTGCCGGCCCGGCAGGCTTGGCGGCGGCGTTGGCTGCTGCACGCAGCGGCGCCCGAGTGATTCTGGCGGACGAGCAGGAAGAGTTCGGCGGCAGCCTGCTCAGCACTCGCGAAACCCTCGACGGCAAACCGGCCGCCGAGTGGGCCGCGCAGGTGATTGCCGAGCTGTCTGGCATGCCTGAAGTCACCCTGTTGCCGCGTTCCACGGTCAACGGTTACCACGACCACAACTTCCTCACCATTCATCAGCGCCTGACCGATCACCTCGGTGAAATCGCGCCACTTGGTATGGTGCGTCAGCGTATGCACCGCGTACGCGCCAAGCGCGTGGTGCTGGCCACCGGTGCCCACGAGCGGCCGCTGGTGTACGCCAACAACGACGTGCCGGGCAATATGCTCGCCGATGCGGTTTCCACCTACGTGCGCCGTTATGGCGTGGCACCGGGCAAGCAGCTGGTGCTGTCGACCAACAATGATTACGCCTACCGCGTGGTGCTCGACTGGCTCGATGCCGGCTTGCAGGTGGTGGCGGTGGCCGATGCCCGCAGCAACCCACGCGGCAGCTGGGTGGAAGAAGCGCGCAAGCGCGGCGTGCGCATCCTTACCGGCAGCGCCGTGGTCGAAGCCGCGGGCAGCAAGCGGGTCACCGCTGCGCGCATCTGCGCCATCGATGTGCAGAGCCACAAGGTCAGCAGCCCCGGCGAAGTGCTCGATTGCGATTTGATTGTCAGCTCCGGCGGTTACAGCCCGGTGGTGCACCTGGCGTCGCACCTGGGCGGCCGGCCGACCTGGCGTGAAGATATTCTGGCCTTCGTGCCAGGCGAGGGCGGCTTCCAGAAGCGCCTGTGCGCTGGTGCGGTGAATGGCGTATTCAGTCTCGGTGATGCCCTGGCTGATGGTTTCGAGGCCGGTGTTTCGGCGGCTGCCGAAGCCGGCTTCAAGGCGGTGTCCGCCAGCCTGCCGCAGGTGGCAGTGCGCATGGAAGAGCCTTCCCTGGCGCTGTTCCAGGTGCCGCACGACAAGCCGACGGCGCGTGCGCCCAAGCAGTTTGTCGACCTGCAGAACGACGTCACCGCTGCCGGTATCGAGCTGGCGACGCGTGAAGGCTTTGAGTCGGTCGAGCACGTCAAACGCTACACCGCGCTGGGCTTCGGCACCGACCAGGGCAAGCTGGGCAATATCAACGGTTTGGCGATTGCCGCCCGCTCGCTGGGCATCAGCATCCCGCAAATGGGCACCACCATGTTCCGCCCGAACTACACCCCGGTTACTTTCGGCGCGGTCGCCGGCCGTCACTGTGGCGCGCTGTTCGAGCCCAAGCGCTACACCGCGATGCACAGCTGGCACCTGCAAAATGGTGCCGAGTTCGAGGATGTCGGCCAGTGGAAGCGCCCCTGGTACTTCCCCAAGGCCGGTGAAGACCTGCACGCCGCCGTGGCCCGCGAGTGCCTGGCCGTACGTAACGCAGTCGGCATTCTCGATGCCTCGACGCTGGGCAAGATCGATATTCAAGGCCCGGATGCCCGCGAGTTTCTCAACCGCGTCTACACCAACGCCTGGACCAAGCTGGATGTGGGCAAGGCGCGCTACGGCCTGATGTGCAAGGAAGACGGCATGGTCTTCGACGACGGCGTAACCGCCTGCCTGGCCGACAACCATTTCCTGATGACCACCACCACCGGCGGCGCTGCGCGGGTGATGGAATGGCTGGAGATCTATCACCAGACCGAGTGGCCAGAGCTGAAGGTGTACTTCACCTCGGTCACCGACCACTGGGCGACCATGACATTGTCCGGCCCCAACAGCCGCAAGCTGCTGAGTGAGGTCACCGACATCGATCTGGATAAGGAAGGCTTCCCGTTTATGACCTGGAAGGAAGGCCAGGTTGGCGGCGTACCGGCGCGGGTGTTCCGCATCTCCTTTACCGGCGAGCTGAGTTACGAAGTCAACGTGCAGGCCGACTACGCCCTGAGCGTGTGGGAAAAAATCATCGAGGCCGGCAAGAAGCATGGCCTGACGCCTTATGGCACCGAAACCATGCACGTACTGCGCGCCGAGAAGGGTTTCATCATCGTTGGTCAGGACACCGACGGCTCGGTGACCCCGGACGACCTCAACATGGGCTGGTGTGTTGGTCGGACCAAGCCGTTCTCCTGGATCGGCTGGCGCGGCATGAACCGCGAGGACGGCCTGCGCGAGGACCGCAAGCAGCTGGTCGGGCTCAAACCCGTCGACTCGAACAAGGTGTTGCCGGAAGGCGCGCAACTGGTGTTCGACCCGAAACAGTCCATTCCGATGAGCATGGTCGGCCACGTCACCTCCAGCTATATGAGCGCGGCGCTGGGTTATTCCTTCGCCATGGGTGTGGTCAAGGGCGGCCTCAAACGCATCGGCGAGCGAGTGTTCGCGCCACTGGCCGATGGCAGCCTGATCGAAGCCGAAATCGTCAGCTCCGTGTTCTATGACCCGAAAGGGGATCGCCAGAATGTCTAACTTGATCAATGTCTATCAACAACGCCCGGCCGCCGCGCATGCCGAGTCGCCACTGTTCCATGCCGGCCTTGAGCAACTGGCGGGCAAAGGTGCCGCCAGCGCTGGGGTGACCCTGCGCGAGAAGAAACTGCTCGGTCACCTGACCCTGCGCGGCGATGGCAAAGACCCGGCGTTTGCCGGCGGCGTGCACAAAGCTCTGGGCCTGGAACTGCCGGTGGCGCTGACCCTGGTGGCCGCTGGCGACACCTCGCTGCAATGGCTGGCGCCGGATGAGTGGCTGCTGATTGTGCCGAGCGGCAGCGAGTTCTCTGTCGAGCAGAGGCTGCGCGAAGCGCTGGATGGCCAGCACATCTCCATCGTCAACGTCAGCGGCGGGCAGACCCTGCTGGAACTGAGCGGGCCGAAGGTGCGCGAAGTGCTGATGAAATCCACCAGCTACGACGTACACCCGAGCAACTTCCCGGTGGGTAAGGCGGTGGGTACGCACTTCGCCAAGTCGCAACTGGTGATTCGTCACACCGCCGAAGACACCTGGGAACTGCTGATCCGCCGCAGCTTCTCCGATTACTTCTGGCTGTGGCTGCAGGATGCTAGCGCCGAGTTTGGACTGGCGATCAAGGCCTGACGGCAATAAACATTCTGTGGGAGGGGCTTTAGCCGCGACTGCTTTTCGCGGCTAAAGCCCCCCACGAGTTCCACCGAGGGCCCGATCATGAGCCGCACCCCCGATACCTGGATTCTCACCGCCCACTGCCCGAGCGTGCTCGGCACCGTGGATGCGGTGACGCGCTTTCTGTTCGAGCAGCGCTGCTATGTCACCGAACACCATTCCTTCGATGATCGCCTGTCGGCGCGGTTCTTTATTCGCGTGGAATTCCGTCAGCCAGATTATTTCGATGAGCAGGCCTTTCGCGCCGGCCTCGATCAGCGTCTGACTGCTTTCGGCATGCAGGTCGAGCTGACTCCGCCGGGTTACCGCGCCAAGGTGGTGCTGATGGTCAGCAAGGCCGACCACTGCCTGAACGACCTGCTCTATCGCCAGCGTATTGGCCACCTGGCGATGGACGTGGTGGCGGTAGTGTCCAACCACCCGGATCTGGAGCCGCTGGCGCGCTGGCACGACATTCCCTACCACCACTTTCCCCTCGACCCGAATGACAAGCCAGCACAGGAACGCAAGGTGCTGCAGGTGATCGAGGACAGCGGCGCCGAGCTGGTGGTGCTTGCCCGCTACATGCAGGTGCTGTCGCCCGAGCTGTGCCGCAAGCTGGATGGCTGGGCGATCAATATTCACCACTCGCTGCTGCCCGGTTTCAAGGGCGCCAAGCCCTATCACCAGGCTTACGAGAAGGGCGTCAAGCTGGTCGGCGCCACCGCCCACTACATCAACAACGACCTCGACGAGGGGCCGATCATCGCCCAGGGCGTGGAGTCGGTGGATCACGCCCACTACCCCGAAGACCTGATCGCCAAGGGCCGCGATATCGAATGTCAGACCCTGGCCAAGGCCATCGGCTATCACCTCGAACGACGGGTGTTTCTCAACGCCAGCCGCACGGTGGTGCTGCACGCATAGAGCCTGAATTCAAGGCGTAGGAGCGGGCCATGCCCG
>DASRUM010000262.1:0-5976 GCA_035655415.1 Pseudomonas sp.
CCGCCACCAGAAAGTGGTCGAGGAAGCACCCTGCCCGGTGATGACGCCCGAGCTGCGCCGCGCCATGGGTGAAGCAGCCGTCAAGGCCGCCGCCTCGGTGAACTACGTCGGCGCAGGCACCGTGGAGTTTCTGCTGGATCAGAGCGGCGAATTCTTCTTTCTGGAAATGAACACCCGCCTACAGGTTGAGCACCCGGTCACCGAACTGATCACCGGGCAGGACCTGGTTGCCTGGCAGATTCGCACGGCCTCCGGCCAGCCGCTACCGCTCAAGCAGGACGAGATTCGCCTCACCGGCCACGCCATGGAGGTGCGCCTGTACGCCGAAAATGCCACGCAGAATTTCCTGCCGCAAACCGGCACCGCCCTGCGTTGGGAGCCGGCACTGCGCGATGGCATTCGCATCGACCACGGCCTGGTCGAAGGCCAGGCCATTACCCCGTTCTACGATCCGATGCTGGCAAAGGTCATCGCCTATGGCGCGACCCGTGAGGAAGCGCGGCGCAAGCTGGTACGTGCGGTTGAAGATTGCGTGCTGCTGGGGGTGAACGGCAACCAGCGCTTTCTCGCCAACCTGCTCAGCCACCCCGAGTTTGCCGCCGGCAATGCCACCACCGCGTTTATCGCCGAGCATTTCGCCAGCGACCCAAGCCTTAGCCCGCTGCCGCCCAAAGCCAGAGAACTGGCCGCCGCTGCCGCCCTGCTGTTCCAACAATCGGCCAATGCCCGCGCACACCAACCGAGCCTTTCCGGCTGGCGCAATGCTGGCAGCGCGCCATGGCGCTTTCTGCTTAAGCAGGGCGAACAGCCCTTTGCCGTAGAGCTGGAAGTGCTGGGCGACGGCCCACAACCCAGCCTGCTGGCCACAATTGGCGAGCAGCAAGTCAGCCTCAAACTGCTGGCCAGCGACGGCCGCTGGGCCACACTGGAACTGGACGGCATTCGCCAGCGCCTGGCCTATCACCTGGCCGGCGACAATCTCTGGCTGTATGGCCATAACGGCAATCTGCAGCTCACCGACATCACCCACCTGCCGGTCAGCAGCGCTGCCGGCGCCGGCTCGGGTAGCGTCAAGGCGCCGATGGACGGCGCGATTGTCGAGGTACTGGTGGAGGAAGGCGCCAGCGTCAGCAAAGGCCAACTGCTGGTGGTGCTGGAAGCGATGAAGATGGAACACCCGCTCAAGGCCAGCATCGACGGCGTGGTGCGCCGTATTGGCGTCAGCCGTGGCGACCAGGTGAAAAACCGCCAGTTGCTGGTGGAAATCGAAGCCAGCGAAATATGAAAGTCGTAGGTTGGCGCTGAGCCTGCGAAGCCCAACGTTGGGCTTCGTTGCACTCAACACCAACCTACGCATCAACGCTCCAAGCGAATAACAATAAAGTCGGGAGAACGCTTATGTCACTGCAAGGAAAAACCCTGTTTATCACCGGTGCAAGCCGTGGCATCGGCCGTGAAATCGCCCTGCGCGCAGCGCGTGAGGGGGCCAATATCGTGATTGCGGCAAAGAGCGCTGAACCTCATACCAAGCTGCCCGGAACCATCCATTCGGTGGCCGCAGAAGTTGAAGAGGTCGGCGGCAAGGCCCTGGCCCTGCAGGTCGATGTGCGTGACGAGAACGCGGTAAAAGCCGCCATGGCCCAGGCGGCCGAGCACTTTGGTGGCATCGATGCGCTGATCAACAACGCCGGTGCGATCAAACTGGTCGGGGTGGAAACACTCGAGCCCAAACGCTTTGACCTGATGTTCCAGATCAACACCCGCGCGGTCATGGTCTGCAGCCAGGCCGCCCTGCCGTTCCTTAAGCAGAGCAGCAATGGCCATATCCTCAACCTATCGCCACCGCTGAATATGGACAGCAAATGGTTTGCCCAACACGGCCCCTACACCGTCACCAAGTACGGCATGAGCATGCTCACAATGGGCATGAGCGAGGAGTTCAAGAAGTACGGTATCAGCGTCAACTCGCTGTGGCCGAAAACCATGATCGCCACCGCCGCCATCGAGTTCGAACTAGGCAGCCGCGACGCCTTCAAGCGCGCTCGCATCCCGGCCATCATGGCCGACGCCGCTCACGCCATTCTGTCGAGCCAAGGCCGCAGCATCACCGGACGCTTGCTGATCGACGAGGAAATTCTGCGCGAACAGGGTGTCAGCGAGTTCGAGCACTATCGTTTCGACCCGCAAGGCGGCGCGCTGATTGCGGATCTGTTCGTCGATTGATCATCTCTTAGGGCCACTTCAGCCGTGAAGTGCTCGGCTCGGCATAGCGCCACTCACGGCTGAGGTTCCCAGCAGAATGACTTGCTCTGCTGGAAGGGCTTGGGCCACGACAATCTATTTGCCGATCTGCCCGGTCAAGCTTGCGCCAGGGCCATGGCAGACGTGCATTCGCGCGACTAGAGTTGGGCTTCGCCCCCGCATAACAACCATAAGCGCGAGAGCCATGAGCCAAGCCGATCTGATTTCCCCGCTGCGTTTCCTTGCCCGTCTCCCCCAGCACCTGCCGCGTGTGCCGCGCATGTTGCGCGGCCTGTATTATGCCGGTATCCGCAATCGCGAGAAGAACCTGTCGCTGGCCTGGGCGCTGGAGCGCACGGCGCAGCAGCATCCCGACCGTCCGGCGGTGCTGGATGAGTCGCGCAGCCTTAGTTATGCCCAGTTCAATGCCTTGGCCAACCGCCTGGCCTGGGCCTTCAAGGCCGAAGGAGTGCGCCATGGCAACGTGGTAGCGGTGATGCTGGAGAATCGCCTGGAGCAACTGGCGATCCTCGCGTCGCTAAGCAAGCTCGGCGCGGTCGGCGCGCTGGTCAACACCACCCAGCGCGGTAAGGTGTTGGCCCACAGCTTTAATCTGGTCAAACCTGGTTTTATGGTGATCGGCGAAGAGTTGCGCGAAGCGTTCGAGGAAGTGGCCGAGCAATTGGACAACTCCAACGCACCGCGCTACTGGATTGCCGATCAGGATTGTCTGGCGGACGCAGGCGTTGCCCCCGACGGTTGGACCAATCTGATGCAACTGGCGCGCAGCCAGGCCAGCGATAACCTGCCGGACAGCGCCAAAGTGAAGATGAAGGACCCCTGTTTCCTTATTTACACCTCCGGTACCACCGGCCTGCCCAAAGCCTCAATCATGAGCCACGGCAAGTGGATCAAAGCCTACGGCGGCTTCGGCCATTCCGGCCTGACCCTGGGCAATCAGGACGTGCTCTACCTGACCCTGCCCTGCTACCACAACAACGCGGTCACCGTGTGCTGGAGTGCAGCCATCGCCGGTGGCGCGGCCATCGCCCTGCGCCGCAAGTTCTCCGCCAGCGCCTTCTGGCCGGATGTGCAGCGCTATCAGGCCACTTGCTTCGGCTATATCGGCGAACTGTGCCGCTACCTGCTCAACCAGCCTGAATGCGCCGCAGAGAAAAACAACAGCCTGCGTTGCATGATCGGCAACGGCCTGCGCCCCTCAATCTGGGCCGAGTTCAAGGCGCGCTTCGGCGTTGAGCAGATCACCGAGTTCTACGCCTCCAGCGAAGGCAATATCGGCTTTACCAACGTATTCAATTTCGACAATACCGTAGGTTTCTCCCCCGCCACCTACGCCATCGTCCGCTACGACCTGGAGAACGATTGCGCCATACGCACCGCCAAGGGCTTTCTGCAGAAAGCCGACAAGGGCGAGCCTGGCCTGTTGATCAGCGAGATCAGCGCCAAATGGCCGTTCGACGGTTACACCGACCCGGCCAAGAGCGAAGCGGCGATTCTGCGCAACGTATTCAAGAAGGGCGACGCCTGGTTCAACACCGGCGACCTGATGCGCGATATCGGCTGCAAGCACGCGCAGTTTGTCGACCGCCTCGGCGACACCTTCCGCTGGAAAGGCGAGAACGTCTCCACCACCGAGGTGGAAAACGTACTGGGAGCCTTCCCCGGCGTCGAGGATGCGGTGGTGTATGGCGTGGAAATCCCCGGCACCAACGGCCGCTGCGGCATGGCCGCGCTGCGTCTGAGTGAAGGCCAGCAACTGGATAGCGCCGCTCTAGCCGCGCATCTGGACGCCGAATTGCCGGTGTATGCCGCGCCGCTGTTTATCCGCCTGTTGGGTGAGGTGGAAACTACCGGCACCTTCAAATACAAGAAGACCGACCTTAAGCAGGCCGCCTACAACCCTTCAGCAGTGCAGGAGCCGTTGTGGGTGCGCCTGCCAGGCGAGTCGCGCTTTACCCCGCTGGATCCCAGCCTGTTCGCAGCCATCGGTGAGCAGGTCTACCGCTTCTGATTGCAAGCGGCAGGTAGGCTATCAACGCTGCCTGCTACTGCTTGAACTCGAACTGTAACTGCGCGCCTTCCACCGATTGCCAGTAGTCGTCATCGCGCTCGTTGGTGATCAGCTTGCCATTGAGTTGAAAGGGCTCCTCTGTCTTATCCTTGTCACCAAACATAGGCGGAAGTATCGGGATCGACAGGTCGCTGAGCGGTGCCACCGGCTGCAGGGGATCAAACACATTGGTATTCAGACTCAAATCCAGTGGCGCTTTCGGCTCAGCTGGCTCGGACTTGCTTGCAACCACAGCAGGTTTTGGCTTGGTTTGAGTCGCTGCAGCAGGTTTGGCTTCGGCAGCCTTGGGCTGCGCAGGCTTGTTCACGACGGGCGCCGGCTCGGCCTTAGTCGCTTTGCTGGTAACCACGGGTTGAGCGGGTTGCGCCTTGGCGATTTCAACCTTGGGCTTTGCAGGAGGGTTGGTGCTTTGCTCGCAGGCCACCAGTGACAGCATTGTCAGCAGCAGCGCGAGGCTTCGAATAGGCAACATGAGCAGGTACAAAGGCAGTGACACAAGTCGCTATGCTGGCCCCTCCCCCCCACGCTGGCAAGCTCGCAATCGGTACGGCAGGTAACAGCGCAACCTTCTATTCTGAGGATCAGCCGACGGCCATCGGTGTCGATGGCCGCCAGCGACTTGCCTTAGCAGCCTTATTCAGGCGATTGCAGTTGCTGCAACTGCGCGTCGATATCCAGCTCCGGATGCTCGCGCATCAGTTGCAACAGCAAAGCATCGGCTTCATCCGTCCAGCCATCACGGCGCAGTTTGAGCAAGCGTTGCAACTCGCTGTGCAGCTGCTGTTCAGCCTGGCTGCTTGCGGCTTCTGCCGCTTTTTCGGAGGCTGATACGTCAGGCGCAGCGTCATGCAATGCATCAGCCGCGGACTCTTCACGTAGCAACTGACTGGACGCGCCGGCCGAAAGCTTCTTCTCGGCCTTGGCGGCATCGGCGCTGTAGCCCTGGATCTCCGCACGCGAACGCTGCGCCTCTTCGGCAACCGCAGCGGATTCTGCCAACGGTTCAGATTGCGGGGCCATCCTCGCCGCAGCCGGCGCCATGGGTGCGGCGCTCGGCACGGCATCAAAGGCATCCGGAGCCTGCTCGAAAGTGCGCCAGGTCAGGCTCACCCCGATCCCAAGGCAGGCAACCCCGGCCAACGCCACCGACCAGCGTTGCCGACCGCCAGCGCCAAACAGCCAGCTGTGCAGGCGCTCGCTCAAACCAGGTTTGGCTTCAGCAGCGGGCGCGCTACGCGCTGCTGCGCTGGCCGCCGCGAGAATCTGCGCATCCAGCTGCGCACTGGGCTCACCGCCGCTGTGCTGGCGGAAATGCGCGAGCATCTGCCGCTCCTGCTCATCGAGCCTATGTTGATCATGGTTCATACGGACAACTCCTCGGCGGCCGGGTCAGCCAGCAGCCGACGTAACTTTTGCAGGGCATAGCGCAAACGACTTTTCACCGTCTCGGCGGGTATCTGGGTCAGCTCGGCAATCTCGGCCAGTTCCAGATCACCGTGTGCGCGCAGCAGAAACACTTCGCGCTGCTCTGCCGGTAAATCCGCCAGCGCGGCCTCTAATCGCTGCTGATCGCGGCTCAGGCTGAGCTGTTGCTCAGGCCCCGGCTGCGGGTCGTGCGGGGCATGCTGCTGTTCATCGTACTC
>DASRUM010000263.1:0-6606 GCA_035655415.1 Pseudomonas sp.
AACCCAGTCGTGCTGCGGCGTGAAGCCGTTTTTCAATGCTGCTCATCATCTTAGCAGCGGATTTTGACTTTATTCCACAAGTGCATCACAAACGCATATGGCGATCCTGAATATCCTCGAATTTCCCGATCCGCGCCTGCGTACCATCGCCAAACCGGTGGACGTAGTCGATGACGCCTTGCGTCAACTGATCGATGACATGTTTGAAACCATGTACGACGCACCAGGCATCGGTCTGGCGGCGACGCAGGTCAACGTGCACAAACGTCTGGTGGTAATGGACTTGTCCGAAGACAAGTCCGAGCCCCGGGTGTTTATCAATCCCGAGTTCGAACCGCTGACCGAAGAAATGGATCAGTACCAGGAAGGCTGCTTGTCAGTGCCGGGTTTCTACGAAAACGTCGACCGCCCGCAGAAGGTCAAGATCAAGGCGCTGGACCGCGATGGCCAGCCCTATGAGTTGATCGCTGAGGGCCTGCTTGCCGTTTGCATCCAGCACGAATGCGACCACCTTAACGGCAAGCTGTTTGTCGATTACCTGTCTAATCTCAAACGCGACCGGATCAAGAAGAAGCTGGAAAAGCAACATCGCCAGCAGGCTTGAGCCACACCTTTCAAAGGCTTGCTGCGGCAAGCCTTTTTCTTTAGCGAGCCCCCATGACTGAAGCACTGCGTATTGTCTTTGCCGGCACCCCGGAATTCGCCGCCGAACACCTCAAGGCCTTGCTCGACACGCCACACCAGATTATTGCCGTCTACAGCCAGCCTGATCGCCCGGCCGGCCGTGGCCAGAAACTCACACCCAGCCCGGTCAAGCAGCTTGCGCTGCAACACGAAATCCCGGTGTATCAGCCGCAGACCCTGCGCGACCCCGCGGCCCAAGCCGAACTGGCGACGCTCAAGCCCGACCTGATGGTGGTGGTGGCTTACGGCCTGATTCTGCCGCAGGTAGTGCTCGATACCCCGCGCCTGGGCTGCATCAACAGTCACGCCTCGCTGCTCCCACGCTGGCGTGGCGCCGCACCGATCCAGCGCGCGGTTGAGGCTGGTGATGCCGAATCCGGCGTCACCGTGATGCAGATGGAAGCCGGCCTGGATACCGGGCCGATGTTGCTCAAGGTCAGCACGCCAATTTCTGCTGAAGACACCGGCGGTAGCCTGCACGATCGCCTGGCCACACTCGGCCCACAGGCCGTGATCGCCGCCATCAGCGGCCTGGCCGCCGGCAATCTGGTTGGCGAAGTGCAGGACGACAGCCTGGCCACCTACGCGCACAAGCTGAACAAGGATGAAGCGCGTCTCGACTGGAACCGCCCGGCCATTGAGCTGGAGCGACTGGTACGCGCCTTTCACCCGTGGCCGATCTGTCATAGCACGCTCAATAGCGAAGCACTCAAAGTGCATGCGGCCGAGCTGGGCGAGGGCGCCGACGCTCCCGGCACTATTCTCGCCGCCGATAAATCTGGGCTGACCGTGGCCTGCGGCGCAGGTGCGCTGCGTCTAACGCGCCTACAGCTACCCGGCGGCAAGGCATTGAATTTCAGTGACCTGTACAACAGCCGCCGCGAGCAATTCGCTCCAGGCCTGGTGCTCGGTCAATGAACCCACGTCTCGCCGCCGCCCGCGCCCTGGCCGTGGTGCTCAATGGCAAAGCCTCACTGGGTAGCAGCCTGCCGCCGTTGCTGGATAAGGTCGAGGCCCGCGACCGCGGCCTCACCCAGGATCTGGCATTTGGCACCGCCCGCTGGCAGCCGCGCCTGGCCTTAATTGCGGAGAAGCTGCTGCAAAAGCCCTTCAAGGCTGCCGACCGCGATGTCGAGGCGCTGCTGTTGATCGGCCTGTATCAGCTGTTCTATACGCGCATCCCGGCCCATGCCGCCATCGGCGAAACCGTGGCCTGCATCGACAAGCTGAAAAAGCCCTCACTCAAGGGGCTACTCAATGCCGTGCTGCGCAATGCCCAGCGCGACGGCGAGAGCATTATTGCCAGCCTGGAGCGCGATCCGGTGCTACATACCGCTCACCCGCGCTGGCTGCAGAAAGCCCTGAAAGCCCAATGGCCGGAACAGTGGGAAGCCATCTGCGCGGCCAACAACGCCCACCCACCGCTGATTCTGCGGGTCAACCGCCGCCTCGGCAGCCGTGATGACTACCTGGCCGAACTGCGCCGCGTCGGTTTTGAAGCAGAACCCTGCAGCTTTAGCCGCGACGGCATCCGCTTGCTGCAAGCCTGTGATGTGACCACCCTGCCGGGTTTTGCTGAAGGCCGCGTCAGCGTGCAGGACGAAGCGGCGCAACTGGCCGCCGAACTGCTGGATCTCGCCCCCGGCCAACGGGTGCTGGACGCCTGCGCCGCGCCCGGCGGCAAAACCTGCCACTTGCTGGAAGCCGAGCCCGAGCTGGCCGGCGTTGTGGCGGTGGATCTGGAAGAAAAACGTCTGGTGCGGGTGCGCGAGAACCTCAAACGCCTGGGCCTACACGCCGAGCTGATCGCTGCCGATGGCCGTGATTTGGCCGCCTGGTGGGACGGCAAGCCGTTCCAGCGCATCCTGCTCGACGCCCCCTGCTCGGCCACCGGGGTGATCCGCCGGCACCCGGATATCAAACTGACCCGCCAGGCCGATGATATTCCCGCCCTGGCCCAGCTGCAGGGCGAACTGCTGGACAGCCTGTGGCAGACCCTGGAGGTCGGCGGCATCCTGCTGTATGCGACCTGTTCGGTGATGCCGCCGGAGAACAGCGAGAATATTGCTGCCTTCCTGGCGCGCACGCCGGGTGCCCGCGAGCTGGATATCGCCGGGGCATTCGGTATCAAGCCTGCCCATGGGCGCCAGCTATTCCCGCAAGTAGACGGCCACGACGGCTTCTACTATGCCAAGCTGATGAAAATCGCTGCCGCCCCGCGCGGCTGAGGAACAGACTGCATGAAGATCATCATTCTCGGTGCAGGCCAGGTTGGCGGCACCCTGGCGGAGCACCTGGCCAGCGAAGCGAACGACATCACCGTGGTCGACACCGACGGTGATCGCCTGCGTGACCTTGGCGATCGTCTGGATATCCGCACCGTACAGGGCCGCGGCTCCTTCCCCACAGTGCTGCGTCAGGCCGGCGCGGACGATGCCGACATGCTGGTGGCGGTGACCAACAGCGATGAGGTCAACATGATCGCCTGCCAGGTGGCCTACAGCCTGTTCCACACCCCGACCAAGATTGCCCGAGTGCGTGAAGCAGCCTACCTGACCCGCAGCGGCCTGTTCTGCAACGAGTCGATTCCAGTCGATGTACTGATCAGCCCCGAGCAGGTGGTGACCAACTACATCAAACGCCTGATCGAATACCCCGGTGCCCTGCAGGTAATCGACTTCGCCGAAGGCAAGGCCCAGCTGGTGGCGGTCAAGGCTTACTACGGCGGCCCGCTGGTCGGTCAGCAACTGCGCCAGTTGCGCGAACACATGCCCAATGTCGACACCCGGGTTGCGGCGATCTTCCGCCGCAACCGGGCGATCATGCCCCAGGGCGATACAGTGATCGAAGCCGATGACGAGGTGTTCTTTATCGCCGCCAAGGCGCATATACGTGCGGTGATGAGCGAAATGCGCCGCATGGAAGACAGCTACAAGAAGGTGGTGATCGCCGGCGGCGGGCATATCGGCGAGCGCCTGGCCGAGGCCATCGAGAGCCGCTACCAGGTGAAGATCATCGAGATGAACCCGGCGCGCTGCCGCTATCTCTCGGAAACCCTGGATAGCACCATCGTGCTGCAGGGCAGCGCCTCGGACCGCGACCTGCTGGTGGAAGAGAACATCAGCGACGCCGATATCTTCCTGGCCCTGACCAACGACGACGAGGCCAATATCATGTCGTCCTTGCTGGCCAAACGCCTCGGCGCGCGCAAGGTGATGACCATCATCAACAACCCGGCCTATGTAGACCTGGTGCAGGGCGGCGAAATCGACATCGCCATCAGCCCGCAGCTGGCCACCATCGGCACCCTGCTGACCCACGTACGCCGTGGCGATATCGAAAGCGTGCACAGCCTGCGCCGTGGCGCGGCCGAGGCCATTGAGGTGATTGCCCATGGTGATGCCAAATCGAGCAAGGTAGTCGGCCGCGCCATCGCCGAAATCGCCCTGCCGCCGGGCACCACCATCGGTGCGATCATCCGCAACGAAGAGGTGTTGATCGCCCATGACAACACGGTGATCGAGACGGGCGACCATGTGATCCTGTTCCTGGTCGATAAAAAATATATCCGCGATGCCGAGCGCTTGTTCCAGGTCGGCCTGACATTTTTCTAGGAATCGCCCATGAGTACTGAAGCCCTGGAGAAGATGCTGGCCAAGGGAATGGACAACGCCCTGCTGCGCTTCGGCCTGGGCAAGGGCTATCTGGATGCGGCTGAGTTCGCCCAGGCGGCGGAGCATTTGCAGCGCTGTGTCGAGTTCGATCCGCAGTATTCAGCCGCCTGGAAGCTACTCGGCCAGTCGTTGAACAAACAGGGACTTAGCGACGAGGCGCGAGCTGCCTGGATGCAAGGCTTGCGAGTAGCAGAAGAGAAGGGTGACAAGCAGGCGGGTAAGGAAATCAGTGTGTTTCTTAAGCGTCTGAACAAGCTCGCTCAGTAGGCCAAGTAAGAGCGCTTAGACTAGTCCTCGGTTTGCACAAAGCGCAGGCCAACGCCCAGCGCTTCAACGCGTACCACTTCGAGCGTGAGAATCGGTGCTTCCATCGGCAAACCCTGCACCTGACCCTGCACCTGTTCGCCCATGGCGAGCATATTTTGCGCCTGGTCCATCAGCACATAGACGCCACATTCAGAAATATCCCGGGTGGTGACCAGCAGCTCGCCGTGCACTGGGTGGTCGATGCGCAGGCGTACCTTGAGGGGTGTGCGGACATTCTTTCGACTATTGCTCATGCGCCGTCCGTCAGAGTGAGTTTCCCCAGCCTAGTCGAGAGCAGGCTCAGCCTGCAACTCGGACACATTAATACCACTTGGCCTCACCTGCAGGACGCTTCTTGAAGCGCTTCATGCTCCACATGTACTGGCTCGGGTACGTACGCACATAACGCTCGATAACCCTGCTCATCGCCGCAACGGCAGTTGCCGTATCGGTGCTGTACATGTCCTCCGGCGCGGCCTCAAAGATGACCTTGAACCCGGAGCCGTCCGGCAGACGCAGGGCATGCAGAAATACGCCGCAAGCCTTGCCGCCACTCAACATGCCGGCAACGAACTTGCTGGTCAGCGCCTCGGTACCCAGAAAGGACACGAATACCCCCGAAGACAGGCTCGGCTCTGGGTCGGCGGGAATACCCACCGTACCGCCTTTGCGCACTTCCTTGATCACGCTGAGGATGCCTTCCTTGGTCGACGGTGCGACGCGATTGCCCATCTGCGCGCGCTGTTGGCGTAGCAGATCGTCCACCGCCTTGAGCTTCGGTGGGCGGTAAAAGATGATCGGTTTGCACTGCGCGCAATAGAAGTGGTTGAGCACTTCCCAATTACCCAGGTGGCTGGTGATACCGACCACGCCCTTACCGCTGGCCAAGGCTTCCTTGAGCACGTCCAGGCCTTCGACTTCACGCACCAGGCCGATGGACTTCTGTGCCGGCCAGATCCAGGCGCAGGCGCTTTCGGTCAAGGTCTTGCCGATATCCTGAAGGCTGCGCCCGACCAAACGCTCGCGCTCGGCCGCGTCCAGCTCAGGAAAGCATTTGGCCAGGTTGATACGCACCACCTCGCGGGAACTGTTCGGCAGCTTCCACATCAACCAGCCAATGGCTGCGCCCACAGCCTGTACGGCGCGCCACGGCAGCAAGGCAAACAAACGCAGAAAGCCCACCACCAGGGCACCTTTGAGCTTTTCCACAGGCAACTCCAGCCGATCAAAAGGCGCTTATTGTAACCACCCGGGCTAGCGAGTGGTCAGTTGCGCGTAGCGGTCACAATCAACGGTGTGATCCATGACCATGCCGGTGGCCTGCATATAGGCGTAGCAGATGGTCGGGCCGACAAAGGTAAAGCCGGCCTTTTTCAGCGCCTTGCTCATCGCCTCGGCCTCAGGGGTAACCGCCGGCACCTGGCCGCGCTCGCTGAAGTGATTGATCTTCGGCGCGCCGCCAACAAACGACCAGAGCAGCGTCACCGGGTCTTCCAGCTCGAGCCAGGCCTGCGCGTTCTTGCGCACGGCCTTAAGCTTGAGGCGATTGCGGATGATGCCGGGGTCCTGCATCAGGGTTTCTTCGATGTACTCGTCGGTGAGCGCCGCCAACCGATGCACATCGAAGCCGAACAGCACCTCGCGGTAACGCTCGCGCTTCTTCAGCACGGTGATCCATGACAGGCCGGCCTGGAAGGCTTCGAGCAGCAGCAACTCGAACAGCACCTGGGGGTCGCGTTGCGGCACGCCCCATTCTTCATCGTGATAAGCCTGGTACAACGGGTCGTCAGAGCACCAAGAGCAGCGTGGCATGCGGGTTTTCCTGAGCTTCGGTATACTCGCGGACTTTCTGAAGCCGCCAAAGTACGGGTGAAATTTGTGAGCCAGACTACGCCTGCCGTGCGCACCTTCCAAGACTTGATCCTCGCCCTGCAACAGTACT
>DASRUM010000264.1:0-8140 GCA_035655415.1 Pseudomonas sp.
CAGGTGCCGGCGGCAGCGGTTTGCTGTCGGCGACATAAGGATTCTGGCTCTGACAGGCCGTGAGGGTGGCCAGTAGCAGTAAGGCGCCAAGTCGTTTCATCGCGTTGCATGCCTCCAGTGCGATGGCTGTCAGCGGGGCCGGCAGATCCAGTGTAAATAACGTCCCAGCCCGGCAAAGCTGGGATGGCGGCGGTAGGCCAGCTCCATTTCCAACAGGTCGAGCAGCTCGGCCTTGGCTTGGAAGGGTTGCGGCATATAGTCGTGGAACACCCGCACGCCACTCTGGCTTTCGACCTGCCAATTAGCCTCAAGTTGCGCCGCCAGCTCGCGCGGATCAAGCGGCATCTGCGGGGTCAGGCTCTGTTTCTCACCGGCGAACTCGGCCTTGCGCAGTTTGCGGAAGTGACCCTTGAGCAGGTTGCGGTAGATCAGTGCGTCCTTGTTGTAGAACGCCAGCGACAGCCAGCCGCCAGGCATACACAGCTGGTGCAGCACCGGCAGGATGCTGTGCGGTTCGGCCAGCCATTCCAGCACTGCATGGCAGATCACCAGGTCATAGGGTTGCTCGAGCTGACCGAGCAGATCCTGCCAGGGCGCCTGGATAAAAGTGGCTTGTTGTCCGGCGGCAGCAAAGCGCTCGCGGGCGCCATTCAGCATCGGTTCAGCGGGTTCCGTCAGCGTCACCTGATGGCCGCGCTCGGCCAGCCACAGCGACATATGGCCAAGCCCCGCGCCAATATCTAGCACCCGCAGCGGCCTGTCGGGCAGGGTTTCGGCCAGATCGGCCTGGAGTACGGCCAGGCGAATCGCGCCCTTGGCGCCGCCATAGATCTTCTCGGCGAAGCGCGTGGCCAACTCGTCAAAGTGCCGGTCGGTCATGGCACGTCTCCGAGAAAGCGCCGCTCGTTATCAGCCAGCTTGGCGTGCACCACCTGTTCCATATCCAGGCCCAGCTCGCCGCACAGCAGCACCAGATAGAGGACGATATCGCCGATTTCCTGGCCGGCATGGGTGAGTTGTTCGGCGGATAGCGCGCGTGACTGCGCCTCGGTCAGCCACTGGAAGATTTCCACCAGCTCGGCCATTTCCACGCTGGCGGCCATGGCCAGGTTCTTCGGGCTGTGAAATGGCCGCCAGTCGTTGCGATCACGAATGGCGTGCATGCGGGTGGTCAGTTCGGCGAGGTTCATCGGGCGCTCCAGCAAAGAGCGCATAGCTTCGGGGGTTCGCCTGCACGGTGCAAGCGGCTGCCGGATAGTTACCGGCAGCCGTCCGCTTTATTTCAGTCGAGCGGTCGCCAGCTGCCGCTCATATGCACCAGCTCATCCCCGCCAAGCAGGCTGAACTGGCCGCTGCTAGCCGGTTCGCTGGCCAGCAGGCGTACCTCGGCCGGCAGCAGTACCGGTTTCTGGAAGCGCACGCTCACTTCATAGCCGGCAGCAGGCAGGCGCGCGCTCAGTTCGGCGAGGGCACGGCCCTTGTTCCACAGACCGTGGGCGATGGCGCGGGGGAAGCCGAACAGCTTGGCCGTGACGGCAAACATATGGATCGGGTTGTAGTCGCCAGCGATGCGCGCATAACGCCGGCCGATATCCGCGGGCGCTCGCCAGTGGGCCAGGGTGGTCTGTTCAAGCACGGTTTCGGCTTCGCGTTCGGCAGGTTTGCCGTCCATGCGCAGAGCGCGGCAGAGGATGCGGCTGTCGCCTTCCCAGAGCAGGCCGAGCTGGTCGTGCAGTTGAGTGATCAGACTGAAGGTTGCGCCTTTGTCGTGGGCTTGCAGGTCTTGCACCTGCACGCTGACGGTAAACGGTCCGAGGCCGCCAAGTGGGCGCAGCACACGGATATGGTTTTCCAGATGCACCAGGCCGAGCAGCGGGAAAGGGAAGCGTTTGTCGGTGAGCAGCTGCATCTGCAGGGCAAACGCCAGGATGTGCGGGTAGGGCGCGGGCAGCAGGTTATTATCGGCAAAGCCGCAGATCTGCCGATAGCGCGCCAGATGCTTGGGATCAACCGAGACCTGGCAGCGCACGCCTAGCTCGGGTAGGCTGCGGCCAGTCACGCTGCGGCGCAGTGCGGCACGTAGAAATAACGCGGGTAGAGCGGGTGGTGTGGGCAGTTCGAGCCAGTCGATGGCCATGGGTAAACTCCTCAGATCGGTGGCAGCAGCTTAGTCGGCCCGCTCTTATCTGCATTGGCCGCCATGCCCGCAAGCACGGCGGGCCAGTCAATCGCTCAACCGCGCACGATTCACGCCTTGAGCGCAGGGCCTAAAGCTGCCTAAGATGACCATGCCTCGCACACAATAAGAACTCCCCATCATGCGTGACCTGACTGACGATGTGGCGCTGATGCGCCCGGTGATCGACGCCTTGCGTGCCAGCGGTGCCGACCCTGACCGCGTGCTGGCGCGTGTCGGCCTGCCGCCTGGTGGTTTGCCTACCGGGCGTTTCCCCCATGCAGCCCAGGCCTTGTTCTGGAAAGCCGCCATCGATGAGTGCGGCGAAGAGGATGTTGGCCTCTACTTGGCCCAGCACCTGCCGGCATTCCACGGCCTGCTGCTGGAATACCTGTTCCTTTCCAGTGAAACCTTCGGCGAAGGCCTGCGCCATGCTCTGCGCTATGTGCGCCTGCTCTCCGATACCCTGAATGCCAAGCTGGAGGTACATGGCGATCGCGCGGTAATGGTGCTTGGGCTGATTCCTGGGACGCCACGGCACTTCCCGGAAATGCTCGCCGGCGGGGTGATCCGCCTGTTCGATGCGTTAACCGAAGGCGATTTCATCCCCTACGAAGTGCAATTTATGCACACCGAGGGCGCGCCGGCCGAGCGTTATCAGCAGGTCTACGGTTGCCCGGCGCAACTGGGCGGCGAACGCTATGCGCTGATCTTCAATGCCTCGGTGCTGGATAAAACTTCACGGCATGCCGCGCCGGAACTGCTGCGCATGCATGAGTCCCTGGCGCGGCGGCAACTGGCTGAAGTCGAACGTCTGGATCTGGTGCGCAATGTGCGCGACTTGATCGGCGAGCTGCTGGTCGACAGCGGCGCCACCCTGGAGCAGGTCGCCGCGCGCCTGAACATGCCGGCGCGGCGTTTGCGCGAGCGTCTGGCCATGGCCGGGGTGCGCTTCAACGATCTGGTCACCGACTACCGCTGCCGCCTGGCCAAGGACCTGCTGCTCAACACCGAAGAGCGCATTGAGGTGATAGTCGAGCGCACCGGCTTCTCTGAGCCGAGCACCTTCTACCGCGCCTTCAAGCGCTGGGTTGGCGAGACGCCGGTGGAGTTTCGCAAGCGCGGCAAGCAGTGATGACTACTGGGCGAAATAGGTCGCCCAGAAGTAATAGAGCGTCATGCCGCTGCCCACACTGATCACCAGCAGACGCAGGAATTTGGCGGGCAAACGCTGGCCTAGCGCGCCGCCGACATAGCCGCCTACGGTGGCGCCCACCAGCAGAATCACCAGCTCATACCAACTGACTCGGCCGGCGATGATAAAAGTCGCGGTGGCGACGCTGTAGATCACCGCGGAAATCAGGTTCTTCAGGGCATTGGCGCGGGCCAGCGGGTGGCCTTCAATGGAAAACGCCGCCAGTTGCAGAATGCCCATGCCGGCGCCGAAGTAGCCGCCATAGATCGATACGCCGACATGCGCGGCCAGTGACAGTGGACCGTGCGGCGGTTGTGCTGCCTCGGCGCGGCGGGCGGCCAGCCAGCGGCTGAGCCAGGGACTGGCGGCAAACAGCGCGGTGGCGGCCAGCAACAGCCAGGGAATCAGCTTGGCAAACACCGCATCGCCACCGATCAGCAGCAACAGCCCACCCAGCAAACCACCGGCCAGCCCGGCGGCCAACAATGGCACTAAATAGCGCCCCAACGGCCGCAGCGAATCCCGCGCCGCCCAGGCCCCGGCCAGGCTAGCCGGCCATAGCGCCACGGCATTGGTGGCATTGGCCGTCACCGGCGGCAGACCCGCAGCGAGCAACGCCGGAAAGGAGAAAAACGTGCCGCCACCGGCCAGGGCATTCATCCCACCAGCGGCAAAACCGGCAAGCACCAGCAGCAGAATCTCAGACACAGGCATGGTAAAGGCTCGCGCAAAAGGTCAGCAGCTTAACCAGCGCGTGCGGTGGGGCCAAGTCGACCAAGGTCGTTGGCGCATGGGTTGGCCAAATCGCGGGCATAAAAAATGGCCGGGGCCATTTTTAACGTCGCGTATCGACGGCTCGAAGGGTGGCTGCATGGATGGCAGACATAAAAAAACCGGCTTGTGGCCGGTTTTTAGGGGGTGGTCTCGACTTATTTTTGGTAAGCCGCGACTGCCTTATTAATCAGGTTGCGGGCCTCATCGGCGCCAGCCCAACCTTCAACCTTGACCCATTTGCCTTTCTCGAGATCTTTGTAGTTCTCGAAGAAGTGCTTGATCTGCTCGATCAGCAGCGGGGGCAGGTCGGTGTATTCCTTAACGTCTTGGTACAGCACGCTCAGTTTGTCGTGCGGTACGGCAACCAGCTTGGCATCGCCGCCGGCTTCGTCGCTCATCAGCAGTACGCCAACTGGACGGGCACGGATAACCGAGCCTGGCGCCACTGGGTACGGGGTCACGACCAGCACGTCGAGGGGGTCGCCGTCGTCAGCCAGGGTGTGCGGGATAAAACCGTAGTTGGCCGGGTAGAACATCGGGGTGGCCATGAAACGGTCGACCATCAGGCAATCGCTGTCGTGGTCGATTTCGTATTTGATCGGCGCGTGGTTGGCCGGGATCTCGATGGCAACGTAGATGTCGTTCGGCAGGTCTTTACCGGCTGGGATCTTGCTGTAGCTCATGGGGCGACTCCCGAGGGGTGGGCCAAAAAAGTGGCGCGATTATAGGCATATTCCCCCGGCGTTGCTACGCCGGGATGCCTAGCCATTGGTCGCGAACTCACTGTCTTCGGTTCTGACCTGATAGTCCGGATTGCTCGCCTGCAACTGCTGCAGACGCACCAGCGGGTCCTGCCGATAGAACAGTGCCAGCTGCGCGTATACCGCCGGGAAGGCTTCGGCGAGCAGGTCCGGGGCGCTGAAGAAATACTCGCTGGTGACGGCAAAGAACTCCGCCGGGTCTTCGGCGGCGTAAGGGTCGATGGCGGTTTCGGCCTCGGGGTTGGCATCCAGCTCTGCATTCATCTGATCAAAAGCGCTCTGCATGGCCTGGGCCCAATCCTGCACGGCCATATTGCTGTGCAGCGGCGGCAGGCCGTTGGCGTCGCCGTTAAGCATATCCAGCTTGTGTGCCAGCTCATGGATCACCAGGTTGTAGCCATCCCAT
The DNA here is from genome assembly GCA_035655415.1 of Pseudomonas sp. Classification (GTDB taxonomy): domain Bacteria; phylum Pseudomonadota; class Gammaproteobacteria; order Pseudomonadales; family Pseudomonadaceae; genus Aquipseudomonas. The sequence goes on from DASRUM010000264.1 coordinate 5,313, forward strand.
TGGCCGCTGGCCTGCACACCCGGCCAGGCGAGAATCACCGGACCTTGCAGCCAGGCTTCGCCGCTGTGTTCGGCGTCCCATTCGTGCACCACGCCGTTGGCGTCGCGGTGGCGTTGCGGGCTGACGAAGTCATCCGGGTAGAGGACGATTTCATGGAAGCCCTGATACCAGTTGAGGTCGGCCAGGTGCAGCAGCGGCAGTTCGGCCTGCACCGCCAGCAGCAGGCGTGCGTGGCCATCCAGTTTTACGCCGGGCAGGGCGCTGAGGTGTTTGTGGTGCAGAAACAGCACGGCGCGTTCGCGCAGGCGCTGCTGTTCGGCGTCACTCAGGCCATCGAGCATCGGCAGCTGCTGCAATACTGCCTGCCATTGCTCGCTACTGACGGGATGACGGGCAAGGATGCGCTGGCGACGCCAGGCGCGGAGCGACCACATGGATTCTGCTCGCACGGTGGAAAGCGCCCACCATAAGCCGGGTGTCAGTGCTGGGCAAGTCGGCACAAAGGCTGCAACAGCATGCTTATCCGCGACCTGGGAGGGCTGCCAATGTCGATCGAGCGTCTACATCATCCCACCGTGCAATTGCTTTGCGGTCATGGTCTCGACCTGCCCAGCCAGGCTGCACGGGCCCGCGCGACCTGGCTGCCGGGGCGGGAAGGGCGACCGCCGGTGCTGCTGGTGGCGCTGCTCTGGGCGCGCGAATGCACTGATGTAGTGCGCACCCTCGACGGTTATCTGGATGGCCTGCTGGCCGACTGCTGCTGCACCCCAAGCGGCTGGAGCGAAGCCCAGGCAGCGCGGCAGGTGCTGGCGGGGTTCAATCAGCAGCTGTTTCGTCAGCGCCAGGCCGGGCGCAACGTCGTTCAACTGAATGCCGGCTTGTTGCTGCTGCAGAACGGCGAGGCGCAGTTTCTCCAGGCCGGCGCCATTGGTTTGCGGCGTTATCAAGGCGATACGGCAACCAGCCTGATTGGTCGTGATGGTCTGCAGCTGGGCGCACAGGCCGAGCTGGCGCTGGTGCAGCAATGCCTGACTCTAAGTCCCGGCGAGCTATTGCTGCTGGCGCCGCAGCCGCTGCTGGATGTAGCGGATTTGCAGGGTTTCCGTGGCGCAGGCGATGCGCTGGGCAGTGATCCATTGGCAGAGCTGCTTGCGCCATTGCTGCAGGCCCCTGGCGCAGCGGTGTTATTGCTGCCGGGTGAAGCCGACAGCGCGCCGACGCTGGCCCCTCGTGAGCCCTGGCGGGCGGTGGTTAATGCGCGACCGGGTCTGCAGCTCGATGGTTGGGAGCTGCTCTCGACCTGCCCCTATGGCCCGCCTGGGCGGGTGTTCCGCGCCACTGATCGGCGGGGGCGTGAGGCCATGCTGTGGCTGGCCGAACAGGATGCGGATGAAGCCTTCTGGCAGCGCGAGTGGGCGCTGCGGCGCAGCCCGGTGGCGAGCCTGGCGCAGGTGATGTCTTCGCATCAACCGCGTGAGCATGCCTTTTGGCTATTCGAGCCAGCGGGCAAGGGCATGCGCAGCCTGATCGATTGGGTGGCTGCCCATGGCCCGGTGGACGCTCTGACGGTGCTGGCCGTGCTTGAACAATTGATTGCCGCCGTACGTGGCCTGCAACGGCGCGGCATGCAGGGGTTGTGGCTGGCCCCGCGCAATATTCTGCTGGATGACGGCGGCCGCCTGCTGTTGCTGCCTGAATATGCCGCGTTGCTACCCGGCGTGCCGCCGCAAAAACTGCCTGAACAGGCGATGCCGCTGGCACCAGAGGCACGTGCCGGGCAGGCTGTGGATGGCCGCGCCGACCAGTTTGCCCTGGCGGCGCTGGCCTACTGGTTGTTTTGTGGGCGCTGGCCTGAGGTGGCGCAGTTGGATGCCGGTGGCAATAGCCGTTATGTGCCGTTGGCGCAGTTCAGTGTGCAGGTGCCGGTAGGCTGGGATGGTGTGCTGGCGCGGGCCTTGGCGCCCAGGCCTGAGGCGCGCTTTGAGGCGTTGTCGGAGTTTCAGCATGCTTTGCAGCAACCCTTGCTGCATCAGCCAGCGCCTACGCTGCGCTCGCGCCACTATCGGCAGAGCTGGCACCTGGCGGCTCTGGCCTTATTGGTACTGCAGCTGGGTGTGGGGCTGTGGCTGAGCTTGGAAGGCTGAGGACGGTGTTGCGGTTGGGAGTAGCGCAGCGAAGCCCAACGAGACATACCAATGTCTGTTGGGCTTCGCTGCGCTCAACGCCAACCTACTTATCTAAATAAAGACCTACGGCGCAGTGAAGTCTTCGGTGATCGGCAGGACAAAGTTCTTGAACTCGGTGTCTTCCTTGAAACCGATGGACTCGTAGAGTTTGTGGGCGACCTCGTTGTTGATGCTGGAGGCGACGCGCAGGCGCACGGCGTTGGTGTCTTTGGCCATCTGCTTGGCGGTCTGGATCAGGCGGTCGGCCACCAGTTGGCGGCGTGCGTCCTGGCAGACGTAGATATCGTTGAGAATCCACACGCGCTTGAGCGACAGCGAGGAGAAGCTCGAATAGAGCTGGCAGAAGCCGAGAATTTTCTCTTCATCGTCGGCCATGGCCAGGTAGATCACCGATTCCTTGCGGCTGATGCGCTTTTCCAGAAAGGCGCGCGAGGAGTCGGGGTAGGGCAGCTGGCCAAAGTGTTCACGGTAATTGACGAACAGTGGCGTGAGTTGATCCAAATGCTCCAGGGTCGCTTGGACGATGCGCATGGTGAGCCTCTACTTAAAGTCATGTGGATGGCTTCGGCAACACGGCAGCGCTGCCTGCGAACGACCCCGATGCTGCCTAAAGCTTTTGGAAAGTGCAATCCAAACAAGCGT
>DASRUM010000265.1:0-16475 GCA_035655415.1 Pseudomonas sp.
CACCCAGTTGCTGTCCAAAGAACTCAAGGCCGACTTTGTCGAGCGCACCCGCCTCGACTACATCGAAGTGCGCGAGCGCACCGCCAACCGCAGCACCCGCACCGAACGCCTGAGCTACGCCAAATCGGTGGAAAACAAACCCAAGTTCGACTGGGCGACGTATCAGCCCACCGTGCCGAGCTTTACCGGCGTGAAGGTGCTGGAGAATATCGACCTCAAGGTGCTGGCCGAATATATCGACTGGACCCCGTTCTTTATCTCCTGGGACCTGGCCGGCAAGTTCCCGCGCATCCTCACCGATGAAGTAGTCGGCGAAGCCGCCACTGCGCTGTATGCCGACGCCCAGGAAATGCTGAAGAAGCTGATCGACGAGAAACTGATCAGTGCCCGCGCCGTATTCGGCTTCTGGCCAGCCAACCAGGTGAATGACGACGACCTTGAAGTCTATGGCGACGACGGTCAGCCCCAAGCCACCCTGCACCACCTGCGCCAGCAAACGATCAAGCCGGACGGCAAGCCGAACTTCTCCCTGGCCGACTTTGTTGCGCCGAAAGACAGCGGCATTACCGATTACGTTGGCGGCTTTATCACCACCGCCGGCATCGGCGCTGAGGAAGTGGCCAAGGCCTACCAGGACGCTGGCGACGACTACAACTCAATCATGGTCAAGGCCCTGGCCGACCGCCTGGCCGAAGCCTGCGCCGAATGGCTGCACAAAGAAGTGCGCACCAACTACTGGGGCTACGACCCAGAAGAAGCATTGAGCAACGACGAGCTGATCAAGGAAGCCTACAAAGGCATCCGCCCTGCTCCCGGCTACCCGGCCTGCCCGGACCACACCGAGAAAAAGACCCTGTTCACCCTGCTCGACCCCGCAGCCGAATTCAACAAGGCCGGCGCCAGCGGCGTGTTCCTCACCGAACACTACGCCATGTTCCCGGCGGCAGCGGTGTCCGGCTGGTACTTCGCCCACCCACAGGCGCAGTACTTCGCCGTCGGCAAGATCGACAAAGACCAGGTGGAAAGCTACACCGCACGCAAAAAGCAGGACCTCAACGTCAGCGAACGCTGGTTGGCGCCTAATCTGGGTTACGACAACTAAGCCCACGGCAGCGGGCAACAGCCCGCTCAGCCCGCATCCGCCGTGCGGACACCTTTAGCCAGCCCAATAGCACTGGGGAGTGTTCCCAGTGCACGAGTTCTAGCGCCTTTATGCACAGCCTTAAACAACTTCGCAGCGGTGAGCTGGCCGGCATTACCCGGCTAGACCTGTGCTGCGACCTGACTGACTTCCCAGAGGAAATTTTCTCTCTGGCCGACAGCCTTGAAGTGCTTAACCTCTCGGGCAATCGCCTAAGCGCACTCCCGGCTGACTTAGCGCGCCTGCACAAGCTGCGTATTGTGTTTTGCTCAAACAACCTGTTCACCTCGGTACCCGAGGTATTGGGCAACTGCACGCAACTCGAAATGATCGGTTTCAAGAGCAACCGCATTCAGCATCTGCCCGCTGCGGCACTGCCGCCCGCACTGCGCTGGCTGATCCTGACCGACAATCAACTCCAGCAGCTACCGGCTGAGTTAGGTGACTGTGCACACCTACAAAAGCTGATGCTGGCGGGCAACCAGCTCCGCGCGCTACCCGAAAGCCTGGCCAATCTGCAGCGCTTGGAGCTGCTGCGCATTGCGGCTAACCGCCTAGAGCATCTGCCGGAATGGCTCACGAAATTACCGTCCCTGTGCTGGCTGGCCTTTGCCGGCAATCCACTCAGTGACGCCAGCGAAACTGAAATTCTCCAGCAACATCCACTACCAACCATCGCGCGCGACACGCTTGAGCTGGGTGAAATACTCGGCCAGGGTGCCTCGGGGATCATCCGCAGTGCGACCTGGCAGCAACCCAACCAGCCGGCGCAGGCCATGGCGGTCAAACTGTTCAAAGGTGATGTAACCAGCGACGGGCTTGCCCACAGTGAGATGGCCGCCTGTATAGCAGCCGGTGCACACAACAACCTGATCAGCGTTGCCGGCCCACTGCAACCACTGCAGGACGCCCCGCCCGGCCTGCTACTGGCGCGTATTGAACCGAGCTTCCAAGCACTGGCCGGACCGCCCTCACTCGCCAGCTGCACGCGCGACTGCTATGCCGCGCAGCGTCGTTTCACCGTGGCAGAAGCCTTACGCATTTTGCGAGGCACAGCGGCAGCCGTCGTTCACCTGCATCAACGCGGCATCCTCCACGGCGATTTGTATGCCCATAACCTGCTGGTCGACCCAGCCGGGCACACCCTCCTCGGCGATTTCGGCGCAGCGTCGTTTTTTGACCCACAGAGCAACAACGGGATTGCCCTGCAACAACTTGAGGCCAGGGCCTTTGCCTGCTTGCTAGAGGAGTTGTTAGTGCGCTGCAACAAAGACGACCAGCCCACTCAACAAACCCGCTTGAGGCACCTGCATGCGCGCTGCAGCCACCCGCAACCAGGCGAGCGCCCGTTGTTTGCCGAGATTCAAGCATGCCTGCAAGCCTGCAACGTGGCCTGAATAAATCATCAGTGCTTAAAGGGCGTTGAAAATTAATGATCTAGCCGCCTGACGACTGCGAATTGATCAGAAATAAATCACTTCGCCCTAATTTGGTTAGACATAACCCGCACACAAGCGATTGGTGACAGGCAGAGGTCGACCAGAATTGGCCAATCACAAAGAGCCGTTCCCGATCAGTAACAGACGCTGAAAAAATGGCACCGTAGGATGGCGTTGAGCACAGCGATACCCATCATCACCAGGTAAGCCGAGCAGAAATACCGCCAGTATTAAATGGCCTATTCGGCTTAAGGGTGTCATCCCATGATCCAGACGATTACGTGATGGGTATCGCTGCGCTCAACCCATCCTACGTGCTGAAGTATCCGCCGATCACAAACTGCCACCCATGCGTACACGGTTTAATTCAACAATGCTCAAAAGGCCCCGCAACTTAGAGGCCTACTGGCTTGAATTTTTATGCACCTAAGATGAGCTAGGCTTAAGGGGATGTAAAAATTTTTAAATCTACATCAAGCTCATCCGCGGTGCTCAGCCAGTCCTCAATGAGTTGATATGCCTGAATACTAGTGGGCGAACAGGCTAGCGGGTTTTCCATGCTTCTAATGAAGTGTTTAGTGGAGAAGGAATTGCCTGCAACAATCCAAATCTCCTTCTTGCATTTCATCGATATTTTCCGTTTGCAGATAACATCCCAGACTTTCTCAGAAAGTGAATCATCAGGTGGCGCAGGATGGTTAATAGTTCCTTCCACCAACCTATAACGGGTGTCTAACGGAAACTCTGCTCCAGCAGCTGGCCAAGATTGCTTCCATGTAGAAAAATTTCCAGGCTTCACGCTTTTAAGGCCTGAAACTAACATGTGGATATTTTTTATTGCCTGGCTGCCAACTTCAGCAATGGCACCGGCTGAAGATTCTGGATTTAATGAATCACCACATTTAACATGAACGAAGCACAACTTCTCCGGCGAAGATAAAATGAAATCAGCAGGCTCAACGCCCATGTCACAGCAAAGAACGATATCACAGCCAGGAATATATGTTGTAAATGGGCCAAGCGATCCAAGTGGAGTCGCTGGGTCTCCATACCCCTTTAACAGGTCGATCAGATGAAAAATTGAATCTGTATCAAAATTATTTCTAGTGGTTCGATGGTACTTATGATCGAGGGTGTGCCCCTTCTCTTTGAGGACGGGAGCTTTAAGTGCATCAAGCGGGAAAAGGGCATTACCTGCGAAGCTGTCCTCGGCAGGAATTCCACGCTCATAGGGTAAGGCCAGCTTGTAAAAGGCTCCTGCCAGATACGTTACGCCGTCTTCGTACAGTATTTTTAATCTGTGACCAGAATTCAAATACTCGACGATCCATTCGATATCAGGTCTTCCTATGGAAGACCCAGTTAGAAGAATTTCAAAATTTCCGCTCTCATCCGAATAATTTAACGCAAGTTCTATAAGATCACCTTGAGCGTCGAAAGCAATCCCTTTTTGATATTCAGCATAAACAAAATCAGGTAAGACTGCACCCTTAGCAGTCGCTATCGGCGCCTCAAGATCCGTAAAATCCAGTAGCACGGACAAAATTTCTGAAGTGGGTTTTTCGGTGATAGGCTGCGCATAGGACTTGATCAATCGCCCAGCACTTCCTCCGACATTGATACATTGGCCGATCGCATCGATCCATTGAGAAATATCTTGAAGGGTAAAATTAGATTCTTTTTGGTCGACGACCCGCCCCGACCTGGCACCAATGTAAAAGCTGCTGTCTCTTTTGCCGTCTAGACCAATATTATCAACCTTCACCATAGTTAATGCGTACCGGGAGTTGCTCTGACTGCCGCGCCCGCCATCAAGGTTCTGCCCCTTCAGTGCTACGGACTCTGGACGACGCACAGCTTGGCCGATAGCCCGGGCGTGAGTTTCCTTGATCTGATGAATTGCTGTTTTTGCGGCCAAAGCAGTCAATTTGTCAATATGAATTGCATCACCAAGTCGATATTTTTCCTGATTGTAATACCGGCCACCACCGCTGTCGAAGACAGCCACACCCGAAACAATTTCTTTTACAATAATGACATGCAGCTTTGGCTCGAAGAAAATTTTATTTTTAAAAAACCTTGAGCTATTAAACTCGACATAAATCATAATCTGCAAATCAAGAATTTCTTCATAAGCTTTGACTAATGACCCAGAGCCGTGCAACTCCCAATACAGTCGATCCATAAGTAGTGGCAGAGAGAAATCATTTTTCTTTTGAATAAAGCATATCGACGCATGAGGGATCTTGAGATCATCTTCTGGGTCAATGATGTTAAGATCAACTCTCTCTTTGAATTTACCGTCAAAGTAGCTGTATCTCGGAAAGCTTTCGAGAAAAGATTCAATCAGGTAACTTGTGCTTAGTGAGCTAACAAATTCTGATGCACCACCATTGGCGAGATAGTCATCAAATTTTTGATAGCCGTCCCACATTCCCTCATTCGCGCCCCGGCTTAGATCGATCACCAATGGCTGGACCTCTCCATAGCTACGTACGATCCGACCTACAGCCTGCACTAACTCACGCCCACTCCCCAACTCATACGTGAGGATCAGTAACTTAGCTTCTGGAATGTCAATCCCTTCGTCAAGCTTGTGCTGGTGAATGATAACCCGCAGTCCTTCGACTTTAAGAGCCGGACCAACTCGTTTGAACTTATTTTGCGCCTCGTTGATTTCTAGTCGCTCATGCACGCTTGCCGTGGTGAATGATTGAGAAATAAGGTCATGGTATTTTTTTATCTCCTCAAGATTCTTGCACTTCACTATGCACTTCACATCTTCGTTCGCGCCTAGAAAGGCTAGGATGCCTGCAAGTAATTTATCGTCTCCATCAACTTGCTCGTACTGGGGCTCCATAATTACCCCATCTTCGATAGCCTCTTTAAATGTAAAAACATAAAAATGACTCGTGCTTACATTAAGTTCAAACAAGTCGTTGCGATAAGGCGTTGCGGTGATCACCACTTTCATTGCTGCGGACTGACGTATTATTTCCCGCCAAACAGGAGAAGGTTCAGAGTGCCCTTCATCCACAATAATTAGATCAAAACTGCCTTGGACGTTTTTTAGTTCTTCGTCACCTAGCATCGTCAGTTTCTGGAAACTGGTGATATAGACTCCGTCACCCTGATCAAAATTAGAGTCCCGATAAGTTTTCTTTAGCTCAAACTCTTGGTCATCAATTGTATTGCGGAAGAATTTCCTTGAGATTTCTCGAAACAGCTGATCTTTCACGGCTTTTCGATGACATATCACAAGAACTTTTAAGGCACCTGATAGATGTGATATGAGAGAGATAACCCCTGTTTTCCCGGCACCTGTGGGTAGGTTGATCAAGAAACCTCTTTCAGTATCGTTTTCTTCGGCATACCTGACGAAGCTACGTACGGCTTCCAACTGGCATTTCCTTAACTTTTCTTCAGCAGAATCCAAATATTCCAAGATAGTCACAGCAGTCTTCCATGCAATTAAAGACGTTCGTATCGGCTGTTCAGGCCACGATGCGGAGACAGAGTATCAAAAGGCCATCATTCCACGCACCCTGGGGCCAACGGTAGGTCTTTTATTACCCCACGCATGAGAGTAGAGCCCCCTTCTGATGAACAACCATATCCACCGTATCTAAGCCAATCAATCAGCAGCACTGGCTCGTAAATCACCTAGTAACCACCCACAAAAAAACCGCCAGAATTTGGCGGTTTTTTTGTGGGTGCAGACTTTACTGCTGCAACTCCTGCTCGGTAAACATATCGCTAAACAACATGCTCGACAGGTAGCGCTCGCCGGAGTCCGGCAGGATCACCACGATGGTTTTACCCTGCATGCCGGGCTCGGCGGCGATGCGCAGCGCGGCGGCCATGGCGGCGCCGCAGGAGATGCCGCAGAGAATGCCTTCCTCGCGCATCAAACGCAGGGCAACCGTTTTGGCATCGTCATCAGAAACCAGCTCAACCCGGTCGACCATGCTCAGGTCGAGGTTGCCTGGGACAAAACCGGCGCCGATGCCCTGGATCTTGTTCGGGCTGGGTTTGACTTCATTACCGGCGATGGTCTGGGTGATCACCGGCGAGCCAATCGGCTCCACTGCCACCGAGAGGATCGGCTTGCCCTGGGTCTTTTTGATATAGCGCGAAATACCGGTGATGGTGCCGCCGGTGCCGACACCGGAAACCAGCACGTCAATCGCGCCATCGGTATCGTTCCAGATTTCCGGGCCGGTGGTCTTTTCATGGATCGCAGGGTTGGCCGGGTTGTTGAACTGCTGCGGCATAAAGTAGGTAGCGGTGTCAGAGGCGGCGATTTCCGCTGCCTTCTCGATGGCGCCCTTCATGCCTTTGGCAGGTTCGGTAAGCACCAGCTCGGCACCCAAGGCCTTGAGTACCTTGCGCCGCTCCAGACTCATCGAAGCGGGCATGGTCAGCAGCAACTTGTAACCGCGCGCAGCAGCAACAAAGGCCAGGCCGATGCCGGTATTGCCCGAGGTGGGTTCGACAATGGTCATGCCCGGTTTGAGCACACCGCGCTCTTCGGCATCCCAGACCATGCTCGCACCGATGCGGCACTTCACCGAGTAAGCCGGGTTCCGCCCTTCTATCTTGGCCAGGATGGTCACACCTTCCGGCCCCAGGCGGTTGATCCGAACCAGCGGGGTATTACCGATGGCTTGTGCGTTGTCTGCGAAGATGCGGCTCATGGCGAGGTCCTTGTGCGTGCGTTGCCGAATGGACTATCAAGCCTAAGACCCAAGAACCTAGCAGTCCAGCGCGGCGATGCATTAGCTGGAACCCCGTAACAGCTCACGAGTCAGTCTATGTATGAAAAGACGCTATAGCACTCCCCTGTGGATACTCCTCGGCCTGCTCGGCACCTTACTGGTGCTGCATTTCGCCTTGCCTGTTCTGGTGCGCGACTATCTGAATGACAAGCTGGCCGATATGGGCGACTACCGCGGCCAGATCACTGATGTCGATCTGGCGCTGTGGCGTGGTGCCTACCGCATCAACGGTCTGCAAATTGTCAAAGTTGACGGTCAAGTACCGGTGCCTTTCGTCGATGCGCAAAGTATCGATCTCTCGGTGAGCTGGCATTCGCTGTGGTACGAACGGGCCATCGTCGCCCGCGTGGTATTCGAGCAGCCGGAGCTCAATTTCGTCGACGGCGGTGCCGACCCTGAAGCGTCGCAAACCGGTCAAGGCGTGGACTGGCGCGAACAGTTGAACAAACTGCTGCCAATCACCCTCGACGAAGTACGCGTGAGCGACGGCACCCTGAGCTTTCATAACTTCAATTCTTCGCCACCTGTCGACATCGAGGCCAACCAGATCAATGCCAGCCTCTACAACCTAACCAATGTCGCCGACGAACAAGGCGAGCGCGTCGCCCGCTTCGAGGGCAAGGCACTGTTGCTCGGCCATGCACCGCTGGAAGCCACGGCGGTATTCGACCCCTTCAAGAACTTCGAAGACTTCGAATTTCGCCTGCGCAGTACCGATATCGAACTCAAGCGCCTCAACGACTTCTCCAGCGCCTATGGCAAGTTCGACTTTAATGCCGGCACCGGCCATGTGGTGATCGAAGCCACCGCCGACGACGGCCAACTGAGCGGCTACGTGAAACCCCTGTTGCGCAATGTCGATGTATTCAACTGGCAGCAAGACGTCGAAGTCGAGGACAAGGGTTTCTTCCGCTCGATCTGGGAAGCCCTGGTTGGCGGCGGCGAAAGCGTGCTGAGAAACCAGCGTGAAGACCAATTCGCCACCCAGGTCGAACTGAGCGGCAGCGTGCGCCAGCAGGACATCAGCGCCTTCCAGGCGTTTCTGGCGATCCTGCGCAACGCTTTCGTCCAGGCGTTCAATACGCGTTTTGAGCGCGACGCAACGGAAAACGACTGACCAGCAACAGCTCATTCAGTGACTGAATAGCCCGACTGCGTTCACAGGCCGATGCCGCGCACGTTATAGTTACCCCCTTTCACTAAGTGCATGGCCTGGGCTACCGGGCGTTACCGTTCGAGGATTTACCGATGAAGTTCGAAGGCACCCAGTCCTACGTCGCCACCGACGACCTCAAGCTCGCGGTCAATGCCGCCATCACCCTGGAGCGCCCGTTGCTGGTCAAGGGTGAGCCGGGCACCGGTAAAACCATGCTGGCCGAACAGCTGGCCGAATCCTTCGGTGCACGCCTGATCACCTGGCACATCAAATCCACCACCAAGGCCCACCAGGGCCTGTACGAGTACGACGCGGTCAGCCGCCTGCGCGACTCGCAGCTGGATTCGGACAAAGTCCACGATGTGCGCAACTACATCAAGAAAGGCAAGCTGTGGGAGGCCTTCGAGGCCGAAGAGCGGGTGATTCTGCTGATCGACGAGATCGACAAGGCCGACATCGAGTTCCCTAACGACCTGCTGCAAGAACTCGACAAGATGGAGTTCTACGTTTACGAGACTGACGAGACCATCAAGGCGAAAAAACGCCCGATCATCATCATCACCTCGAACAACGAAAAAGAACTGCCGGACGCCTTCCTGCGCCGCTGCTTCTTCCATTACATCGCCTTCCCGGATCGCGCGACCCTGCAGAAGATCGTTGATGTGCACTACCCCAACATCAAGAAAGATCTGGTCGCCGAAGCGCTGGACGTATTCTTCGACGTGCGCAAAGTGCCGGGCCTGAAGAAGAAGCCATCCACCAGCGAACTGGTCGACTGGCTCAAGCTCTTGATGGCCGACAATATCGGCGAAGCCGTACTGCGCGAACGCGACCCAACCAAAGCCATCCCGCCACTGGCCGGGGCATTGGTGAAGAACGAGCAGGATGTGCAGCTGCTTGAGCGCTTGGCCTTTATGAGCCGCCGCGCTTCGCGTTAGGAATCGGGAGCGGGAGGCGAATCCATGCACAGCGGCAGTTGCCTTTGCGCTGCAGTGAAATACCGCATCGATGCGCCTATCGAGTCGGCGACTCATTGCCATTGTTCGATGTGCCGCAAAGCCCATGGCGCGGCATTCGCCACTTACGGCAACGTACGGCGCAAGGATTTCCACTTCACTCAAGGCGGGGAATCACTGGGCATCTACCAGTCCTCGCCGGGCGTGACGCGGACCTTTTGCAAACACTGTGGCTCAACCCTGCAGTGGTACAGCGAACAGCCCCACCCCAACTGGCTTTCAGTTGCGCTGGGCACGCTGGATACGCCAGTGGGTGAAATCGCGCAGAAGCATATTTTTCCGGAATCGAAGGCCGACTGGTACGCCATCAATGATGGCCTGCCATTGGAGTGGCGCTCTTAAGCGTCGCACTCAAACGAATTCACGAGGGCGCAGCCATGCTGCTCAACCTGTTCAATGAAATGCGCGCCGCCAAGGTGCCGGTGTCGGTGCGTGAGCTGCTCGACCTGATCAACGCGTTGAAGCACAACGTGGTGTTCGCCGATATGGACGAGTTCTATTTCCTCTCGCGCACCATCCTGGTCAAGGACGAGCGGCATTTCGACAAGTTCGACCGCGCGTTCGGCGCTTATTTCAAGGGTTTGGAAAACCTTAACCAACATATCGAGGCACTGATCCCCGATGAGTGGCTGCGCAAGGAATTCGAGCGTTCGCTGACCGATGAGGAACGCGCCAAGATCGAATCCCTGGGCGGCCTGGACAAGCTGATCGAGGAGTTCAAGAAGCGCCTCGAAGAACAGAAAGAACGCCACGAAGGCGGCAATAAGTGGATCGGCACAGGCGGCACCAGCCCGTTCGGCTCCGGCGGCTTCAACCCGGAAGGCATTCGCGTGGGTGACGCCGGCAAGCGCCAGGGCAAGGCGGTCAAGGTCTGGGACCAGCGCGAATACAAGAACCTCGACGATCAGGTCGAACTGGGCACGCGCAATATCAAGGTGGCCTTGCGCCGTCTGCGCAAGTTCGCCCGCCAAGGTGCCGAGGACGAGCTTGATCTCGGCGGCACCATCGACCACACCGCGAAAGACGGCGGCCTGCTGAATATTCAGATGCGCCCGGAGCGGCGCAATGCGGTGAAACTGCTGATTCTGTTCGATATCGGTGGCTCGATGGACGCCCACGTAAAGGTCTGCGAAGAACTGTTCAGCGCCTGTAAAACCGAGTTCAAGCATATGGAGTATTTCTACTTCCATAACTGCGTGTACGAGTCGGTGTGGAAGAACAACCTGCGCCGTACCTCCGAGCGCTTCTCCACCCAGGATCTGCTGCACAAGTACGGCGCGGACTACAAAGTGGTGTTCGTCGGCGATGCGGCTATGGCGCCCTACGAAATCACCCAGGCCGGCGGCAGCGTCGAGCACTGGAACGAGGAGCCGGGTTACGTCTGGATCAAGCGCTTTATGGAGAAGTACAAGAAGCTTATCTGGATCAACCCTTACCCCAAGGACACCTGGGGTTACACCGCCTCGACCAACATCATGCGTGAACTGCTCAACGAGCAGATGTACCCGCTGACGCTGCAAGGCCTGGAAGACGGCATGCGTTTTCTGTCCAAGTAACGCAAACAGGCCCGCGAGGGCCTGTTGTGTAACGCCGGCCTGGCTAGGCCTTCTTGATTTTGAAGCGGCTCAGCTCCCGCTGCATCAGCGAAGCGCGGTCCGACAACTCCTTGGCCGCCACCGCACAGGCTTGTGAGTTGGACTGATTTTTCTGGGTCACTTCGTCAATTTGCTCGAGCCCGATACTCGCCTGCTGCAAGCCGGAAGCCTGTTCGCTGGACGCCTGGTAGATCTGTGACACCAGGTTGGAGACCGCGGTAGTACCGCTGACGATGCTTTTGAGCGACTCGGCGGTGCGCCCGGCGATGATCATGCCGCGCTGGGTCTTGACCGAAGAGTCAGCAATCAGCGCCGAGGTTTGCTGCGCCGCCTCGGCGCTGCGGGCTGCCAGGCTGCGCACTTCATCAGCGACCACGGCAAAACCGCGACCCAGCTCACCGGCCCGTGCGGCTTCAATCGCAGCGTTCAACGCCAGCAGATTGGTCTGGGCGGCAATATTGTCGATGGTGGTGATAATCGCGGTGATGTCCTTGCCCGAGCTGTCGATTTCAGCCATGGCAGCAATCAGCTCACTCATCAGCTTGTCGCTTTCACCGGCATCGGTGCGTGAGGCTTGCGATTGCAAGTCGGCCTTTTTCGCATTCGCTGCGTTGTCGGTGGTTTGCGCCGCCATTTGCGTCATTACCGCGCTGATCTCGGTAATCGATGAGGCCGAGTTGGACGCCCCGTCCGACAGCGACTGGCTCAGCTCGGTGACCTGTGCAGAACTGCCAGTGATCTGGGTCGCGCTGCGCTGCACCTCGGAGATCAGGCCATTGAGGTTGCCGACCATCTTCTCCAGGGAAATACCCAGGGTGTCCTTAGGTGACGATAGTTGGACCTGCAGATCCAGATCCCCCTCGGAGATGCGCTCGGCCACCCGCACCTGACGTTGCAGGCTTTGCGACATGTCGTTGAGGGCAAAAGACAGCTGACCCACTTCATCCTCGGTTTGCTGCACCAGACGCTGGGAGAAGTCGCCCAGGCTGATATTGCCCGCCAATACCGCCGCCTCGCGAATCGGCCCGACAATTTTTGCCGCGGTCAGCCACAGGGCGACCAGCGCCAGCAGAGAAATCACCAAACCCACGGAGACCTGCCAGACGCTGTTGCTGATACTGCGGGCCTGCAGCTCTTGCTCCAGGGCAATCGCCTGGCTCATAACTACGGCTTTGGGCAGGCGAATCAACAGCGCCCAAGGTTTGCCGGTGCGCCCCAGCTGAATCGGCATCAGCACCTCGAAGTTCTCGGTGGCAGGGTCGAGCAAGCTCTGGGCGCGCCCCGCCTGGATGTCCCCCAGCACCTTTTCCCAGGACGTAGGCAGTAAGGTCTTGATCGCCTGCCCGATCAAATCACTGCGCTGACTGTCAGCCACCACCAGCCCCTGATGGCTCAAGATCGATACGCTGCCCTTGCCGCCATACAGCTCGGCGGACATCTGCTCGCTGATTTTCTGGATGAAGGAAATATCGAAGTCAGCCCCTACAACGCCGTAGAACTTACCATTGGCCACGATCGGCACCGACAAGGTGGTCAACCAGACATTCTTGCCCTGCACCACATAGGGCAGCGGGTCTAGCACGCTTTCTGTCAGGGTATCGCGCGGGCCGATGTACCAGCCGCCCTTCAAAACCCCGTTGGGGTGGCGATCCGCCGAGTCGTACTCCACCAGCGGCTGTACCGCGATAGTGCCGTCGGCACTGCGCGTCCAGTACGGTGTAAAGCGCCCGGTCTGAGGATTATTGCCATCCTGGTCGTTGCGAAACGCAAAATCCTGCCCATCCAGGGCATCCGGCTCCCAGCAGGAATAGGTGCCGTTGAATTCTGGGTTGTTCTTCAGAACGCTGAGCAATACCGTATTGATTTGCTCACGACCAATGTCCAGTGGGCTTTGCGCTGCCTTGCTGGCCGCAAAGGTGTTGGCCATGGTGCGCGCCGCCTCCAAAGCCCCCTGCAACTTGGTTTGAATGGCATTGGCGCGCGACTCGGCCAGGTTTTCAATTTCCCGAAAGGTCGCTTTTTCAATCAGACCAGAAACTTCTTCGGCAACATACGCCTCGTTTGCCCGGCCGCTAAATAGGCCATAACCCACCAGGCTGGCGGACGAGAAAAACAGACATATGCCTGCTGTCACACATATGCGCATCTGCAACGACTTGAACTTCATAACGCCCTCGGTCTTTCTAATTTTGCGTAAAAGATGGCAGCATCCAATTCCCTTGCACAAAACATCCAAACAACGAAAACCAACGCCTATGCATTACGCTCCAATGCAAAGTGAGTGGGTGCCACAAGGGCGAGAGAGTTTATTTGGGCAGCACAACGCACGCAGCACAGTGTAAAAACGCTTCACCGCGCATTTTTTAAATTGAAGCCAGATGGATCAACCCGGAAAAGCCGAGGGTTATATTCTTATTTTTACTGAACTTATGTAGTAGTTGGTTATTACGTTAAAGCTCTCTATTACCGGGATCTCTAAGCGCCGCAAAACATTCACTGGCTCAGCGCTTGCGCTGCTTGAGCTTCGCTGGCCCAGCAACTCAACGAGTGCAGGCTGCCTCTGCAACACACCTGTTATTTGACGCCCACCCATAAAATAAAGACCAAGCCAAACAGCTAGTAACCACTATGCACGACAGATACATATTAAATATTGACGCACATCAGGACTAGAACCGATTAAACAGTAATCCAGAAATTTAATTCCATCACTTTAGTCGTAGTCCGGATGACGATACCCATAAGCCAACAGAAAGCACATAGCGCTAAAACACCGAACTGTAAAGGCAAGCCATTGATTAAAATAAGCCATGACACACACGGCGCTTTAAATACCTACGCAGAACTTTCACTTCGCGCCAGTCGATATCACGCCTGAAGGCGAGCGCGGCATCGTAACCGGCGGTATAAGTCCCTGCGTGAAAAACCGTACAAGGTGGTTTTATGCCGACGTGATACTGCTGGCCGTCAGGCAATCGACCAGCTGCGCCGCAAAACCCGACAACAATTCACGCTTGCGCACACAGACCTTCAAATCACGCTGCGCCCAGGGTTCTTCCAGCTCAATCACCGCCAACTGCGCGCCAGCGGTTACCGCACTGCGCGGCACCAGGCCGATGCCAACGCCTGCACTGACCATGCGGCACACCGCCTCAAAGCTGCGCACCTGAATCCGCACCTCAAGGTGTCGCCCCAGCGCGGCGGCGGCATTCATGGTGAAGGTGTGAATGGCCGAGCCTGAATGCAGCATAACAAAGGGGTAATCCAGCACCTGGGCAAATAGGCTGCTGGCGTGCGCGGCCAGTGGATGATCGACCGGGGCAATCAATACCAACCGGTCGGCCCGGTATGGGATCAGTTCAACCTCAGCGCCTTCAATCGTCCCCGCCACCACGCCAACTTCCACCTCGCCGCGCGCCACCGCCAGCAGCACGTGCGGGCTGGTGTGCTCCTCAAGCGAAATACTGACTTGCGGATGACGCTGCAAAAAGGTCGAGAGGCTGTCGGGCAGGAAGGTATGGGTGGCGTGGGTATTGGCCCACAGACTGACATGGCCGCGCACGCCTTTGGCGTAGGGGGTAAGGTCGGCGTGCATCTGTTCGAGTTGGGCAAACACCTGCCGCGCATGGCGTAGCAATGCCTCGCCAGCACGGGTAAGGCTGACGCCGCGCGGCTCACGCAGCAATAGCGGCGTGCCAATCGACGCTTCCAGCAGGCGCATGCGGTGACTGGCCGAAGACGCCGCCAGATGCACCCGCTCGGCACCCCGAGTGAGGTTCTTCGCCTCGGCAATCGCGACAAACAGGCGCAGATCAATCAGGTCATAGTGCATAGCGTTAGTTAAATCCGAACGATCACTTATGGAAAAGCCAATTCCATCGCGATTCTATACCCAGCATCATTCGGCGCAGCACAACTCTTTAGGGACTCACTCAACATGCCATGGAAAACCTGGTCAGCCGAACGGTTGGGCATCGCACTTGCGGTGCTCGCCGCCTTCGGTTTCTCGTTCAAGGCGATCTTCGTCAAGCTGGCCTACGCCGCCGCGCCAGTGGACGCGATCACATTGCTGACGCTGCGTATGAGCTTTGCCCTGCCTATCGCACTGTGGGTCACACTGTGGTTATGCCGCGCTGCGCCGCCGCTGACTCGCAGAGACTGGGGCATGCTGATCGCCCTGGGCCTGCTGGGTTACTACGGGGCCAGCATTCTCGATTTTGTTGGCCTGCAATACATTTCGGCGGCGCTGGAGCGGCTGATCCTGTTTATCTACCCGACCATGACCGTGCTGATCGGCGTGCTGTTTATGGGCAAGCGCCTGGAGAAGCGCCAGATTGCGGCGCTGCTGCTGACCTACGCCGGTATCGGCCTGGCGTTCGCCCACGATCTGCAGGTGGCGGAGGATCTGCATACGGTGCTGATCGGTGCTGCCTTCGTCTTCGGTTCTGCGCTGTGCTACGCGCTCTATAGCTCCGGGGCCGAGGTGGCGATTCACCGGCTCGGCACCATCCGCTTTGCTGCCCTGGCGATTATCGTGTCCACCTTCGCCACGCAGATTCACTTCCTCGCTACTCAACCGTTTTCTGCACTGCAGCAGCCTGTGGAGGTGTATGCGTACAGCGCGGCGATGGCGATTTTCTCCACGGTGCTGCCGATATTCTGGCAATCGGCTGCACTGCGCCTGATTGGCTCGGCGCGCACCGTGCTGATTGGCACACTGGGACCGATCCTGACGATTGTCTTCGCCTGGTTGCTGTTGTCGGAGCCGGTATCGTTGGCCCAGCTGGCAGGTGCCGGACTGGTTCTGGCGGGGGTGTTGCTAGTGTCGAGGCGTAGAACCTTGCCGATTCAGCCGATTGCTACCGAGGACGCCGGCGTTCAAGTCAGCAAGCAGGCTTAAGAAGCGAATCGGCAGAAAACACCAAGGGCTCTTGCGAGCCCTTGTGTAATTCAACTTAGCGCCAATGCCGCTGCTGCACCTTCTGGCTGCGGCCCGCGCCAAACAGCATGCCGACCAGCAGCACCAGGCTTTCCAGCAGCCAGGCCAGCAGCATGGCGCAGGCAATGCCCCAGGCGATGGCTTCGGGGGCGAGCAGCACTTGGTAGCGGTAGGCGGCGAAGGTTTCTTCCATCAGCTCATGATCTGCCGCTGTGGCCAGATGCCAGACCTGGCCATACCAAGGCCCTTGCATGGCTTTGGATTCGCGTTCGAGGAAGGCCGAGCGCTCGACCAGGGTGCCCAAACTCTGCGCATCGCTGCGCATCACGGGGTCAGCGCTGGCTTGGTAATGGCCAACCAACGCGACCAGATCCCCCTTGAAAAAACGCTTTGCAGTCTCCCGAAAGCCTT
>DASRUM010000266.1:0-11132 GCA_035655415.1 Pseudomonas sp.
ATCGAAGGGGCATTTCAGGGCGGCAGCCTGGGTGAAGTGGGCGGGGCGAAGATTGCCGGTGCTCTGGAGCTGGCGGCCGAAGACAACCGCAACGGCACGCCGACCCGCGCTGTATTGCTCCTGGAAACCGGTGGCGTGCGCCTGCAGGAGGCCAACCTCGGCCTGGCGGCCATTGCCGAAATCCAGGCGGCGATTGTCGAGCTGCGTCAGTACCAGCCAGTGATCGCTCTGATCGCCGGCCCGGTCGGTTGCTTTGGTGGCATGTCCATCGCCGCTGGCCTGTGCAGCTACCTGCTGGTGACCCGCGAAGCCCGCCTGGGGCTTAACGGTCCGCAGGTGATCGAGCAGGAAGCCGGGCTGGATGAATACGATTCGCGCGATCGTCCCTTTATCTGGAGCCTGACTGGCGGTGAGCAGCGCCATGCCAGCGGTTTGGTCGATGGCTATGTGAGCGATGACGTCGAAGCGATTCGTGGCGAGTTGCACAGTCTGTTCGCCCAGGGCAAACCCGAGACCGAACGTAGCCGTCGCCACGCCTGGTTCCTCGAGCGCCTGCGCGCGGTCGACACCTCCGTTCAGGCCGATGCCGCTGCCGTGCGCAGCGCCTACCAGGGAGCACAAGCATGACAACTGCACAGGAACAACGTGGCCTGCACTGGTTTCAGGCGTTGGCCGGCACGCCCCAAGCGCCAAGCGGGTTGCCTGCTTCGGTTCAGGTGGCCGATGGTGAATTGGCCGGGCAGGCCGTGCGTTATATCGCCGTGGTGCCAGATGCGGCCAACCCCTTTCCGCGCGCTCGCAGCGGCGAGGTCGGCCTGCTCGAGGGCTGGGGCCTGGCCCAGGCCGTGGACGCCGCCATCGAGGCCGACCGTGACCGCCCGCACAAGCGCGCACTGATCGCCATTGTCGATGTGCCAAGCCAGGCCTACGGCCGCCGGGAGGAGGCCTATGGCATCCACCAGGCCCTCGCCGGTGCGGTGGACGCTTATGCCCGGGCACGCTTGGCCGGGCATGCGGTGGTTGGCTTATTGGTAGGCAAGGCGATGTCCGGTGCCTTTCTCGCCCATGGCTACCAGGCCAACCGCCTGATCGCCCTGCGCGACAGTGGGGTGATGGTCCACGCCATGGGCAAGGCCGCCGCGGCGCGCATTACCCTGCGCAGCGTCGAGGAGCTGGAAGCGCTGGCCGCTGAGGTCCCGCCGATGGCCTACGACCTGGACAACTATGCCTCGCTCGGGCTGCTCGCCGACATCCTCGATGTGCAGCAGGTCGCGCAGCCGACGGCCTCCGACCTGGCCCATGTGCAGGACGCCCTGAGCCGTGCCCTGGCCGATATCGCCAGCAGCCCGCGTGATCTGCGTAACCGCCTGGGCGCCGCCAATCGCGCGGCGTCATCCCAGGTGCGCGAGCTATTACGCGCGCAGTGGTGAACAGTGCGAGCACGGTCACCGTAGGGTGCGCCGTGCGCACCAAAAAACCTAATCGGTGCGCACAGCGCACCCTACAGAGGACATCTTGATGCACCCAAACCCCCGTCCACATGATCTGCTCTGGGGCTTGCGCCCTGAGCACCTGCCCCAGGAGGCGCCGGCCTGGGCTCGCGTCGCCTTGGGCGGGCATGTGCCGGTGGTGGTGCGGCGGGCGCTGGCCGAGCCTGGCTGGGTGGCAGTGGGTGTGCGCGGTGCGGCACGCGAGCAGCGTTATGCGGGTTGGATGCGCATGGCGGACATCAGCCGCTTAGTCAGCCCGGAAGCGGTCGCCCGTGCAGGTCGCTGGCGCTGTTACCCGCAGTCGCACTGGCCGGCGTTACGGGCGTTGAGCCAGTTGGCGCCACAACTTGCGGAACTGGGCCTAGCCTGGGGCGTCACCGGCAGCCTGGGCTTTGAGCTGGCTAGTGGCGTGTCGGCTGCGCACCTGGACAGCGACTTGGATCTGCTGCTACGGGCACCGTCGCCATTGCCCCGTGAGTGGGCGCGGGGATTGTGTGAGCTGCTTGATAAAGCGCCAGGGTGTATCGATGTGCAACTGGAAACCCCACAAGGTGCCGTGGCGCTACGCGAGTGGGCCAGCGGGGCTCCGCGTGTATTGCTGAAAACCCAAGCGGGGCCGCTGCTGCTCAGTGATCCCTGGCAGCCTCGGCAGGTGGCGGCATGAGCACGCTTTGGGCATTTCCCGGCCAGGGTGCGCAGCAGCCCGGCATGCTGCATGACTTGCCGGATAGCATCATCGTCCGGGCGTGCCTGGACGAAGCCAGCGAGGTGCTGGGCGAGTCGGTGCTGGCGCTGGACACGGCCGAGGCGCTGCGTGCGACCCGCGCGGTGCAGCTCTGTCTATTGATTGCCGGGGTCGCCAGTGCCCGCCTGTTGCAAGGGCGCGATGCGCAGCCCGACTACGTTGCCGGGCTGTCCATCGGTGCCTATGCCGCTGCGGTGGTGGCGGGCGCTGTGACCTTTGCCGATGCCCTGCGCCTGGTCGCCTTGCGTGGTGAACTGATGCAGCAGGCGTACCCTGAAGGCTATGGCATGAGCGCTGTTCTCGGCCTTGATCTGGCCCACCTGGAAGCGCTGTTGGCTGAAGTAAACAGCCCGCAGCTGCCGGTTTACCTGGCCAATATCAATGCCGACAACCAGTTGATCATTGCCGGCAGCCACGCGGCCATGGCCTGTGTCGCCGAGCGTGCGCGCCGGCTCGGTGCTGGCATGGTCAAACCCCTGGCGGTTAGCGTGCCGTCACATTGCGCACTGCTTGCCGAGCCTGCCGCCCGCCTGATCGAGGCATTCGAAGCGGTCAGCGTGCAGCGCCCGAGTGTGCGTTATCTGAGCGGCAGCTCGGCCCGGTTGATCAGCGACCCCGAAAAATTGCGCGACGACCTAGCTCACAACATGTGCCGGGTGGTCGACTGGCAGGGCACCTTGCAGACCGCGTTCGAACGCGGTGTTCGCCTGCATCTTGAATTACCGCCGGGCAACGTACTGAGCGGCCTGGCTCGGCGCGTATTCGAGCCCGGTATGGCTATCGCTTTTCAAGGTTCGCGCCTGGATACACTGGACGCCATGTTGCGCCAGGAGGTGAATCGGAGCCGATAGCAACACCCGATTACCGAAGGACAAAAACAACAACTTCGATGCGTAATACGAGGATAAAAACAATGATTATCTACGGTGTGGCCTTTCTGGCCTTCTGCACCCTGGCAGGCATCTTTATCGGAGAGCTGCTAGGCAAAATGATTGGCGTACCTGCCAACGTCGGTGGTGTCGGTATCGCCATGATGCTGCTGATCTTCCTGGGCAGTTACCTGCACAAGCGCGGAATACTCGACGCAACGTCGGAAAAAGGCGTGGCGTTCTGGAGTGCTATCTACATCCCCATCGTGGTCGCCATGGCCGCCCAGCAGAATGTCTACGGTGCCCTCAGTGGTGGGCCGATGGCGATTCTCGCCGGTACGGCCGCCGTGGTCGTGGCCTTTGCCCTGGTTCCCGTGCTGAGTCGTATCGGGCAAAAAAAGCCTGAAGAGTCCGCAACCGCCCCTCTGACTAAAGCGCCACGGTGATCGCCATGTACGAATCCTTAATGAAAGTACTCTCCGGCTACGGCTTGCTCAGCGGTTTCGCCATTATCGGCCTCACCATGTGGGTGTCCTACTGGATCTCGGACACCTTCACCAAAGGCCGTTTGCATGGGTCGGCGATTGCCATCCTGCTGGGCCTGCTGCTGTCCTATATCGGTGGTGCCTTTACCGGCGGGACCAAGGGCTTGGTGGATATCCCGCTGTTTGCCGGAGTCGGTCTGCTCGGTGGGGCCATGTTGCGTGACTTTGCCATTGTCGCCACTGGTTTTGGGGTAAGCGTTGAAGAACTCAAACGTGCAGGTTTTGCCGGGGTGCTGGCGTTATTTGTCGGCGTGGGCGCTTCATTTGTTGCCGGGGTCGGCGTGGCCATGGCCTTCGGTTACACCGACGCGGTTAGCCTGACCACTATAGGTACCGGTGCGGTGACCTATATCGTCGGTCCGGTGACGGGGGCGGCTATCGGTGCCAGTTCGGAAGTCATGGCGCTGTCGATTGCTGCCGGTCTGGTCAAGGCGATCCTGGTGATGGTGGCGACACCCTTTATTGCTCCCTATATCGGCCTGAACAACCCACGCAGTGCGGTGATTTTCGGCGGTCTGATGGGCACCTCCAGCGGTGTGGCCGGCGGCCTGGCGGCAACCGATCCGAAGTTGGTGCCCTATGGTTGCCTTACCGCGGCGTTCTATACCGCCCTGGGCTGCCTGCTCGGCCCATCGCTGTTGTACTTTCTCATGCGCGGCCTATTCGGCTGAGCCTTCGCCCGCCGTTTGGCGGGCTTTTTCTTCCTGTAGGGTGCGCGTATAGGCGGCATTCGGCGAGCGGGTAGGGTGCGCCGTGCGCACCGCGGTGAACCCGTATAAGCGGCCCCTACGACTGGCGACTGTACATCCGGCATTCGGCCAGCAGCGCCAAGAGGTTCGGGTCGCGCTCCTTGGCTTTCAGGAAGACCACGCCGATGTGCTGTTGCAGGTGGTACTTGGCTTGCAACGGGATCAGGCGCACGCGGTTTTCGTACACCGCAGCAATCCGCCCCGGCAGCAAGGCGTAACCCACCCCCGAGCTGACCATGCTGAGCAGGGTGAAGATATCGTTCACCTGCATCGCCACCTTGGGCTCGAAGCCCGCCTGCTGAAACACCCGCACGCCGTCCTGGTGGGTGGCGAAGCCCTGGGTGAGGGTGATAAAGGTCGAGTCGCGCAGGTCCGCCAGATCCACTTCGGCTTGCATGGCGAAGGGCGAGTCGATGGGTACCGCGAGGAAAATATCATCGGCAAACAGCGGCAGCTGCTCGCAGTCGGGATCGCTGACGCTGTCATTGAGCGCCACCAGAATGGCGTCCAGTTCGACGTTCTTCAGCTTGTACAGCAGGTCGACGTTGGAGCCGAGAATCAGGTCGATATTCAGCTCGCTGCGGCGCAGCTTCAGGCCCATGATCAGCTGCGGTACGGTTTTTACCGTCAGTGAATACAGCGCGCCAAGCTTGAAACGTTCGGCCGAAAAGCCGGCCGCCTCGCGGGTCATGCGCACGCTTTCGACTACGTCTTGGACCAGCTTCTGCGCCCGCTCTTCCAGCACGTAGGCGCTTTCCAGGGGGATTAGGTTGCGGCCTTCGTGTTTGAACAGTGGGCAGCGCAGGGCGCTTTCCAGTGAGTGAATGGCGCGGTGCACGCTGACGTTGCTGGTATTCAGCTCGACGGCGGCGCGCGTCAGGTTGCCGCTGCGCATAAAGGCCAGAAAGATTTCCAGCTTCTTCAGGGTGAGTTCTTCGTCGATGAGCATCGGGTCTGGCCTGAGGAGGAGTAGGCCAAGTGTGCCGTATTGGCGCGGCACACGCGCTCAGCCGTTAGTGGTAGCTCAACCGCACGTCAGGCGGATGATCACCTCGCTCTCATCGATATCGATATTCAGGCGCTGCGGGTTGTAATCCATGGTGGCGGCGTCGCCGGGGGCGAGTACGCGCAGGAATTTGGCGTTGGCCTGTTGTTGCGCCTGCTTGATCATCTCGGCGCTGGCGTTTTGGCCGAGTACATCGCTCATGTTGTCGACATTGCAGTCGCCGGTGATTTCAGCGGCTGGCTGCGTTGGCTGCTGCGAGCTGCAACCGACCAGTAGGGCGAGCAGGGTAAGGCTGGCGAGGTGGTGACGAAGAGCCATGGTCTATTTCCTTGTCTGGGTAAAACCAGGTCCAGCCTAGCAGCCGCATCCGCTCTAGCTCAACGTTGGCCTTGAAAAACATCCCAGGTTGCTGCATCAGCATTTCCGCAAGCCCGGCCAACTTCCCTACAATTGCGCTTTTCCCCAGAGCAGGAGGTTCTGTGCAAACGGTGATCTCGATTCAACAGCTGAGCAAGACCTACGCCAGCGGCCATCCGGCCCTGCAGGACATCAATCTGGACATTCGCCCCGGCGAAATCTTTGCGCTGCTCGGCCCCAATGGTGCGGGCAAGACCACCCTGATCAGCATTATCTGCGGCATCGTCAATCCAGGCGGCGGGCGGGTGCTGGTGGGCGGCAAGGACATTATCAAGGACTACCGCGCGTCCCGTTCACAGATCGGCCTGGTGCCGCAGGAGCTGGTCAGCGATGTGTTCGAAACCGTCTGGGCGACGGTTAAGTTCAGCCGTGGCCTGTTCGGCAAGAAGCCCAATCCGGCCTATCTGGAGCAACTGCTCAAGGACCTGTCGCTGTGGGACAAGCGCGACGCGAAGATTTTCGAGCTGTCCGGCGGCATGAAGCGCCGGGTGATGATTGCCAAGGCGCTGAGCCACGAGCCGCAGATTCTGTTTCTCGATGAGCCCACCGCTGGCGTTGACGTCGAGCTGCGCCGCGATATGTGGAACATGGTGCGCCGCCTGCGTGAGCGCGGCGTGACCATTATCCTCACCACCCACTACATCGAAGAGGCCGAGGAAATGGCCGACCGCATCGGGGTGATCAGCAAGGGCCGGATCATCCTCGTCGAAGACAAGCAGGCGCTGATGCACAAGCTCGGCAAGAAGCAGCTGACGCTGCAGTTGCAACAGCCCCTGGCGAGCATTCCCGCTGAGCTGGCGCGCTACCCGCTGGAGCTGATCGATGAGGGCCACGCCCTGGTGTTTACCTTCGACACCCAGAGCGAGCACACCGGCATTGCCGAACTGCTCAAGGACCTGGCTCAGCACGGCATCGACTTCAAGGATTTGCAGTCCAGCCAGAGTTCGCTGGAAGAAATCTTTGTGTCTTTGGTCAAGGAGTCGCGCGCATGAATTTCTACGCAATCCGTGCCATCTACCTGTTCGAACTGGCGCGCACCTGGCGCACCCTGCTGCAAAGCATCGCCACCCCGGTGATCAGTACTTCACTGTACTTCGTGGTGTTCGGTTCGGCCATCGGTTCGAGCATGACCCAGGTACAGGGCGTCAGTTAAGGCGCGTTTATCGTGCCGGGGCTGATCATGCTGGCGCTGCTGACCGAGAGCATTTCCAACGCCTCGTTCGGCATCTACATGCCCAAGTATTCGGGGAGCATCTACGAGCTGCTGTCCGCGCCGGTGTCCTACCTGGAAATCCTCGTCGGCTATGTCGGCGCGGCGGCCACCAAGTCAATCATTCTCGGCCTGGTGATCCTGATTACCGCGCGGCTGTTTGTGGATTTCGAGATTCTTCACCCGATCTGGATGCTGGCGTTTCTGGTGCTTACCGCGCTGACCTTCAGCCTGTTCGGCTTCATCATCGGCGTGTGGGCCGACGGCTGGGAGAAGCTGCAGGTGGTGCCGGCGCTGATCGTCACGCCGCTGACCTTTCTCGGTGGCGCGTTCTACTCGATCAGCATGCTGCCACCGGCCTGGCAGACGGTGACCCTGTTCAACCCGGTGGTGTACCTGATCAGCGCGTTTCGCTGGAGTTTCTACGGCGTCTCCGACGTCAACGTCGGCCTGAGCCTGGCGATGATTCTTGGCTTTCTGCTGCTGTGCATTCTGGCTGTGGGCTTTATCTTCAAAACCGGTTATCGGCTGAAGAGCTGAAGTGCGCCTAATGCGTTAGGGTGAAACGGTTATGGTTGCGCGGCAGGGGTGTTGCGCAGCCACTGCCGTTATGGAGCGCAATGCCATGGACCATTCTGCCGCCTTGTCGGCCCTGCTGGCGCAGCTCTACCGCGATGAATCGCGTCGCGTGCTGGCTACCCTGATCCGTCTGCTGGGCGATTTCGACCTGGCCGAGGAGGCGCTGCACGAAGCCTTTCGCGCGGCCATGGAGCAATGGCCGCAGACTGGTGTGCCGGCCAATCCACGGGCCTGGCTGGTGTCGGCAGGGCGCTTCAAGGCCATCGACAACCTGCGCCGACAGCGGCGTTTTCAGCCGCTGGATGAACACGTTGAGCTGGTCGATGACGCGCCGCTGGGCGAGGGCGAGTTGCTTGAAGACGACCGCCTGCGGCTGATCTTTACCTGTTGTCACCCGGCGTTGGCCAGCGATGCCCAGGTGGCCCTGACTCTGCGCGAAGTCTGCGATCTGGGCACCGAGGAAATTGCCCGCGCCTTTCTCACTACGCCTGCCACCCTGGCGCAGCGCATCGTCCGCGCCAAGGCGAAGATTCGCGATGCGCGCATTCCCTATGAAGTGCCCGGACGCAGCGAGCTGCCTGAACGCCTGGACGCTGTATTGCGGGTGATCTACCTGGTGTTCAATGAAGGCTATTTCGCCAGCTCCGGCGATTCGCTGACCCGCGCCCATCTGTCCGACGAAGCCATCCGCCTGGCGCGCCTGCTGCTGGAGCTGCTGCCCGAGCCGGAAGTGCAGGGCCTGCTGGCGCTGATGTTGCTGCATGAATCGCGGCGCAGCGCGCGCAGCTCGGCCAACGGCGAAGTGGTACTGCTGGAGGCGCAGGATCGTCGCCGATGGGATCGTGCGCTGATCGCCGAAGGCGACGCGCTGGTGCTGCAGGCTCTGCATTCGCGGCGTTTCGGCCCTTACACCCTGCAAGCCGCGATTGCCGCTGTGCATGCCGAAGCCGCCCACGCCGAGCAGACCGATTGGGCGCAAATCGTCGGGCTTTACGATGCTTTGCTACGCCTGAATCCATCACCGGTAATCGAGCTCAACCGCGCCGTGGCGGTGGCCATGCAGCAAGGTCCCGAGGCCGGATTGGCACTGATCGACGCGTTGCTGGCCAGTGGCGAATTGGCCGATTACCACCTTGCCCACGCCGCTCGCGCCGATCTCAATCGCCGCCTGGGCCGCGTAGCGCCTGCGCGCGATGCTTATGAGCGGGCGCTTGAGCTGGCCCAGCAGGGCGCGGATCGGCAGTTTCTGCAGATGCGCCTGGACGAGTTGCCGACCGGCTAAGCCGCCATCCGCCTGACGGATAAGCGCTGCTTGGCTACCGTTGGTCGGGCCTGAAAATATTTTGTGCGGCGCTGTCGATTCAGCGCCGTGCCATTCGATTAGTCAGTAACCGCGCCACACCACCGGAGAACGCCATGAAATACCTGTGTCTGGTCTACAGCAACGAGCATGAACTGCACAACTCGCCCGACAGCCCGCGTGACGAGGAATGTTTCGCCTATGCGGAGTCGGTAGCAGAAAGCGGCCGCATGCTCGCCGCCGAAGCGCTGGAGTCGGTGCAGACCGCCACCACGGTGCGCATGCGCGGCGGCAAGCTGTCGATCATCGACGGGCCGTTTGCCGAGACCAAGGAACAGCTGGCTGGTTTCTATCTGGTGGAAGCCCGCGACCTTAACGAAGCTATTCAACTGGCCGGGCATATTCCGGCGGCGCGCGTCGGTTGTGTGGAAGTCCGCCCGGTGCGCGAGCTGCAGGTCTAGAGCGCACGCTGCCCGCGTTGCTCAATCAACGGAAAAGGAGCACTGCATATGAGTCGTCCTGAATACCCCAAGATTGCCAGCCGTGAGCAGTGGCTGATTGCCCGCAAGGCCTTGCTGGCCAAAGAGAAGGCGCTGACCGAGCAGCGCGATGCGCTGAATGTTGAGCGCCGTCAGCTACCGATGGTCAAGGTCGAGGCCGATTACCGGTTTCAGGGGCCTGAGGGTGAAGTAGGTCTGGTCGACCTATTCGCCGGGCGCAGCCAGCTGATCGTCTACCACTTTATGTACCACATGGACCGTGGCGAGGGCTGCGACGGCTGTTCCTGCGTGGCCGACAATATCGGCCACCTGGCCCACCTGCATGCCCGCGATACCACCCTGGTGATGGTTTCCCGCGCGCCACTGGCTGATCTGCAGGCGTTCCAGCGGCGCATGGGCTGGACTGTGCCCTGGTATTCCTCGCTGGGCAGTGCGTTCAACTACGACTACCACGCCACGACGGACGAGCAGGTCGCTCCGGTCGAATACAACTACCGCGACAAGGCCGAGCTGGAGCGCCTGGGCCTGAAGTACCACGTGCAGGGCGAGCAGCCCGGCGTCAGCGTATTTCTGCGCGATGGCGCGCAGGTTTATCACTGCTACTCCAGCTATGGCCGTGGCCTGGAAATGCTCATGAGCAGCTTCCACTACCTCGATCTCACGCCATTCGGTCGTGGTGAAGGCTGGGGCGGAATGCCCGATCTGGAGGGCAAGGGCCTGCACTGGACCCGACTGCACGACGAATACCAGCAACCGGCAGCAGCGCATGACTGCTGCGCCTCAATCAAGCCCTAAACGCAAGGAGTACGACCATGAGCAACGCACAAGCGCAAATTCAACAGCAACTGGACTCCTGGGCCGCCGCCTGCCGCAGTAAGGACGTCAGCCAGATCATGCGTCACTACGCCGAGGACGTGGTGGCCTACGACGCCATCGGCCCGCTGCGCTTCCAGGGCCGCGCGGCCTATCAGGCGCATTGGCAGGCCTGTATGGAAATGTGCAGTGGTCAGGCCATGTTCGAGATTCATCAGCCGAGTTTTCTGCTCAGTGATGGGCTGGCTGTGGTGCATTACCTGTTCCACTGTGGCGGCACCGATGACAAAGGTGAAATGCAAAGCAGCTGGATGCGCGTAAGCCAGTGTTTCCGCCAGCAGGGCGGGCAATGGCTGATCGCCCATGAGCATTTTTCCATGCCGTGCGACATGGAAAGCGGAAAAGTTTTGTTTGATTTGCAGCCGTAGCCTTGTAACTCACAGGGCACAAGGGGTGTAGCGAATTGCAGGAGGGTACGTTGCAGATTTGTGGTTACGACCAACGTCTTAGTGCTTGCCTAAAGGGGGGCTTAGTGGCGTAGGCTGGAGATGTCGCCTTGCTTGGCGACGCTTTCGCGAACAGTTGAAGAAGGAAAGCTTTATGCAAATCCAAGTTCACAGCGATAACCACATCGAAGGCAGTGCTCGTCTGGTTGAGTGGGTGAGTGCCAGTGTTACCAGCAAGCTGGAGCGCTTCGATGACGAGTTGACCCGCATCGTTGTCCATCTGCATGACGACAACGGCGCCAAAGCCGGCGCGCATGACAAGCGCTGCCAGATCGAAGCACGGCCAAAGGGCCTGCAACCTATTTCCGTCACCCACAAGGCCGAGTCACTGGAACAGGCCATCGACGGCTCCATCGAAAAACTGCACCACGCCCTTGAGCATCAATTCGGCAAACTGCGCAGC
>DASRUM010000267.1:0-20377 GCA_035655415.1 Pseudomonas sp.
ACGAAGCCTACCGTAAGGCTGATGACGCTATGGCTGCTGCTCAGAAGGCTCAGCAAACTGCTGACGAAGCCAATGAGCGCGCTCTGCGTATGCTGGAAAAAGCCAGCCGCAAGTAATAGCTCACAAGGCTATGACAAGCCGGCCCAGTTTCTGGGTCGGCTTTTTTATTGCCAAGCGAAATACCCATTATTCAACAAACAATAAAAAGCCCGTCAGCGCTCACGCATAACGGGCTTTTAGAACAGCCGACGTCAGATAGACGGCTCAGCCGCCACCATGGCCTGATCAGGCTGAGCAATTTCAACCGGCAAACCATCTTCAGCAGCGACCACTTCGCGCAGCATTTCCCAGTCCAGGCGCAGATCAGCAAACTGATCATTTTTCAGCAGCGCATTGATTACTGCAGTGTGCTTATCGACGATCGAAGCATCACCGGAATCATCCAAAGGTGCGTGCGCTTCCAGATAGACCTTGCCGCCGCTGCGACCAAACTTGTAAGGCTCGTTGATGATGCGTACCGGAGTGCCTACAGAAACCATTGATGCAAGCTTCAGCACGTTGTGGTTAAGCATGCGGAAGCAGCCATGGCTAACGCGCATGCCAATACCAAATTTCTTATTCGAGCCGTGAATCAGGTAACCCGGCACCGACAAGCCCATCTTGTATGGCCCCAATGGGTTATCCGGGCCTGGCGGCACATAAGCTGGCAGCGGATCACCTGCAGCCGCATGCTCTGCAAGAATCGACTTTGGCGGCGTCCAGCCCGGATTAGGTGTCTTGGCGGTAATACGCGCATTGGCAACCGGCGAGCTCCAGCCTTCGCGACCAATACCCAGTGGATAGGTGTAAACCACGTCACGACCTTTCGGGTAGTAGTACAGGCGGTACTCGGCGAGGTTGATCACAATACCTTCACGCGGGCCAGGCGGCAGGATATAGCGCGTCGGCAAAATAATCTCGCTACCTTCACCCGGCAACCACGCATCAACACCCGGATTGGCCACCACCATTTCCAGATAGCCCAAATCATTGGCCACCCCCAGATCGGCAAAGGTGTCTTCATACTTGGCCTGGATAACCTGCACCTCGCCAACGATATCCTCGCCTGGCGGCGGCAACGGAAACTCAAGCGCATTGGCAGATGCTACCGCGAAGACAGCGGCAAGCGGCAGGCAGCGGGTGACGGCAAGGGCACGCGACAACATCCGGGAATTCCTGACGAAAAAAGGTTGGTAAAAGTAGGGAACGATTGTACACCGATTGATCAGCTGCCGGGACAGCTCAAAGCCCCGGCAACAGAGGGCGATCGCCACGCTTTTCTGCTTCGAGTGTCGCCCGACAGGCCGGGCACAAACGTTTGTCGCGCAGCATCAACTTGTCCAGATCACGCCACACCGGCTGCGCAGGCAACAAACCACCGCACAACGTACGGTCGGCAAACTGGCCCAACTCAAGCTGACGCGCCAGCAGATGCACGCGCACTTCTCGGCAGGCGAACAGGTCAAGCTGCTCGTCAGGCTCGATCAGTTGGTAGGCATGCAAGGACCAGGCAGGGCGTGGCATTGAGGGCTCCAGTGCGGGGCCGCCACATTAGCCGAAAGGCACCTTACAGAAAAGCCTGTCAGAGCAAAGGTTTCAGGTTCGGCCAGACGTTTTCCAGCAGCTTGGGTTGCGCCTCGGCAGTGGGATGAATGCCATCACTCTGCATCATCGCAGGCACGCCACCTACGCCTTCCAGCACGAAAGGCACCAGGGCAGTGTCGTACTCCTGCGCCACCTTGGGGAATACCTCAGCAAACGCCGTGGTGTAACGCACACCGTAGTTAGGCGGTAGCTGCATGCCGAGGATCAGCACCTTGGCACCTTTTTGCTGCGATGCCTGCACCATGGCCGCAAGGTTTTGTTGCAATTGGGCAGGGGGCTGACCACGCAGGCCATCGTTGCCTCCCAACTCGATAATCACCAGCTCTGGCTGATGCTCTGCAAGTAGCGCAGGCAGCCGTGCGGCGCCGCCTGCGCTGGTGTCGCCACTGATCGAAGCATTGACCACTCGATGGTCAAAACCTTGCTCAGTCAGGCGTTTTTCCAGCAAAGCGACCCAACCCTGGCGGGTATCCAGGCCAAAAGCCGCGCTGATACTATCGCCGACGACCAGTACGGTACCCGCGAACGCCGCCGGCCCCCACAACAGCAGGCTCAGGGCAGTACCGATCAACCACTTACGCATTGGATTCTCCATGAGCTCAAGTATTCTCACCGCGCGAAACCTTAGCAAAGTGGTTCCCAGCACGGAAGGCGAACTAACCATACTCCACGATCTGTCGCTGGAGCTGATTTCCGGCGATAGCCTGGCGATTGTTGGCAGCTCCGGCTCGGGAAAATCCACCCTGCTCGGCCTGCTCGCCGGGCTCGATCTGCCCAGCAGCGGCAGTGTTGTGTTGGCTGGTAACGACCTGGCCAGCCTCGATGAAGATCAACGCGCGCGCGTTCGCGCCGAGCACGTCGGTTTTGTCTTCCAATCCTTCCAGCTGCTCGACAGTTTGAATGCCCTGGAAAACGTCATGCTGCCGCTGGAGCTTGAAGGCCGTGCCGATGCCCGCCAGCGCGCTCGCACCCTGCTCGATCGCGTCGGCCTGGGCCAGCGTCTGACCCATTACCCACGCCAGCTCTCAGGCGGTGAACAGCAACGCGTGGCCATCGCCCGCGCCTTTGCCGCCGAGCCTGCAGTGCTGTTTGCCGACGAGCCCACCGGCAACCTCGACAGCCATACCGGAGAGCGCATCAGCGACCTACTGTTCGAACTGAACAAGGAACGCGGCGCGACCCTGGTACTGGTCACTCATGACGAGCGCCTGGCTCATCGCTGCCAACGCCTGATCCGCCTGGAAGGCGGCCACCTGGTCGACCACGTGGAACCCTGATGAATCATCTGCCGTTTACCCGCCTGCTTTCCCTCGCCAGCCGCCAATTGCTGCGCGACGCCCGCGCTGGCGAGCTGCGTGTGCTGTTCTTTGCCCTGCTGATTGCAGTCGCCGCCAGCACGGCCATCGGCTACTTCAGCGCCCGCCTGAACGACGGCATGCTGCTGCGCGCCACCGAGTTTCTTGCCGCCGACCTACGCCTGACCGGCAGCTCGCCCAGCGCGCCTGAACAAATCAGCAGCGGCAAGCAGCTGGGGCTGGAGCATGCCCAGTTGGTGGAGTTTTCCAGCGTGGTCGCCAGCGATGCCGGCATTCAGCTTGCCAGCGTCAAAGCAGCGGACAACGCCTATCCACTACGCGGTGAACTGAAGAGTACCGCCGCACTGTATGACGTTGAACAAACCGGCGCCGGCCCGCAGCCCGGTGAAGCCTGGGCCGAAGCCCGCCTGTTTGTCGCACTCAACCTCAAACCCGGCGACAGCATCGAGGTCGGCGCGAAAACCCTGCGCCTGACCCGCGTATTGACCTTCCTGCCGGATGAAGCCGGCGATTTCTACAGCCTGACCCCGCACCTGCTGATGCACCTGGATGACCTGGCCGCCACCGGCGTGGTGCAACCCGGCAGCCGCGTGCGCTATCAGGAACTGTGGCGCGGCGAGGCTGATGCCTTGGCGCAGTATCGTCAGGGCATCACCCTTGCGCCCAACCAACGCCTGGAAGATGCCAAAGATGGCAATCGTCAGGTCGGCAGCGCCCTGGGCCGCGCCGAACGCTATCTGAACCTCGCCAGCCTGGCCGCCGTGCTACTGGCCGGGGTTGCAGTGGCCTTGTCGGCGGCACGCTTTGCCGCCAGGCGTTTCGATGCCAGCGCACTGCTGCGCTGTCTGGGCCTCTCACGCAACCAGGCGCTCGGTCTGTTCAGCCTGCAACTGGCGCTGCTGGGCATTACCGCCAGCCTGATCGGTGCGTTATTGGGCTGGCTGGCACAGCTGGCGTTATTCAACCTGCTGCAAGACCTATTACCCGCGCAGATCCCGCCTGGCGGCCTGTGGCCCGCGCTGGCCGGCATGGCCACCGGGCTGGTGGCCCTCGCCGGCTTCGCCTTGCCGCCACTGGCCGCGCTGGGCCGCGTACCGCCGCTGCGTGTCCTGCGCCGCGACCTGCTGCCGGTGCCGGCCAGCTCCTGGCTGGTGTATGGCGCAGCCTTGCTGGCCCTCGGCCTGATCATGTGGCGTTTGAGTCTCGATCTACAGCTGACCTTTGCCCTACTCGGCGGCGGCCTGGTAACCGCATTGCTACTGGGTGGATTGCTGCTGCTCGGTCTGCAGAGCCTGCGCCGCATGCTGGCCGGTGCGTCACTGCCCTGGCGGCTGGGCCTGGGCCAATTGCTGCGTCACCCACTGGCGGCAGCCGGACAGTCGCTGGCGTTTGGCCTGATCATTCTGGCCATGGCGCTAATCGCCTTGCTACGCGGCGAGCTGCTCGATACCTGGCAGGATCAGCTGCCCGAAAATGCGCCAAACCACTTCGCCCTGAATATCCTGCCGGCGGACAAAGACTCCTTCAGCGCCCGCCTGAGCGAGCTGTCGCCACACCCTGCGCCGCTATTCCCCGTGGTGCCCGGTCGCCTAATCATGATCAATGGCGAGCCGGTACGGCAGATCGTCAGCAAGGAATCCCAGGGCGAGCGCGCGATTCGCCGCGACCTAAGCCTGACCTGGGCCGCCGAGTTGCCGGCGGATAACAACCTTATTGCCGGTAGCTGGTGGACAGATGCCAACGCCAGCGAATTGCCGGGCGTATCGGTGGAGTCCGAGCTGGCCGAAAGCCTACAATTGAAGCTGGGCGATCGCCTGAGCTTCAGTGTCGGCGGCCTCAACCGCGACGCGGTGGTCAGCAGCCTGCGTGAAGTCGACTGGAACAACTTCCAGCCCAACTTCTACATGATCTTCCAGCCCGGCACCTTGCAGGATCTGCCGGTTACCTACCTGACCAGCTTCTACCTGCCGCCGCAGTACGAAAAGCAACTGGTCGAACTGTCGCGCGCCTTCCCGGCGGTAACGCTGCTGCAGGTCGAAGCGCTGCTAGCACAACTGCGCAGCATCCTCGCCCAGGTCACCCTGGCCATCGAGTTCGTCCTGTTGTTCGTCCTGGCGGCGGGTCTGGCCGTGCTGTTCGCCGGGCTGCAAGCCACCTTGGATGAGCGCATCCGTCAAGGCGCTCTGCTGCGCGCTTTGGGCGCCGAACGCAAACTGCTGATCAAGGCGCGCCGCGCCGAGTTCGGCCTGCTCGGCGCATCAAGCGGGCTGCTGGCGGCGTTTGGCTGTGAGCTGATCAGCTTCCTGCTCTATCGCTTTGCCTTCGATCTAGCCTGGCAGCCGCATCCCTGGCTGCTATTGCTGCCGTTGATCGGTGCGCTGCTGGTAGGCACGGCTGGCGTTCTCGGTACGCGCCGGGCGCTAAACATTAGCCCGCTGACGGTACTGCGCGAGGGCTGATAGACTCGCGCACCACTATCAACAAGCTGAACTATGAGTCGCTACCGCCCACCCCGCTCCGCCGGCACTGCCCTGATCACTCCCGAGGGCGAGGCCCGCATGCGCGCCGAGCTGCATGAGCTTTGGCATGTGCGCCGCCCCCAGGTTACCCAGTCGGTCAGTGAAGCTGCGGCCCAGGGCGACCGCTCGGAGAACGCTGAATACACCTACGGCAAGAAGATGCTGCGCGAGATCGACAGCCGCGTACGCTTTCTGACCAAGCGCCTGGAAAACCTCAAGGTCGTCAGCGCCAGGCCTAGTGACCCGGATAAAGTCTACTTCGGCGCCTGGGTCACCCTGGAAGATGAGGACGGCAGCGAATCGCGCTACCGCATCATCGGCCCGGATGAGCTGGACCTGAAAAACAACCTGATCAGCATCGACTCGCCCCTGGCCCGCGCCCTGATTGGCAAAAGTCTGGACGCCGAAGTACGGGTGCAAACCCCGACCGGCGAGAAGACCTGGTACATCGTTGCCATCGACTACCTGTGACCGAGCCGCACATGCCCTCCGCCCCTGATGTACCAACCCAGCAAGCCCGCCTTGAGTGGGATGAGCAGGGCCAACCGCTGTCCAGCCAGTTCGCCGATGTGTATTTCTCCAACGAGAACGCTCTGGCCGAAACCCGCTATGTGTTTCTCGCCAACAACCAGCTGCCGGAACGCTTCGCCGCGCTGACGGCCGATCAGAAGATGGTAATTGGCGAAACCGGCTTCGGCACCGGGCTAAATTTTCTCTGCGCCTGGCAGCTGTTTGAACAACAGGCCGCAGCGGGCGCGCGCCTGCATTTTGTCAGCGTGGAAAAATACCCGCTGAACAAGGCCGATCTGCAACGCGCCTTGGACCTGTGGCCGGAACTTGCGCCCTACGCCGAACAGTTGCTGGCGCAGTACGTGGCGCTGCACCCTGGCTTTCAGCGACTGGTGTTTGCCGGCGGGCGTATCGTCCTGACCCTGTTGATTGGCGATGCGCTGCAGCTTTTCGGCCAACTGGATGCCCAGGTCGACGCCTGGTTTCTCGACGGCTTTGCTCCGGCGAAAAACCCGGATATGTGGACGCCGGAGCTATTCGCCGAACTGGCCAGACTGTCCCACGCCAGCACCACTTTGGGCACCTTTACCAGCACCGGCTATGTACGCCGCCGATTGAACGATGCCGGTTTCAAGATGAAGCGCGTGCCGGGCCTGGGAAAAAAATGGGAAGTGCTTAAAGGCAGCTTTATCGGCACAGCTGAGGCGACTGAAAAGCCCTGGTTTGCTCGCCCGCCGCAGCCTAATGGTCCGCGCACAGCCATTGTGATCGGCGCAGGTCTGGCCGGCTGCGCCACTGCCGCCAGCCTGGCCCAGCGCGGCTGGCAGATCACCTTGCTGGAACGGCATAACGCTATCGCCCAGGAGGCCTCGGGCAACCCGCAAGGCGTGCTCTACCTCAAGCTCTCAGCCCATCACACCACGCTGTCACGCTTGATCGTCAGCGGCTTCGGCCATACCCGCAGGCTGCTAGAGCGTCTGCACAAAGGCCAAGACTGGGATAACTGCGGCGTGCTGCAACTGGCCTTCGACGCCAAAGAAGCACAACGCCAGGCGCAGCTTGCTGCGGCCTTTCCGGCCGACCTGCTGACCAACCTGGACAGAAACGCCGCCGAAATCAGAGCCGGCATAACCCTGCCAGCCGGTGGCCTGTTCTACCCCGAGGCCGGCTGGGTGCATCCACCGGCGCTGTGTGAACTGCTTAGCCAGCAGCCGACTATCCAGCTGCAACTGCATCAGGAAGCCTTGGAGTTGCGCCGTGACGGTGATAGCTGGCAAGCCTGGAATGGCGAGCAACTGCTGGCCAGCGCCAGTGTGGTGGTGCTGGCCAGCGCCGCCGAGATCAAGGGCTTTAATCAAGCCGCGCACTTACCGCTAAAACGCATCCGCGGGCAGATCAGCCGCCTGCCCGCGACGGCGGCCAGCCGCGCGTTAAGTACAGTGGTGTGCGCCGAAGGTTATGTCGCCCCGGTACGCCAGGATGAACATACCCTCGGTGCGAGTTTCGATTTCAACAGCGACGATCTGACGCTGAACAGCGCCGATCACGCGAGCAACCTGCATCTTCTGGAAGAGATATCGCCAGAGCTGGCCAACCGGCTTAACGTCGCCGCGCTGAGCCCAGAGCAACTGCAGGGCCGTGCAGCGTTTCGCTGCACCAGTCCGGACTATCTGCCGATTGTCGGCCCGTTAGCCGACGCAGCCGCCTTTGCCGAGGCTTATGCGGTGCTAAGCAAGGATGCGCGGCAAGTACCGGAAACGCCCTGCCCCTGGCTCGACGGCCTGTATATCAACAGCGGGCATGGCTCACGCGGCCTAATCACCGCGCCACTGTCCGGCGAGCTGATCGCAGCCTGGCTCAACGATGAACCGCTGCCAGTGCCTGCCGATGTGGCGCAGGCCTGCCATCCGAATCGCTTTTCCTTGCGCGCACTGATCCGCAACAAATCCTGAAAGCCACGCGCCTGCGAACAGGCGCGCAAGCATCAACCACGTAGGCTAATACGCCAAGCGCGGTGGATCTTCTGGTTGCGAGCAAAGTCCGGATCCAGGGTCGATTCGCTGATTTCCTCAACCCGATAACGCGCGGCCAGGCTCTCATCGAGCACAAACTTGCGGAAGTTGTTGGAGAAATACAGCACGCCGCCCGGTGCCAGACGCGCCATTGCCAGGTCGAGCATCTGCACGTGATCACGCTGGATGTCGAAGATGCCTTCCATGCGCTTGGAGTTGGAGAAAGTCGGCGGATCAATAAAGATCAGCTCGTACTCGCCACGGTCTTCGGCCAGCCAGGTCATCACGTCGCCCTGCTCCAGCTTGTTCTTGTCCGAATAACCGTTGAGCGACAGGTTGCGGCGCGCCCAGTCCAGATAGGTTTTCGACAGGTCGACACTGGTGGTGGTACGCGCGCCGCCCTTGGCCGCATGCACGGTCGCGGTGGCGGTGTAGCAGAACAGGTTGAGGAAGCGCTTGCCGGCGGCCTCTTTCTGAATACGCAGACGCAGCGGACGGTGATCGAGGAACAGGCCGGTGTCCAGGTAATCGGTGAGGTTGACCAGCAGCTTTACGCCGCCCTCGCTGACTTCCATAAACTGGCCTTGGGTGGCCTGGCGCTGGTACTGCTTGGTGCCGCTCTGGCGCTCGCGGCGCTTGATCACCACCTTGTTCTTGTCGACACCTAGCGCCTGTGGAATCGCGGCGATGGCATCAAACATGCGCTCTTTGGCTTTCTCAGGATCAATGGACTTGGGTGCGGCATATTCCTGCACATGCACCCAGTCACCATACAAATCCACCGCCATGGAATATTCCGGCATATCGGCGTCGTACAGGCGGTAGCACTCAACGCCTTCCTTGCGCGCCCACTTGCCCAGTTGCTTGAGGTTCTTCTGCAGGCGGTTGGCAAACATCTGCCCGCCTTCACTCAGGCGCGCCTGCTCAACCACCGGAGCAGGTGCCGGAGTCGGTTTGATCGGGTTGCCGTTCTTGTTGTACTGACGCTCCAGCGGCTCAAGCGGGGATTTGTCCGCTTCGGCCTGCTCGCGTTCACGTTCGCGCTGCTCAGGGGTACGACGCTCGCCGGTGACGAACTGCTCGGGCAGCACCTTGATCAGCAGCAGCTTGCAAGGCAGTGCGCCATTCCAGAAAGCGTACTGCTTGTGGCTACGGATACCCATGCGCTTGCCCAGGTCCGGCGCGCCGGTAAACACCGCCGCTTCCCAGCCCATGCAAGCCTGACGCAGACGCTCGCCGAGGTTCTGGTAGAGATACAGCAAGCTGGCTTCATCACCCAGGCGCTCGCCGTAGGGTGGATTGCAGATCACCAGGCCTTTCTGGTTCTGATCCGGACGCGGCTCGAAGGTCGCCACTTCCCCCTGATAGACCTTGATCCAATCGCTCATGCCTGCGCGTTCGATGTTATTGCGCGCGGGCTGAATCAACCGTGGGTCGGCTTCATAACCGCGAATCCATAGAGGGGGTTTAGCCATACCTGCTGCGGCGCGCTGCTCGGCCTCGGCATGCACTTTCTTCCACAAGGCTGGCACGTGGCCCAGCCACTTGCTGAAGCCCCATTGCTCGCGGGTCATATTCGGCGCAATGTCGGCAGCGATCATCGCCGCCTCGACCAGGAAGGTGCCGACACCACACATTGGGTCAGCCAGTGCGCCGCCTTCGGCAGCAATACGTGGCCAGCCGGCGCGGATCAGTACGGCAGCGGCAAGGTTTTCCTTCAGCGGTGCAGCGCCCTGCTGCAGGCGA
Organism: Pseudomonas sp.; assembly: GCA_035655415.1. Classification (GTDB taxonomy): domain Bacteria; phylum Pseudomonadota; class Gammaproteobacteria; order Pseudomonadales; family Pseudomonadaceae; genus Aquipseudomonas. The sequence continues at coordinate 9,748 of DASRUM010000267.1, forward strand.
TAACCGCGCTGATGCAGGCTATGGCCGGACAGGTCGAGGGAGAGAATCGCCTCACCGCGATCCAGGCGCAGATGAATGCGCAGGTCCGGATTTAGCTTGTCCACCGACGGCCGCGTACCGTCTTTCAGGCGCAGCTTGTCGACGATGGCATCCTTGACCTTCAACGCACCGAAATGGGTGTTGTCGATGCCCGAGCCGTTACCGCTGAACTCCACGGCCAGGCTGCCGGTGGATTCCAGGTGCTCGAACCAGTCGACCTCCAGCACACCTTCGTAGAGGCTCTGGGCGTCCTGCACGCTGTAGCGCTTGAGTACCAAAAGCACGCGGTTGGCCAGGCGCGACCACAGGCAAAGACGGTAGGCGGTTTCCATGTCGGCCATGCCACGGATGGCCGAGGTGTGCTCACGCGTGTCCTCAAGGCCGAGGCTGCTGGCTTCTTCGAGCAGCAGGCCTTCGAGGCCCTTGGGGCAAGTGAGGAAGAGTTCGTAACGATCCGACATGGGAGTTTCCAGTGCCTAAGGCAATCAACGGCGCGCAGACAAATCAGCACGGCCAAAATAAGTGACAAAGCGTCGCAGCGCGACCCTTCGTCGGAATAAACAACAGTCTCAATCGCAATTCATTCGCGATAGCAAAACACCAGCACACCCGGCGCATACGCCCACAGCATAGGCGCTACAGCGAAAACTCCGGGCGCTCGCCCTAACGCCTTATGGCCTGACCCTCAAAAAGGTTACGGCCTTATGACGAAACGGTCATTCACAGGCACCCGCGCATTCGTTAGAAATCTACCTAGGCCAGCACTGCAACGGTGCTGGCAAGGAGGCTCGCGACGCCGGCAGCGGACTCCAAGGCAGAACTTTCTGCCTGACCTTGCTACAAGGTCTAAGGGACATAACAGTCAACATTGAGGGCTTCACCCTATGAGAAGACTTAAGCGTGATCCGTTAGAAAGAGCTTTTTTGCGCGGCTATCAATACGGTATCAGTGGTAAATCCCGCGAACTCTGTCCATTCACCCTCCCCACTGTCCGCCAAGCCTGGTTAAACGGCTGGCGCGAAGGCCGCGGTGACAATTGGGACGGCATGACCGGCACCGCCGGCATCCATCGACTTAACGAACTTCACGCTGTCGGCTGATTCAGGAACCTACCGACTCACCATGCGCGCTCCATCCGAGCGGCGGGCGCAAGCCCAGGGGCTCCTTTAAGGAGCCCTTTTTATTGGCCCTGATATTTTTGCGGAAGAGCCGCAATGGCATCCACAGCTTCGCGAATCAATGCAGGGCCCTTGTAGATAAAACCGGAGTAAATCTGTACCAGGCTGGCACCGGCAGCGATCTTCTCAGCCGCATGCTTGCCTTCGGTAATGCCGCCCACAGCGATGATCGGCAAACGGCCTTTCAACTCACCGGCCAACACCTGAACAATGTGCGTGCTCTTCTCACACACCGGTGCACCGGACAATCCACCCGCCTCGTCGGCACACTCCAGACCATGCACACCTTCGCGACCCAGCGTGGTGTTGGTGGCGATCACCGCATCCATGCCGGCTTCAACCAGCGCATTGGCCACTTCGATGGTTTCGTCGTCGCTCATGTCTGGCGCGATCTTGATCGCCAGCGGCACACGCTTGCCGTACTGCGCAGCCAAATCTTCCTGACGCTTGCGCAGGGCTTCGAGCAATTGCTTGAGCGAGTCACCAAACTGCAGGCTGCGCAGCCCTGGGGTGTTCGGCGAGCTGACGTTAACGGTGACGTAGCTGGCGTGCTGATAGACCTTATCCAGGCACAGCAGGTAGTCATCCACTGCATTCTCGACCGGTGTATCGAAGTTCTTGCCGATATTGATGCCCAGCACGCCCTTGTATTTAGCCGCCTGCACGCGGGCCAGCAGGTGATCTACGCCGTGGTTGTTGAAGCCCATGCGATTGATGATCGCCTCAGCCTCGGGCAAGCGGAACAGGCGCGGCTTGGGGTTACCCGGCTGCGGACGTGGCGTCACGGTGCCAATTTCCACAAAACCGAAGCCTAACTGAGCAAAACCATCGATGGCGTCGCCGTTCTTGTCCAAGCCGGCAGCCAAACCGACCGGATTGGGAAACTCCAGCCCCATCACCTTGACCGGCAGCGCGGCCGGGCTCTTGGTCAGTAAGCCGTTAAGCCCCAGACGACCGCCGGCACCGATCAAGTCGATGGACAGTTCATGGGAGGCTTCGGGGGACAGTTTGAACAGCAGCTCGCGGGCCAGGGTATACATGGGCAGGCTTAGCTCGATAAAGTTACAAAGGCCGCGATTATAGCCGGCTGCGCACCTGATAGGCGAGGCGCACGGCGCTATCAGCCTAAGCGGCGCAGGCTGAGTAACTCACCAACGGGACTGAACTCGAGCTCGAAGGAACCATAGACCCCGTCATGGGTCAGAAACGGCCGAAAATGGTGGGCCGGCACACTGACACTCCGCCCATCACGACTTTGCACTAATATCCGGTTGGCACGCCCCTGATAGACCACACGCAAGCGCTCGGCCGATAACGCAATATCAAACACCAAACTGGGCATGGAGGCACCTTTGCAACTAACAGCAGCAATCTTGCCATACGCCGCGCGTATGCCCGGTAAAAAACCTGTCGCCACGGCAGATAAAGCCTGTGCAGGGCCGCGTGGGCTCTGCCAAACTGGCAATGGTGATTTTGGAGTTCGTACCTGGCTATGAGTCTGTCTGAGCAGCCTTCCACCCTCAGCTCACGCCTCGGTGCCTTAGCGCAAAGGCTAGGCCTTATCGGCCGTGGGCAACGTCAGATACTCGAGCGCGCTAGCCAACTTCGCCTGCCCTTCAGCCCCCTGCCACAACTGCGTAACAGTATCTGCTGGCAAGATGGCCCCCAGCTACACCGCCTGATAGACCTGCCCCGCAGCGCACTCTCCGGCCCAGTTCAGGAAGACAAGGCGCAAGCCCACGCCATGCTGGTGCGGGTGATCGAAGCACAAGAACAGCAGCTGACATCGTTCGATCTGCGCATGATCGACGGCCTATCGACCTGCAACCCTCAGCAGGCCAACCACACCAGCTTCGAGGTCTTCGCCGCCAGCGAAACCTGCCGCCAGGTACGCATCATCAGTTACAAGGACTTCGTCAAAGCCATCAGCCAGGCGCTACCGCGTTTCCTCGCTGGCGAACGCATTATCCTGCGCCAAGCCAGCTGGCGTGGCGAGCGGGTATTCTGGGCAGGCGAGCATCATAGTGAAGCTTTTGCTTGCGCCATAGCTTACGCGCGTAGGCGCGAGCTAGAGGTCAACTTGCCGGCCGAACTCAGCCATTACCGCTTGAGCGAGCAAGGCCTCAGCAACCTGCAGCAGCACTACCACGTACTGGGCATGCCCAATGCGGCCTGGAGCGACCCTGCGTTTATGGCGCTGCTGCTGGATAACGGCCTGCCCTATGCGCGCCTATCCTTGCTAGGCGCGCCAGGCTCACCGGAGTTTCTCCTGCTACCCAAACACTCCAGCGAAGCCACAGCACTGGGTGAAGGTCTGCGCCTCGCGGGTGCGCCGGATGTGGTGGGGTATCTGCAACAGCTGTAACCGCTACATCGCCGCCATCCAATGAGTCCTCAGGAAACCAAGTAAGAAAAAGCCCGTAATCTGATTAGGATTGCGGGCTTCAGTATGACTACCAATCTAACTTCACACTACCTGCAAGGCGTTATCTCCCAACAGCCCATTGATGACACTGGCTGTATCCGTACCACCAGAAATGATGCCGCCACCGCCCGGAGTCACACCGTACTCAACCGCGACATTAAAGCCAGTCAACTCAACGGTTGTGGTTGCAACGCCGCCTGCTGTAGGGCTCACCGCAATAATGGTGCTGTTATCAACTACCGAGAAGCTGAGGAAGTCATCTAGCGATCCAGCGTTGTAGGACTCACCAATCAGCAACTGGGTAAGATCCAACTTGTCACCTTCACTCGGGTTGAAGTCGAGGACCTTGTCGGCACCCGTGATATCGGTGGACAGCCAACGGAAGATGTCCGCTCCGGCACCGCCGGCCAGAACATCGTCACCCAAGCCTCCGATGAGAATGTCATCACCCGCACCGCCGGAGAGGATGTCGTAGCCTTCAAGACCGCTGAGCGTGTCATTGCCACCGTTGCCGAAAAGGTAATCTGCCTGAGCGGTCCCCTCCAGGTTGTCAACGCCAGCGCCGCCATCCACCGATAGCGAGTCGGGTACCAGCGTTGCCTTCAGCGTGCTGGAGACACTGTCACCGTCGCCATCGATACCGATGATGTTGTGCGAGAGATTAATAGGTTGCCCGGTTGAAGCCTGGTCGTAGTTGAAGAAGCCCAGTTTGAACGGCTGCTCATTATCACCTTCGATCTGCACCGCATTAAATGCAGTTGTAGAGTTCACTTCATACCACCAGCCCTTCTCCATCCCGGAAATACGAATCCAATTACCAGTATCCTGAATCGTAACTTCACTAGCTTTGTTTACCTCAACGCCATTCTCGATTGCAAAGATACGTATGTTGTTTGTAGATAGATTTATGTAGGCATCTCCAGAATCACCAATAAAACTGTAATCATTGTCGGCCAACAGCACTGAAATCCAGAACGCTGCAGTGCCACTACCGCTGGGATTGACAGAATCAAACTGCTGCGCGAAACGGTTTGTGGTGTTGTGACTATCGTAGAGGAAACCAGTGCCATTGCTGCCTCCCTGCCTCAGCCCGTTTACTAAATCGATACGTAATCTTTCTCCATCACTGAAGCTGTTACCCGTACCTATACCAACCTCGGTGCTATTACTATTGACAGTCTGCCCCACAGTAGTAGAAAGCAGTGCATCAAACGTGCTGCCCCCAACGTCGATAAGCCCCTTAAAGGGCACATTGCCACCACCAACACCGGTCAGATTGGTCGCAGACACCTCACTGCCATTGGCGATGGGGCCGTAGGTCGTGAGCGTATAGCTATCCGTGGCGGCATCCATGTCGATACGGTACCCCAGGTTGCCGTTGGCACTGGTCTTAGCCTCGATGATCGACTGATCACTGCCGTAGAACAGATACAACTGCTGGCCGCCCATGCTTAGCAGGTTACCGCTGGCATCCCGAGCCGCCGCGCCATTGACGATGGAGAAGATCACCTGGTCGGGGCCATCGGCACCTACTGAAGCCTCGAAACGCAGGTCAGCTGTTATGGAGCGGGTTTCACTGACCTGATCGACCAGCAACGCCGTGACCGGAGTAAAGGCAATGGGTACATCGTCCTCAACCTGGATCAGCAGATCGCCGGCAATCGGTAACGGATTCACACCATTACTGGCCTTGATTGCATTGGTCAGATTCAGCGTGAGAATTTCGTTGTCGTTAGTGCCCGCGCTAGGGTGATCCAGTGGGCCAAGCAGCGTGAAAGTATAAGTACCGTCGCTCATCACCTTGAGGGTGAACACATCAGTACTACCGGCTTTGGCGGTCAAGGTGTCACCAGAGAAGCTATACGTAATCGCGACACCACCAGAGGTTATTGTCGGCATGATCGCCGGTGAGGTATTCAGGCTGAACTGCCCATTATTGGTACCCACCAACAAATCAACCAGGCTACCGGTAGCGACTGTGTTTACGCTGTCACCATCCGTTATGCCTCCAGGCAGCTCGTCCTCGTCCACTCGGCCGATAATCGGAGAGGCGTCCTCAATATTAATGGTCAGAGAAGCGCTGGAAGGGTCGCCATCCTTGTCAACGATGGTGTAGCCGAAGCTCTCGCTCGTATCAGCAGCCACACTCGGCGGCGCCATGTAGCTCCAGGCTCCCGTGGCGAAGTTGAAACTCAATTTACCGCCCAGACCTGTGGCGATTTCCGTCAGCTGATTACCGGCAATATTGCCACCGGTACTGACGCTAATAGTGCCGACGCCATTCCAGGTGTAAGTCGCCCCGTTGATGACAATCGATTGGATATAGCCTGGGCCATCGGCACCGAAGCTATCATCGTCACCGCCGCCCACTGCATTATCGCTACCCAGCAGTACATTGCCGCTGACGCCGCCGCCGACCAGCTGACTCAGCAGAGTGTCAATCAGACCATTGAAGTTACTGATCAGGATGGGTGAACCATTGCCATCGACATCCACATCTTGCAGGCGAGCAGCATTGATGCCGTCGCCAACACCGATGGTCGTGACATTGATGCCGCTATTGTCGACAAAACTGTTCCAGGCCGTAGCAGTACTTGTGGTCAGCGAGGAGTCACTTGGGTCGGTTTGCTGATTTGGATTACCGTCACTGATGAAAAATACCTGATTGCTCCAACTAGGTATCGGGCTGTAAACCGCCATGGTTTCCTCAATGGCATCAGTGAAATCGGTCTGCCCACTGAACGGCCGATTGGCAATGATGTTGTCAATCAGGGCGTTGAAAGACGCCAACGTAGTGACCGCTGGATAGGCCAGCGAAGTCGATGAGAACGCCACTACAGTAACCTTCACATCACCGTCAGTACCGGTATACAGCGCTTGTCCTGCCGCTTTCACGGCATTCATCATGGTGCTGAACTCGCTATTGCTGATACTGCCGCTGGAGTCCAATACAAAGGCTACGTTGAAGTCTTGCCCGCGTCCTTCCGCCACATCGGCGGTATCGTTCTTAGCCAGCGGTGTATCGTCGTCAACGTTGATTGACAACGTGCCTGTGGCCTTGTCGCCATCTTTATCAGTCACCTGATAACTCAGGTTAAAGGCCTGGTTGTTCTCCTGATTGGCATTGGCGTGTTGGATCGGTGCGTTCTGAGTAACGGTGTAGACACCAGTGCCGGTGTTCAGCGTTAACGTCAGCACTGTAGTAGCACCCTGCTTAACCAGCAGTTGCGAGCCATCCGGGCTTGCCTGGTAGGTGAAGCCGCCCGGCGCTCCGGACTCCAGCCATTTCACCGTACCGGCACCGTCAGCACCGAAGTTGTGCTGCAAAGTGCCACCGGCATTCACCGAGTCGGCATCGTCGGTACCGCCGGGGCCACCAGCTATGCCATTCGCCAGCGCATCATCATCCAATTGCACGGGTGCATTGGCACTGACGGTTGGCACATCGTCTTCAATCTGTACCAGGAAGCTGCCCGCCAGTGGCACAGGGTTAATCCCGTTGCTGGCCTGCAAAATACTGGCGAAATTAATCACCAGCAGTTCGTCGTCATCACCGTTGCCCAGTGGATGGTCGAGTGGTTTGAGTAAGGTAAAGGTGTAGTCACCGTCACTTTCCACCTGCAGGGTGAAGACGGTATCCGTACCCGCCATGGCGCTCAACGTATCGCCAACCACGCTGTACACCAGAGGAGTCCCACCGGATGAGGCGCCATCCAAACCGCTGGTATTACCAGACAGACTGAACAGCACGCCGACAGATGGCCCGACCACTAAGTTACTAACACTGCCGGTAGCGATAGTAGTTTCCCCATCGCTATCAGTTATACCGCCAGGCAATTCGTCTTCAACAACTTTGGCAATGACTGGACTTATGTCCTCCACATACACAGTCAAAGTCGCTTCAGACGGATCACCATCCTTATCGACGATGACATAGCTGAAGGTTTCAACCTTGTCGCCGCCACCACTACTTGGAGCCTTATAGATCCAGGCACCTGTGGCGAAGTTGAAATCCAACTTACCGCCATGGGTGGTGGGGATGTTGCTCAGTATCTGGCCGCCATCCAGCACACCATCCCAAGTGTGGGTAATGCCATTGATCTCAATGGACATGATCCGGCCGGGGCCATCGGCGCCATAGCCATCATCGTCACCAGCGCCGCCATTATCGACACCGTCGCTGCCATGCAGCACGTTGCCATTGACCAGACCACCAACCACGTTATCAAGCAGCGTGTCGACCAGGTCGTCAAAGTCATCTGCTCGCAGCGGATCGTTGTTCGGCCCTGCATCCATATCAACGTTTTCTAGCCGCTGATCAATGATGCCGTTGCCTACGCCGATGGTAGTGACAGTGATTCCGTTAGTGTCGACAAAGGTGTTCCACACCGCCGCAGTTGTATCAGTCAGCGAATGGCCTCCAGTACCTGTCTGCTCATTGGGGTTGCCGTCACTGATAAATACGACCTGATTGTTCCAGCCTGGCTGTGGCACAAAGGAAACCATAGTCTGCTGGATAGCATCGGTGAAGTCAGTGGTGTTATCCAGTGGCCGCACGCCACCCGGCTCTGAGGGGTTTAAGGAGTTCACTAAGTTGGTAAACGTAGTGATGTCGCTGCTTACCGGATAACCGATCGAATCGTGCGAAAACGCCACGATCTGAATCTGCACCGCACCGGCAGCATTGTTGAACAGCTCCTGACCGGCCGTGCGCACAGCATCCAGCATCAGATTCAGCTCGGTATTATCAATGCTGCCGCTGAAGTCGAGAACGAACACCATATTGATGTTCTCGGTCTGACCGGTGCTGACATAGGCCACATCGTCCTGAGCCACCGGGGTATCGTCATCTACATTGATGGCCAAAGTCCCGTCGGCTGTATCTCCATCTTTATCGGTAACCCGATAATTGAGGATAAAGGCCTGATTATTCTCTTGATCAGCCTCGGCATGCAGGATTGGTGCGTTCTGCGTAACGGTGTAGGCACCGCTAGCACTGTTCAGTGTCACAGTCAGCACTAGAGTGGTGCCCTGACTAATCAACAACGAACCGCCAGGGCCTGCCGCGTAGGTGAAGTCTGCCGGTGCACCGCTAGTAAGCCACTGCACATTACCGGCACCGTCAGCGCCGAAGTTCAGGCCCAGCGTACCGCTGATTTCCACAGCATTGTCGTCATCACCTATTCCGCCCGGAATACCATTGGCCAGGGCATCGTCGTCCAGTTGCACCAGGGCATTTGGCAACACACTTGGGCCATCATCCTTGAAGCTGATGACCGTGCCGATATCAATGCTTGCACTGGCCTGGTCACCATCCCCATCGGTCACGACGGCATTCAAGCTGACATGCCCCGCACCCAGGAACTTGGCTTCATCTGGATCGCCCGTTGGGTGAACAATGGCGCGAATCTGGTCAAGAGTGACGGTGCCTGTCGCATCGACACTCAGGGTAAATACCAATTGGTTTGTGCCAGAGGTACGACCCTCAATGACCCCAGCATTCAAGCTAAGGATCACCGCCTGGTTGGTTTCGGTATCGACCAAGCCCGAGCTGGCGTTTTGCACACTCAGGTTATAGGACAGGGGGGTCAGGGCGTGCAGGCCATCAGCACCCGGCTGCACATTGAATACGCCGCTGAAGTTAGCCGTTGCATCAGCGCTGAAATCAGATTCATCGACCTGCAGCGATGAGCCCCAAGTGACATTGGTGCTGACATCGTTGTAGTCGTAATCCGAGGTAAGTGTTTGGTCCTCCCAGTTCTGATTGCCCGCGTTGCCGGTGTCCTGCAAATGCGAGCCGCCAGGGTTCAGGCTGGCATCACTGAACAGCACATTGGCACCGTCAGCACCCACTAGTGGTACGCCACCCAACTTCGCCTGCCACTGGCCGGCGACAAACTCGAAGGTCACAACCGAGCCATTAGTCAGGTCTGCATTGGCTCCGCCATTCGGGATGATAAAGAAGCCGGTATTGGCTGGATCCAGGCCACTGAGATCAGCCACATCGCCAACGGATTGAGCATGCACATTGGCCCAGATCACTTTGCCGTCGACTGGTGAACCGTCTGGCGCCTTGTTGTAGTAGCCATAGGAGTTGCTGAAACCAGCATCGGTGCCCTGGAAGGTGACAAAGGAAGTCACGCCAATATTCCCGGCCTGAATAGTCGGAGTATCGTCATCAATCGTCACGACCAACGAACCCGTGGCCGAGTCGTTATCACCGTCAGTCACCGTGTAACCGATGTTCAGAGTGATATCGTCTTCGGTGCCGCTGACCGGGTGCATCAATGGTTGCAGCAAGTTGATGGTGTAGGCGCCGCTGGCTGGGTCGGTAAGCACCACTGTCAGCAATGCCCCGCGGACAGAGCTGATGGTCAGGGTATTGGTTGGGGCATCCCAGTTAGATGTCACAGCCTCCGAGCCCAAGCTTATCGGCCCGCTGAGCACAATGGATTTGAGGCCATCAGCACCGGCATTAAATGCCAAATTCCCACTGGTGCTGGTAGCAGCGCCGGCAACATCGCCTGGGCCACCATTTATGCCGCCAAGCAGACCCTCATCATCCAGAACAACCGCTGCCGCAGTCTTGCCAGCCACCGGGCCATCGTCTTCAAAGCTGAAGACACCCGATGCACCCAGGTCAATCGAGGCGCTGTCGCTGTCGCCATCACCGTCGGTTACGGTCTGGGTCAGCAGCAGTGCACCTTCAGCCAGGGCCAGCACTTCGTTGTCATCGGCATCGGCGGTGTCGTCGTGCCAGAGGTTATCCAGCAGCTCCAGGGTCACTTCACCACTGACCGGGTCGATGGCCAGGGTGAAATACGGCACGCCACCGGCGCTGCCGGTAATCACGTTGCCCAGCTGGTTCAGGACGATCTGTTCGCCTTTGCCCAACGGGGCACTGGCGTCCACCGCAAACAGGCCACTCGGTACATCCGCACCGCTCAGCTGCAGGCTGTACACCGTGCCGTCATCGCCGGCTGCCGCA
>DASRUM010000268.1:0-22454 GCA_035655415.1 Pseudomonas sp.
GCGCTGGATGCTCACGGTTCGCCAGGTCGGTACCGACCAGGAAGTCGTCTTCACCGGTGGCCCGTTGCAGCAGGCAGTTGAAGGCGTTGAGCAGCACCATAAACAGCGTTGCACGCTGCTGCTGGGCATAGCTCTTAAGCCGTTCGGTCTGGGCGAGGGTCAGGGTCTGGCGGATGGCCGCGCCTTGATAGTTGGGGCTAGCCGGTCGCGGCCTGTCCAGCGGCAGGCGCAACAGCATGGGCGCGCCTTGCAGTTGGCCGCGCCAGTAATCGATATCGCGGGCCAGGCGCTGCTGTTGCGGTGCGCTGCGCTGCCAGTGGGCATAGTCGGCATACTGAATTGGCAGCGCTGCTAGATTCGGTGTTTCGCCAAGGCTGTAGGCCCGGTAGGCGGTGATCGCTTCCTCCACCAGAATGCCCATGGACCAGGCGTCGGTAGCGATATGGTGCAGGGTGAACTGCAGCACGTGCTGCCTATCGCTCAGGCGCAGCAGGCGCGCGCGCAGCATCGGTGGGCGTTGCAGGTCGAAGGGGCGTGCGGCTTCCTCGTCGATGTATTGCTGCAATTGCGTGTCGTCGTTCGCGTCGAGGTGCTGCAACGCCAGCTCAAGCTCCACGTCGTCTGTGATGACCTGGCGTGGCGTGTCGCCTTCCAGGCTAAAGCCGGTACGCAGCGATTCGTGGCGCTCGACCACATGCTGCAGGGCGGCACGCAGTGCCTGGACGTCGAGATCACCGCTCAGACGCACCGCGGTTGAGAGGTTGTAGGCGGCGCTGGCACCTTCCAGCCTATCGAGGAACCACAGGCGTTGCTGGGCGTAGGACAACGGCAAAGGTTGTGCGCGCGAGGCCCGCGGAATCTCCTCACTCGCCTGCTTAGTGGGTACCTGAGCGTCCACCACTTGTGCCAGTTCCGCCACCGTGCGGTGCTCGAACAGGGCGCGCAGCGGCAGGTCGACGTTCAACCGTCGACGGATGCGCGAGATCACCTGGGTAGCCAGCAGCGAATGACCGCCGAGAGCGAAGAAGTCGTCGTGCACGCTCAGCGAGGTCAGCCCGAGCAGCGTCTGCCAGAGTTCGGCCAGCGCTTGTTCGGTCGGTGTGCGCGGGGCCACCAGCGCCTGCGGCGCATCCTCGCTTGGCAAACCCAGGGCGGTCAGCGCGCGGCGGTCGACCTTGCCGTTGGCATTGAGCGGCAGTTGTTCCAACCGTTGCCAGTGGCCGGGAACCATGTAGGCCGCCAGTTGCGGGCGCAGATGCTCGATCAGCGACGCCCGGGCGGTGGCGTCGTCCACCGTCGCGCCGTGCTCGTGGGCGAGCACGTAGCAGGCGAGCAGTTGCAAGTCGCCACGGGCATCGGGCAGGGCCAGAACTGCAGCGCTGTCGACTAGCGGATGACGCATTAGGCGGTTCTCGATCTCGCCCAGTTCGATGCGATGGCCGCGGATTTTCACCTGTTGATCGTGGCGGCCCAGGTACTCGATCACGCCGTCTGCACGATAACGTCCCACGTCGCCCGTGCGGTAGAAGCGCGCGCCGGGTTGGAACGGGTGGTCGACGAAGGCTGCGCGGGTGCGTTCGGCATCGTTCAGGTAGCCACGGCCGACCCCCACGCCGCCAACGCACAGCTCGCCCGGTACGCCGATGGGCACCGGGTGCATGGCTGTGTCGAGGATGAACAGCTGGTTGTTGGCGGTGGGCCTGCCTATCGGCATATGTGCGCAGTCGTCCTGCGGCGCTTCGTGGATGGGGTGGAAGGCGACGTCGTCGGAACACTCGGCCGGGCCGTAGGCGTTCATCAGCGGTGTGGCGGGGAAGCGCTGCCGCCAGTCGCGCGCGAGCGCGGGCGGCAGGGCCTCGCCGGTGGGTAGCAGCCAGCGCAGGCTGGTGAGTTGGTGCTGCGGCCGGGCCTCCTGAAGAAGGCCGCGGATCAGTGCCGGCACCGCTTCGAGCAGGGTCAGACGCTGCTGTTCGATGGCATCGAGCAGGGCCGCGGGGTCGTGCGCCACGGCATCGGGCAGGATGTGCACGGTGGCGCCTAGCAGCGGCGCGGCGAGGAACTGCCAGACTGAGATGTCGAATGCCGGTGAGGCAGTCTGGGCGATGCGATCCTCGGCATTCAGGTCAAGCGTCGGCAGCTTGCCGAAGATGTTGTTGAGCATGCCGCGCTGTTCCACCAGCGCGCCCTTCGGCGTGCCGGTGGACCCGGAGGTGAAGATCACATAGGCGAGCTGATCCGCTTGGTGTGGATAGGTGACTGCGGCACCCTCACCGTGCCAAAGCTGCTGGACCACCAGGCAGGTGGGTTGTCGCGTCACCCCTGGCAATACCGCGTCGAGCAGTCCGCTGGCCTTTTCGTCCAGCAGCAGCAGGGGCGCACCGCTCAGTTCGAGCAGTTCAGCCAGGCGCTGCGGCGGATGCTGGATGTCCAATGCCTGGAACGCGGCGCCGGCTTTGAGCGTGGCGATCATCATGGTCAGCAGCGCCAGACCGCGCTCGGCGGCCAGGGCCACCAAGGTGTCCGGTCCGGCACCCGCTTGCTGCAAGGCGTGAGCAATGGCGTTGGCGCGGCGGTCGAGCTCGGCATAACTGAGCGATTCGCCGGCGCAGACCGCAGCGAGGCGCTGCGGGTGTGCCTGCACCTGTTCGGCGAACAGCGCAGCGTAGCCGCGATCCAGCGGGAAGTCAGCGGCGCTCTGGTTCCAGTCCACCAGCAGTTGTTGGCGCTCGGCTGCGGGCAGCATCTGCAGGGTGCCGAGGGCCGCATCGGGCCGCTCCAGCATCTCGCCGAGTAGTTGCACCAAGTGGCCGAGCATGCGCTGCACCGTGTCGGCGGCGAAACGGCCCTGGTCATAGGACAGGCGGATGCCGAGGCGATCTCCGGGGTAGAGCACCACCGTCATCGGGAAGTTGGTGTGTACGCGGTCTTCGTAGATGTCGATGCTGAAGCTGTCCAGCTTGACGCTACTGATGTCCAGGGGGGCATTCTCGAACACCACCAGGCTGTCGAACAATTGACGGCCGCGGGGTATCTCGCTCCAACGCTGGATGTCCACCAGCGGTGCGAACTCGTAGTCACGCAGCTCGGCGTTGTGCGAGAGCAGCGCCTGCAGCCAGCCAATCACCGGTTGCTCGGGATCGACATCGATGCGCAGTGGCAGGCTGTTGATAAACAGCCCGACCATCTCCTCAACCCCAGCCAGCGAGGTGGGACGCCCGGCAACGGTGACGCCGAAGAGCACATCGCGGTTGCCGCTGTAGCGCGACAGCAGCAGCGCCCAGGCCCCCTGGATCCAGGTGTTGGGGGTCAGTTGGTGCTGCTGGCAGAGTTGCTGCAGGCGCTGAGTGCGGGTGACGCTGAGGGTCAGATTGCAGTCGCCGACCGCTTCAGGCGCACGGTCCGGCTGGGCGACGGGGATGTCCACCTGCAGCGGCGTTGGCTCCTCGAAGCCGGCCAGTTCATTGCTCCAGAAATTTTGCGCGCTGGCCATGTCCTGCTGGGTGAGCCAACTCATATAGCCACGGAACGAACGAAAGTGTGGGCGCGCCACCGGTTCCTGGCGTGCCACGGCCTGGTAGATCGCCAGCAGGTCTTCCATCAACAGGCCGAAGCACCAGGCGTCGGTGAGGATGTGATGGAAGCTGCGCACCATGCTGAAACGCTGCTCCGCCAGCTGGAATACCCGCAGGTGGGTGAGCGGCGCACGGCTCATGTCGAAGCCGCGCTGGCGCTCGTCGGCCAGCATCCTGTCCATCGCTTCGCGCTGTTGCTCGGCGTCCAGGTGGCGCCAGTCGTACCAATCGAATGCCAGCTCGGTGTCGCGGTACAGGCACTGCAGTGGCGCGTGGTCGTCCTGCCAGGAGAAGGCGGTACGCAGCATCGGATGACGCTCGAGGAACAGCCGCCAGGCCTGTTCCATGGCCGGGCGTTGCAGCTCACCGTCCCAGCTGTAACGCTGCTGCATCAGGTAGATACCGCTGTGCGGCTGCAACAGGGTGTGCAACAGCATGCCTTGCTGCATCGGTGAAAGTGGGTAGAGGTCTTGCAAGCGATCCCAGGGCAATGGCTCGCTGGCCAGTGTCGCGGCCTGCTCGTGGCACAGCGGGAAGGCCTCGCTGGCCGGGCGCAGCGCCGGGCTATCGGCCAATTCGGCCAAGGTATGCAGATGGGCGATGAGGGCTGGCGTCCAACTGGCCGCCAGCGTTCCTGTGCCGTGCAGCTGCAATTGGCCGTTATGCCAGCAGGCATCCAGGGTCAGCGCACTGGCGCCGGCCGCTTCACGACTGGCGGCGCGGATCTCGTCGAGCACCGCGTGTGCCTCGCGGTGGGCGTCCCAGTCGCCGAGCCAGCGCAGGGTGACTGGCGCTGCCGGCAACGCGCGCAGCGGTTCCAGCAGGTAGGGGTTGTCCGCGAGATAGCGCAGGGTGCCGTAGTCCGCGCCATGCTGCGGGTAGGCGCGCAGTTGTGCGGCAACCGCCTGCAACCGTTCAAGAGCATTGCCACCTGGGGCCTGTAGATAGAACGGCACAGGCAGTGCCAGCGGCCCGAGCAGGCGCGCCGGGTCGAGATCCGCCGCGGCAATCGGCGCGCTCAGCGGCAGGCGCTCGACCTCAGGCCTGCCGGCCAGTAACGTCAGCGCGAGTGGCGCGTGCTCGACGGTGCGCAGCTGTTCGACCAAGGCGGCCGTCAGCAGGGTGTTCCAGTCCAGCTGCAGCGTCTCGATAAGCCGCTTCAGGCGCGCCGAGTTGGCAGCGTCCAGTCGCTGCTCAACAGTCTGGCTGGAGGCGGACAATTCCAGGGGGGGCAGATCAAGGCCGGCATATTGCAACCAGTGCTCCCACACCTCGTCCAGGCGATCACTGCTGGCATCGCGCTGCTGCTGTTCGCTCCAAGCGCTCAGCTCGCCACCCTTGTACGACAGGCGGAGCGGTCGCTGGTGGCGCAGTTGCGACAGCGCCAGGTTGAGATCGGCGAGCAGCAGCGGCCAGGCGGCCTCGTCCAGACACAGTGGATGGGCGACCAGCAGCAATTGATCACCCTCGGCGCAGCGCAGCAAGGTGGCGTGCAAGCTTTGGCCCACGGACAGATCCAGGCGCGCAAAGGCGTTATCGGCCAGGGTCTGCAGCGCGGCGGGCGATACGTCCACTTGGGGCTGCTCGTCCACCGCACAAGGCACGGGCGCGGCCAGCACCTGCTGCTGCCAATCACCATCGGGCGTCTGCCGCAGGGCCAGACGTAGCGCCTGGTGGTGGCTTTGCAGCGCTGCCAGGGCCTGGGCCAGTTGGGCACTCGGCACCTGGCCGTTGAGGGCGATGCAACGCCAGCTGGCGTTTGCTTCGCCGGCTTCCAGGCGCGCTCGCTGGCCGGCGGTCAGGGCGATTGCAAAGCCTTCGCTTTGCTGCCGGGCCACCGCTGTTTCGGCACCGGAGCCGAGCACCTGGGCGATATCGGCGATGGTACGGTTGTCGAACAGCTGCTTGGGCGTCAACTTCAACCCTTGCTGGTTGGCGCGGGCGATGATCTGCAGGTTGAGGATCGAGTCGCCACCAAGGGCGAAGAAATTGTCGTGCACGCCAACCCGCTCGACTTTCAGCACGTCCTGCCAGATACGCGCGAGCAGCGTTTCCACCTCATTGCGCGGGGCAACGTGGCTGGCACCGTCATCGACCGGCGCGCTGGGCAGCGGTAACTGGCGCAGATCCGGCTTGCCGTTGGCGGTCAGCGGGATGGCGTCAAGGGTGATGACGTGCGCCGGCACCATATAGTCCGGTACGCGCCGGCCGAGGTCCTCGCACAGCTTGTTGGCGGACAGCGATTGGCGGGCCACCACGTAAGCGACCAAGCGTTGCGTGCCATCCACATCCAGCACGCGTACCAGTACCTGATCGATCAGCGGCGACAGGCGTTTGATCTGCGCCTCTACTTCGCCCAGCTCGATGCGATTGCCGCGAATTTTTACCTGGTTATCGACCCGGCCGAGGAAGGCCAACTGGCCGTCGTTCAGCCAGCGCACGCGGTCGCCGGTGCGGTACCAGCGCTGCTGGTCGGCATCGACGAAACGTTCGGCGCTCAGCTGCGGGTGGTGCAGGTAGCCGCGCGCCAGGTCGCCAGCGATCCACAGCTCGCCGGGTACGCCAGTGGCCGCGCTGCGCCCGCTGTTATCGACGACGCGCAATTGGCGATTGGCCAGCGGCCGGCCCAGCGGGACCAGGCCAACAGTCGCCTGTAGCGCAGTGGCCACCGCACCGACCGTCGCTTCGCTGGGGCCGTAGTGATTGAACAGCTGTAGTGTCGGGGCCAGTGCCCGCACCTGCTCAAGCAGCGCAGGTTTGAGTGCATCGCCGCCGAATACCAGGCGGGCGCGGGGCAGCAGGCGTGGGTCGGGGTGCGCCTGGAGCAGGCCGTGTAGATGCCCGGGGGTGATTTTCAGCACGTCCACCGGGTGCTCGCCGAAGAAATCGGCCAGGGCCAGCGGATCGAAGCTGGTGTCCTCATCCACCAGCAGCAGGCTGCCGCCGCTGCATAGCGCGCCGAACAGCTGGGTATGGCCGAGGTCGGCCGCCAGTGTCGACAGCAGCGCATAGCGCGCCGCAGGCGGCGGGTCGAGCAGTTGGGCCACGGCAGCGAGGTAGCCGACGATGGCGCGGTGTTCGACCAGTACGCCCTTGGGTATGCCGGTGGAGCCGGAGGTGTAGATGACATAGGCCGGCGCGGCTGGGTCATGGGCCAGCGGTGCGGCGCTGGATGGCAGAGCGGCGATGGCGGCGGCTTGGTCGTCCAGCCAGAGCCTCGCCGGTGCTTCGTCACGCGGCAGACGTGACTCCAGCGGGCGGCGGCTGATCAGCAGATCGGCGCGGCTGTCGGCGAGGATGTCCGCCAGGCGGCCTGCGGGCTGTTTGAGATCGAGCGGCAGGTAGGCGGCGCCGCTCTTGAGGGTGGCCAACAGCGCGATGACGAAGTCGACGCTGCGCTCCAGCGCCAGGGCAACCAGACGGCCCGCGCCAATGCCCTGCGCTTGCAGGTGATGGGCCAGGCGATTGGCCTCGGCGTCCAGCTCGCGGTAGTTCAGGGCGCGCTGGCAGTCGCGCACTGCCAACTGCTCGGGGCTTGTTGCGGCCCAATGGGCGAAGCGCTGGTGCAGCGTCTCGGCCGCGACCTCCAGGTGTGCGCCCTGGCCATAGGCCTGGACGCGCTGGCGTTCGTCGTCGCTCAGCCAGTCCAGCGCCTGCACACGGGCCTGCGGTTGTTCGGCCATGGCCAGCAGGATCGCGCGTAACTGGGCGGACAGGGTGGCGATCTCGCCGTCGCTGAAACGGCTGCGCTCATAACTGAACAGGTACTCCAGGCGCTCGCCCGGCACCACGATCAACGACAGCGGAAAGTGGTTGCGTCCGTGGGTCAGCTTGATGCCATCGTCGCGCCGCAGTTCTGGCGGCGCGCTGAAGCGCAGGCCGTCGGCGTCCTGATTGAGCGCGTCGGTGACCGGAAAGTTTTCGAACACCAGGATCGAGTCGAACAGCGCCCGTTCGGCGGGCACCTGGCTTAGCGGCTTGAGTCGGCTCAGTGGCAGGTAGGCGTGCTGGCGCAGGTCGCTATTGCGCTGCTGCAGGGCCTGCAGCCAGTCGCTCAGGGGGCGCTCGTCGGTCAGTTGCACGCGCAGCGGCAGGGTGTTGATAAACAGACCAACCATGCTGTCCACCGACGCCAGTGCATCCGGGCGGCCAGCGACGGTAACGCCGTAGACCACTTCGTCGCGTCCAGCGTGCTGCCCGAGCAGCAAGGCCCAGGCACCCTGGATCAGGGTGTTGACGGTTAGGTGATGCTGGCGCGCGAACTGCGTCAGGTGTGCGGTTTCAGCGGCGTCGAGGCGCGTCTCGCGTTCCGCATAGGGATGCTCCTGCGGCGCCTCGGGCGGCGGGGCGAAACTTGGTAGCGGCGTGGGCTCGCTGACCTCTTGCAGCTGCTCGCGCCAGAAACCTTCGGTGGCGTCTGCGTCCTGCTCGCCCAGCCAGGCGATGTAGTCGCGGTATCCGCGGCTCGGCGGCAGACTGAATGCACGGCCGCGCAGTTGCTCGTAGTACAGGGCCAGCCATTCCTGAATGGCCACGCCCACGCTCCAGCCATCCATAAGGATGTGGTGAAAGGTCCAGATCAGGTGCCAGCGTTGTTCGGGCAGGCTTACCAGGCACAGGCGCATCAGCGGTGCCTCGTTCAGCTCCAGCGCTTGGTCGCGCTCCAGCCGTGCACGTTGGCGCAGGGCGTCCTCGGCTTCTTCGTTATGGTCGCGCCAATCCAGTTCGCTCAGGGGCAGGGGTACTTCGTGCTGGACCACCTGGTAGGCATCGTCCAGGTCTTCCCAGAGAAAGGCGGTGCGCAGTACTGCATGGCGCTGCATCAGCGCCTGCCAGGCACGGCGGAAGGCACCGGTGTCCAGCGGGCCGGTCATGTCCAGGCTGAGCTGCTGGTAGTACACGCGCGAATCCGGCTCATAGACGCTGTGGAACAGCAGCCCGTGCTGGGTGGGCGAGAGGGAGTAGATGTCCTCGATGTTGCTCATGATTCTGCTTCCAGTCCGTAGGCCGTAAAAACGTATCGAGCTTCGCGTCGGCACCCGGCGACTCCGAGGAGTCGACCGGCGTGCCAGCCGCTAGCTTTGCGAGATAGGTTTGCTCTTGAGTTTGCTTAACAGGGTGTCCAGGCTCTTCTGGTTCAGGGCCTTGGCCAGCGGGAAGTCCGTCGGCGACAACTGACCCGCCTGGTTGCCCTGGCAGTGCTGGATGACCCTGCGCAGATGCGTGAGGTAGGCCTGCAGCAGACGCTCGCGGGTGGCCGGGGCGTAGCGCAGGCCGGCGAACTTCATCTCCACCTGCAAGCGACCGCCGAGCACCGCGAGCACCACTTCCAGCTCGTGGCTGCGGGTTGTGTCGGCGGCGACATGCGCCGGCAACGGCTCGTCAGCGAGCTGCAGCAGGCTGCCGGAGGCGCTGTCGACCTGGCCCAGATAGTTGAATAGCAGCGGATGGCGGTGCGCCGGCAGCGGCAGCTCGGCCGTATGGCGCAGCAGGCCATAGCCCATGGCCTGGTCGGCCGCGGCGCGCAGCTGTTCCTTGACCGCGACTATCAGCGCAGCGGTATCGCTGGCCTGCGGCAGGTTCAGGCGCACCGGGTAGAGCTGGGTGAACCAGCCCACCGTGCGGCTGACGTCCAGCTCGGCGAAGGGCGCATCGCGCCCGTGGCCTTCCAGATCGATGCCGATGGCGGTCGCGCCCGACCATTCGTGCAGCGCGCCGGCCAGGGCGGCTATCAACAGTTCGTGGCCTTGGGTGCGGTAGCTGTTCTGCGCCTGCTGTAGGGCCTGGGTTTCCTCGACGCTCAGCGCCTCGCTCAGGCTCACTTCATCTGCCACTGAGTTGTCCGCCTGCGGCTGATCCGCCGGCAGTGCGCCGGGCAGCGTCTGCTGCCGCCAGTAGTCGCGTTGCGCTTGCACGGCGGGGCTGCCGGCCTGCTGCCACAGGCGCTGGCCCCACTGACGGTAGGAGCTGGTCTTTGCTGACAGCGTGGCGGGCTGGCCCTCGGCCAAGCGTGGGTAGAGCGTGGTGAAGTCTTCCAGCAGCACGCGCCAGGACACCGCGTCCACCACCAGGTGGTGGGCCACCAGGTAGAGGCGCTGGCTGCCGTCCGCCAGGTAGATCAGCAGAGCGCGGAACAGCGGGCCTTGCGCCAGATCGAAGCACGCTTCGATCTGCGCGGCGATGCAAGCGCGTAGCGCCTGCGGCGTGTACTCAACGTTCAGGGCGACCCGGGCGAAGCCCAGGGCCTGCTGCGCGTCAGCGTAGCTTTGCCGCCATTGGCCGTGCTCCTGGGTGAAGCGCAGGCGCAAGGCGTCGTGCTGCTCGACCAGCGCCTGCAGCGTTGCGCGTAGCGCCTCGGCATCCAGTGCTCGGGTTGGCGTCAGCAGTACCGACTGGCTCCAGTGACCAGGCTCCTTCAGCTGCTGTACCAGCAGCCACTGCTGGATCGGCAGCAGTGGCGCCGCGCCTTCCAGCAATCCCTGTTCGGCTTGACAGCTTTCGACTTGGCTGGCGACCTGCGCCAGGTCGGCCAGGGTGCGCTGCTGGAACAACTGCCGCGGTGTCAGGCCGATGCCATGGGCGCGGGCTTGAGCGATGAACTGCAGACCGAGGATGGAGTCGCCGCCCAGGGCGAAGAAGTTGTCATTGACCCCTGGCTGGCTGACGCCGAGCAGCTCACCGAGCAGCCGGCATAGCACTTCCTCGGTAGCACTGGTCGGTGCCTGGTACTGCTGCGCTTGGCGTTCAATCTGTGGTTTGGGCAACGCCTTGCGTTCAATCTTGCCGTTGCTGCTCAACGGCAGGGTAGGCAGTTGCACGATGAACTCCGGCACCATATGCGTCGGCAAATGCAGCCCTAGCCGCTGCTTGAGGGCGGCTACGTCCACCGGCGCAGGACCGCTGAGATAGGCCACCAGTTGCGGTGTAGCTAGATCGTCGCGCAGCAGGGTCACCGCCGCCTCGATGCCATCCTGGTTCAGTAGCACGGCGTCGATCTCGCCCAACTCGATGCGCAGGCCGCGTAGCTTGACCTGATGGTCGAGACGGCCCAGGTACTGGATATTGCCGTCGGCTAGGAAGCGGCAGCGGTCGCCGGTGCGGTACAGGCGCTCGCCTATTTCAAACGGGCTCGGAACGAAACGCTCGGCGGTCAGCTCCGCTCGGTTCAGGTAGCCGCGTGCCAGGCCCTTGCCGCCGATATAGAGCTCGCCCACCGCGCCTATGGGCAATGGTTTGAGTGCTTCATCAAGGACGTACAGCTTGAGATTGGCGATGGGCTTGCCGATGGGCACAAAGCCCAGGGCCGAAGCTGGATCGCAGGGCCAGCAACTGACGTCGATGGCCGCTTCGGTGGGGCCGTAGAGATTGATCAGCTGCGCCGTGTGGCGCGTGTAGAAGCGCTGTTGCAGATCAAGCGGCAGTGCTTCGCCACTGGCGAAGACCTGGCGCAGTGAGGTACAGCGCTCCAGCTCTGGCTCGCCGACGAAGGCCTGCAGCATCGAGGGCACGAAGTGCAGGGTGGTGATGCGCTCGCGCTGGATCAGCTCGGTCAGGTAACGGCTGTCGCGATGGCCATCCGGCTTGGCAACCACCAGGCAGGCACCGGTGATCAGCGGCCAGAAGAACTCCCACACCGACACGTCGAAGCTGTATGGCGTTTTCTGCAGGACGCGGTCATCGGCCCCGATGGGGTAAGCATCCTGCATCCAGTACAGGCGGTTCATCAGCGCGCCGTGCTCGTTGAGCACGCCCTTGGGCTGACCGGTGGAGCCGGAGGTGTAGATCACGTAAGCGAGGTCGCCGGGTTGGTTAAGCGCCTCGGGCTGTGGGCCGTCCTCCAGGGTCAAGGCGTCCAGGCACCAGACCGGCGTGGCCTGCGGTAAGCGCGCGACCGTGGTCTGTTGCGCCAGGGTCAGGCTTGGCTTGGCGTCGTCGAGCATCAGCGCCAGGCGGGCGACCGGTAGTTCCGGGTCGAGCGGCAGGTAGGCGGCACCAGCGCGGATGATGCCGAGCAGGGCTACGACCATCTCTACCGAGCGCTGCATGCATACGGCGACCACCTGTTCACGGCCCACGCCGCGTTCGCGCAGTTGCCTGGCTACGGCGCCTGTGCGGGTGTGCAGTTCGGCATAGCTAAGGCGCTGGTCGGCGTAGATCAGCGCCGGCGCGTCCGGTGTGCGCGCGGCCTGGTCGGCCAGTGCCTGGGCCAGGCTGTGCGGACCGGGGTAGGTCTTGTCCGTAGCGTTCCAGTCGTGCAATTGGCGGCTGCGCTCGGCTTCGCCGAGCAGGTCGAGTTCGCCCAGCGCGGCCTGCGGGCGCTGCACTGCATCGCCTAGCAGACGCTGCCAGGCGTCGGCCCAGCGTGTGATGGTCTCGGCCTCGAACAGCTGGCGCTTGTACTTCAGGCGCAGCGACAGGCGTTGGCCGTCGTCGTGCACCTCCCAGCTCAGGTCGAAGCTCGATGCGCTGGACGGCACCTCGATTTCGCGCAGCGTCAGCGGTGCCCAGGCATCGTCACGCAGGCGCGCGTTCTGCATGGCGAACAGCACCTGGAACAGCGGCGAGCGGGTCATGTCACGCTCGCTAACCAGTGCATCGACCAGCTGTTCGAAGGGCACTTCCTGGTGTTCCTGGGCCTTCAGCACGCGTTCGCCGACCTGGTTCAGGAAGGTTTTGAACGCCTGCTGCGGATCGACCTCGGCACGAATCACCAGGGTATTGACGAAGCAACCGATCAGCGCCTGGGTTTCCGCCAGATCGCGGTTAGCCACCGCAGTGCCGATACGCACATCGCGCTGGCCGGCTAGGCGACCGAGCAGCACCTGGGTGACGGCCAGCACCAGCACGTAGAGCGTTACGCCCTGGCCTTGCGCCGCCTCGCGCAGTTGTTGCGTGAGGCTGTCCGGCAGCACCAGGCTATGGAAGCCGCTGAGGGTGTTCGGTTCCGCCCGGCGCGGATGATCGGTGGGGAGCTCGAGCAGGTAGTCGCCATCGCCGAGGGTCTCGCGCCAGTATTCCAGCTGCTCCCGATAACGCTCGGCCTGGGCCGGCAAGCGTTGCCATAGGGCATAGTCGACATACTGCACCGGCAATTCGGGCAGTGCCGCTTCACGGCCTTCGCTGCGGGCACGGTAGAACTCGGCCAATTCGTCGATCAGGCACTGCATTGACCAGTCATCTGCGACGGTGTGGTGCAGCGTCAGCAGCAACAGCGTGCGCTGCTCGCTTTGCAGCAGGCGACCGCGGATCAGCGGGCCGGCAGCCAGGTCGAAGGGTGTCTGGGTTTCTGCGTCGATGCAGCGCGCAATGTGCCCATCCCAGTCTGCTGCAACGATCCGCTCGATGGTGAAGTCTGCACGGCTTTCGGCGTCGATCAGCAGTTCGGCACCATAGCCCTGTTCTACTAGGCGGCCGCGCAGCACTTCATGTCGCGCGACTATGCTGGCCAGACCTTGCTGCAGCCAGTCGAGCTGTACTGCACCGTTCAGTTCGACGGCCGAAGTGATGTTGTATTCCGCGGCTTCCGGGTTGAGCTGTTCGAGGAACCACAGGCGTTGCTGGGCGAAGGACAGCGGCAGGCGCTCGGGACGCGGTTGCGGCCGCAGTTCAACGACAGGCGCGGCAGCGGAGCTACCGAGCAGCGCCGCGAACGCTTTCAACGTCGGCTGTTCGAACAGCTGGCGCAGGGCGGGTGCCTGGCCATGCTGTTGACGCAGGCGTGCCAGCAGCACGGTGGCCAGCAATGAATGACCACCCAGGCGGAAGAAGTGGCTATGACGGCCGATCAGCTCGAGCGGCACCTCGAGAATCTCACTCCAGAGTGCGGCCAGATGCTGTTCGGCCTCGCCTTGTGGGGCCTCAAAGGTATCGCCGGATAGTTCCAGATGCGGCTTTGGCAGTTGTTTGCGATCCAGCTTGCCATTGCTATTGAGCGGCAGAGCGGCCAGCTCTACCACCACGCTTGGCACCATGTGCGCAGGCAGCGCCTGCGTCAGGGCGGTTTGCAGTTGCTCTACGTCCAGCCCGCTTGCGGATGCAACCACATAGGCCACCAGTTGCGGCGTGCCCAGATCGTCGCGCAGCAGGGTGGCGGCCTCACGTACGCAGGGTTGAGCGAGCAGAGCGGCGTCAATCTCGCCCAGTTCGATACGTTGGCCACGCAGCTTGACCTGATGGTCGAGGCGGCCCAGGTACTGGATGTTGCCGTCGGCCAGGAAGCGGCAGCGGTCGCCCGTGCGATACAGGCGCTCGCCAGCCTTGAACGGGCTGGCGATAAAGGCCGTGGCGGTCAGCTCGGGGCGATTCAGGTAGCCACGCGCCAAGCCCGCTCCGCCGATGTAGAGCTCGCCAACCGCGCCGAGTGGCAGCGGATTAAGGCCCTCGTCGAGGATATACAGCTGGATGTTGGCGATGGGTTTGCCGATGGGCACGAAGCCCAGCGTCGAGGCGTCGTCGCAGATCCAGACGCTGACGTCGATGGCGGCTTCGGTGGGCCCATAAAGGTTGATCAGGCGGGCCGGGTGGCGCGTGCAGAAGCGCTGCTGCAAGGCCAGCGGCAGCGCCTCGCCGCTGGCGAAGACCTGGCGCAGACTGGTGCAGTGCTCAAGATCTGGTTCGCTAACGAAGGCCTGCAGCATGGACGGCACGAAGTGCAGGGTGCTGATGCGCTCGCGCTGGATCAGCTCCCCCAGGTAGCCGCTGTCCTGATGTCCGCCTGGTTTGGCGAGCACCAAGCAAGCACCAGTGATCAGCGGCCAGAAGAACTCCCACACCGACACGTCGAAACCGTAGGGGGTTTTCTGCAGTACGCGGTCCGTCGCATCAAGCGGGAAGGCCTCCTGCATCCAGTGCAGGCGGTTCATCAACGCGCCGTGCTGGTTGAGCACACCTTTCGGCTGACCGGTGGAGCCGGAGGTGTAGATCACGTAGGCGAGATCGCCCGGCTGATTAGCGACTATACGGGGCGTGCCGACGATCTCGGGCAACGGCTGATCCAGGCACCAGGCCGGCACCTGCGCTGCCAACCGGTCACGCCACTGGCTCTGCGTCAGCACCAGCGGGCAGGCGGCATCGTCCAGCATAAAGGCCAGGCGGGCAGGGGGCAGGTGCGGGTCCAGCGGCAGGTAGGCTGCGCCCGCCTTGATGATGGCCAGTAGTGCCACGAGCAGATCGCTGCAACGTTCCAGGCATACCGCAACCACCTGTTCGCGGCCAATGCCCTGGGCGGCCAGGGCCTGCGCCAGATGGTCTGCGCGCTGGTGCAGCGCTTGGTAGGTCAGGGTTTCGCCTTCGCAGACCAGTGCAGGTGCGTCGGGGCTGCGCAGCGCCTGTTGCGCCAGGGCTTCGCTGAGAGTTGCGAGGCCGGGATAGTGACGGGCGGTATCGTTCCACGTCAGCAGCTGGCGCTGGCGGTCGGCCTCGCTCAGTGGCGAGAGCTGGGCGAGCGGGGTGTTCACGGCATCCGGCAGTTGGCCGAGGAAGTCCTGCCACTGGACTAGCCAGGCCTGCATGGTTGCCTCATGGAACAGGCAGGCGCGGTACTCCAGCATCACCGACAACTGCTGGCCGTCGTCGTGGACTTCCCAGTTCTGTTCGAACTTGGCCGCTGACGAGCGGATATCCAGTGGCTGCAGGCTCAGATCCGGCCACTGCAGGGGCGCGCGCTCGCTGTTCTGCATGACGAAAGCCACCTGAAACAGCGGCGTGCGCGACAGATCACGCTCCGGCGCCAAGTGCTCGACCACCTGCTCGAAGGGCACATCCTGGTGCTCCTGCGCCATCAGCACGGTTTGCCGCAGCTGGGCCAGGTAGTCGCCGAAGGTCTGCTGTGGGGTCAGTTCGGAGCGGATCACCAGGGTGTTGACGAAGCAACCAATCAAGGGCTGCACGACGTCGAGGCGGCGGTTGGCGACCGGGGTGCCAATACGCATGTCCTGCTGCCCGCTGTAGCGACTGAGGAACAGCTTGAGACCGGCCAGTAACAGCATGAAGGGCGTGACATTCTGCTCGTGGGCGAACTGCCGCAGCCGCGTGGTCAGCGCCTGCGGCAGACGGGCGAAGCAGGTGCCGGCAGTGTTGTCGAACGTCGCCGGACGCGGCAAATCGGTTGGCAGTTCGAGCCGGTAGTCGCCGTTCTCCAGGGTCGTCTGCCAGTAGTCCAACTGCTGACGGTAGATCTGCTGGCGGGCCGCACTGCGTTGCCACACGGCGTAGTCCACGTACTGCACCGGCAGCGTCGGCAAGTCGGGTCGGCGCTTTTCCAGACCGGCGCGGTAGCCTTCGGCGAGTTCCTCCAGCAGCACCTGCAGTGACCAGCCGTCGGCGGCCGAGTGGTGCAGGCCGAGCAACAGCAGGGCCTGACCGCTGGCTGGGTGGCGGATCAGGTGCACGCGCAACGGATGTTCGCGCGCCAAGTCGAACGGCTGGCGCGCCTCGGCCTCGGCGACCTGACGTTGGTGCTCCGGCCAGGCCGCCGCGCTGCCCTGGTAATCCTCGACAACCAGATTGAAGAAGGCCGGGGCGTCGATCAGCAGTTCAGCGCCGTCGCCTTTGTCGAGCAGGCGGCTGCGCAGAATGGTGTGACGTTCGACGAGCGTTTCGAAGGCCTGACGCAGTATTTCCAGACGGAGTTCGCCGGTCAGAGTCAGTGCCGTGATGATGCTGTATTCGCCGGTGTCCGGTGCCAATTGCTCAAGGAACCACAGGCGCTGCTGCTCGAAGGACAGCGGCAGACGTGCCGGGTGCGGCCCAGCTACCAGCGTCGGTAAGGTGTGGTTCGGCTGCGCTGTGGTGCCGTCGATGCTGCGTGCCTGTGCCGCCAGCGTCGGCTGTTCGAACAGGCTGCGCAGAGCTGGAGCCGTGTCGAATAGCGCAGCGATGCGGGTCAGCAACACGGTCGCCAGCAGCGAGTGGCCA
Organism: Pseudomonas sp.; assembly: GCA_035655415.1. GTDB lineage: Bacteria > Pseudomonadota > Gammaproteobacteria > Pseudomonadales > Pseudomonadaceae > Aquipseudomonas. The sequence goes on from DASRUM010000268.1 coordinate 16,488, forward strand.
CCGAGGTGGAAAAAGTTGGATTGGCGACCGATCTGCTCCAGCGGCACCTGCAGCGTTTCCGCCCAGAGGCTTGCCAAGCGGACTTCGCTGTCGCCCTGTGGCGCTTCCAAGGTTTCCCCTGCTTCCTCCAGTAGCGGTTCCGGCAACGCGCGGCGGTCGATCTTGCCGTTGGCGCTCAGCGGCCATTCGCTCAAGGCTACCAGCGCCTGCGGCAGCATATAGGCGGGAATAAAACGTCCCAGCTCATCGCGCCACCCTTCGCTCGGTAGTTTGCCTGTGGCCGTCAGTACATAGGCGATAAGCCTGTCGTCGCGCACCAGTGCCAGACTGTCGCGCACACCGTCCAGGCGCCGCAGTGCCTGCTCGATCTCGCCCGGCTCGATGCGCAGGCCACGCAGCTTGATCTGGAAGTCTTTACGTCCGAGAAATTCGAGTTCGCCGTTAGCCAGATAGCGGCCCAGGTCGCCCGTGCGGTACAGCCGGCCCTCGCCGAAGGGGTTGGTGACGAATACGCTGGCCGTCAATGCCTCGCGATGCAGGTAGCCGCTACCCACCCCGGCCCCGGCCACGCAGATTTCGCCGATCGCGCCGACCGGTAGCGGCTGGTCGTAGCGATCAAGTACGTAGAGCTGGTTGTTATCCACCGGCCGGCCGATGGGCAGCACCTCGTTTGGCGCGTCGATATCCACTTCGTGCCAGGCCACCACGTCGGTGCATTCGGTGGGCCCGTAGCTGTTGATCACGCGGCAGCGCCCGTGCTCGCTGGCGAGCCAGCCGTGCAGACGCTCCATGCGGATCGGTTCGCCGCCCAGTACCAGCGCGCGCAGGCTGGCCAGGTCGCGCCACTGCTGCGCGTCGGCGATTTCCACCAGCGGGTAGAAAGCGCTGGGCGCACCGTTGAGCAGGGTGATGCGGTGGCTGCGGATGTCGTGCAGCAGTGCCTGCGGGTCATAGGACTCCACGCTGGGCATAACCAGGGTGGCACCGCACAGCAGCGGGGCGAAGATGTTCTTCTGGGTCAGGTCGAAGCCGGTGGCGCTAGCCAGCAGAACCTTGTCGCCCTGACGCCAGCCCAATGTGCGCAGGTACCAGTGCTGCAGGTTGCGCACGCCGCCGTGGGTGACCACAGCACCCTTGGGCTGGCCGGTGGAACCGGAGGTGTAGATGGCGTAGAACGGCGAGTCTGCGTCGAGGCAGCGTGTCGGCGGCGTTGCTGGCTGTTGCTCGAGTTGCGCCTGCAGTCGGTCCAGTTGCAGCAACTTCACTGGCAGTTCGGTGTAGCGCGCCGCGTATTGGCCATGGGTCAGCAGCAGATCGCTGCCACAGTCGTCGAGGATGTAGCGGATACGTTCGGCCGGATAACTGGTGTCGATTGGCACGTAGGCGGCACCGCATTTCAGCACTGCCAGGATGGCAACCGCCAGTTCTGGAGATTTATCCAGGCACAGCGCCACCCAGTGGCCGCGGCCTACGCCCTGTGCGATCAGGTGGTGCGCCAGGCGATTGGCCTGGGTATCGAGTTCGCCGTAGGTCAGCCGATGTTCGCGGTGTTCGATCGCCAACGCATCCGCCGAGCGCACAACCTGGGCTTCGAAGGCGTTGAGGATGGTCGGTGCTAGCGGTAGGGCTTGCGCCGTACGGTTCCAGCCCTCCACCGTGCGTTGCCATTCATCCGGTGTTAGCAGGCGATGCTCGCCCAGCGGGCGCTCAGGCGCCTCGAGCATGGCCTCGAAAAGGTGGACAAAACGTTGCAGTAAACGCTCAGCGCTGGGCGCTTCGAACAGGTCATGGGCGTACAGCAGGTTGAGTTCGATGGGGCCCTGCGATGGGGTGACGATATGCAGGTCCAGGTCGTATTCAGAGTGGCTAAGTGGTGTGTCCAGCACCTCGAACTCAAGGCCAGGGAACTGCACGCGACGCTCCATTGGTAACTGCTGCGCGACCATTATCTGGAACAGCGGGGCGTGACTCAGGCGGCGCGGCAGTGCCAGGTGGTCGACCAGACGTTCGAAGGGCAGGTCCTGGTGGCGTTGGGCGTCGAGCAGGGTGTCGCTGACCTGTCGCGCCAGCTCGGCGAAACTCGGCTGGCCTTGGAAGCGCACGCGTACCGGCAGGTTGTTGAGCAGAATGCCCACCAGGGGTTGGGTTTCCGACCGCTCGCGATTGGACACCGGGGTGCCGAGGATCAGATCGTCCTGACCGCTCATGCGCTGCAGGAAACTGGCGAAGGCGGCGAACACCAGGCTGAACGGCGATTGTTGCAGGCGCGCCGCCAGTGCGCGGGCGCGCTCGCTGGCCATTGGCGACAGCTGGGCGGCGAGCATGCCGCTGCGGTGCGATTGGCTGGCCGGGCGCGGCTTGTCGGTCGGCAGCTCAAGCAGGTAGTCCTGATCTGCGCCGTCATTGCGGGCGAGCTGATGTTCCCAGTAATCCAGATGCGGCTGTAGCGCTGCCGGTTGCAGGCGCTGCTGTTGCCAAAGGCTGTAGTCAGCGTACTGGATTGGCAGCGGCGCCAGTCGCGGCGTCTCGCCGGCCTGCAGGGCAGCGTAGAACTGGGTCAGCTCGCGCAGGGCCAGGGTCGCTGACCAGGCATCGGAGACCAGGTGGTGCAGGGTGATGGCCAGGACGTGCTGGCGTTCGCCCAAATGCAACAGCCGCGCGCGAATCAGCGGCGGGCTGACCAGATCGAACGGTTGCGCGAACCAGCTGCTCAGCTCGGTTTGCAGCGTAGCGTCACTGACATCTGTCAGGTGACTAATCGGTAGTTCGAAACTCAACGCCTCGACGATTCGCTGGTAGGGCTGGCCGTCCTCGCTGGGGAAAGCGGTACGCAGTACCTCATGACGTTCAAGCAACCACTGGAAACTGGCGCGCAGCGCCTCAATGTTCAGCTCGCCGCTTAGGCGCAGGGCGAAGGGAATATTGAAATGGGCGCTACCAGGGTTTAGCTGTTCGACGAACCACAACCGCTGCTGGGCGAAAGACAGCGGCAGGCGCGGCGGCCGGGGCTGTACGGCAATGGCGTCGGCGTCTGCCGGGCCGTCGCTGGTAGCGGCCAGTTGTTGGTCGATGGCCTGCGCCAGTTGACGCACGCTGGGGCACTCGAACAGCGCTTTGAGCGGCAGCTCGATGCGAAAGACTGCGCGAATCTTCGATAACATTTGAGTGGCCAGCAGCGAGTGGCCGCCGAGGGCGAAGAAGCTGTCGGTAACGCCGAAGCTCTCCAGCGCCAGGACTTCCTGCCAGATGCCGTGTAGCGCCTGTTCGGTCTCATTGGCTGGTGGAGTCGACTCGCTCTCGCTCCATTGCAGCTCGCGCAACACCAGGCGTTTGCGATCGACCTTGCCGTTGGCGTTGAGGGGCAGGGCATCCAGTTCGACCAGGCGCAGCGGCACCATGTAGGCCGGCAACTGACGGCTCAGGGCTTCCTTCAGCGTGAGCGCATCGACAGCCTCGGCGGTGTGGCCGACCCAGTAGCCGACCAGTTGCGATTCGTTACGGGCGTCTTTGTGCACCACCACCGCTGCCGCTTTTACGGCCGGGTGCTGCTGCAGCTTGGCTTCGATCTCGCCCAGTTCGATGCGATGGCCTCGGATCTTCACCTGCTGATCGCGGCGGCCGAGGAATTCGATCACACCATCGGCGCGATAGCGCCCTAGATCTCCGGTTCTGTAGAAACGCGCGCCAGGCTGGAACGGGTGATCGACGAACGCCGCCCGAGTACGCTCGGCATCGTTCAGGTAGCCGCGCCCGACGCCAGCGCCAGCCACGCATATTTCACCGGGCACGCCCACCGGCAGTGGGCGCAGTTCGGCGTCCAGCACGTAGAGTTCGGTGTTCGGTGTAGGCCTGCCAATAGGCATGGCCTGGGCTTGCTCGTCCGACGCCGCATGGATAGCGTGGAAGGCCACATCGTCGGCACATTCCGCCGGGCCGTAGGCGTTCATTAATGGCACATGGGTGAAGCGTGCGAACCAGTCGCGGCACAGCGCTGGCGGCAGTGCTTCGCCAGTCGGCAGCAACCAGCGCAAGGCACTGAGGTCGGTGGTTGCCGTGCTGGCCGTGAGTACTCCGCGGATGACCGCAGGTACTGCTTCCCAGAGTGTCAGTTGCTGGTTTTGCAGTACCTCTAGCAGGCGCTCTGGGTCATGGCTAACGGCGTCCGGCAGCATATGCACGGTGGCCCCCAGCAGCGGCGCAGCGAGCAGTTGCCAGACGGAAATATCGAAGGCTACCGAGGCGGTCTGAGCGATACGGTCCTGCTCGCTGAGGCCAAGGCTCGGCACCTTGCCATAGATGTTGTTGAGCATGCCGCGCTGTTCCACCAGTGCGCCTTTCGGCGTGCCGGTGGAGCCGGAGGTAAAGATCACGTAAGCCAGATCGTCCGCCGTGCCGCGGGGTTCTATGAGTGGGGCGGGGCCGCTCAACCAGAGTGGTTCAATACCAATCACTCGCGGCGCTTCTGCCCCGAACCGGGTACACAGCTCATCGGCCAGCGCGCACTGGCTGTCGCCGACCAGCATCAGCGGGGCTCGGCTTAGCTCGAGGATTTCCGCCAGACGCTGCGCCGGGTGCTTGACCTCCAGGGGCAGGTAGCAGGCACCGGCTTTGAAGATCGAGATCAGCGCCGTGAGGTGGGCCAGGCCGCGTTCGGCGAGCAGGGCCACCGGTTGGTTTGGCCCGGTACCGGCTGTGATCAGCGCTGCAGCGAGGCGGTTGGCCCGTTCATCCAGTTCGGCATAGCTGAGTTGCTCGCCTTCGCAGACAACCGCGACCTTGCTCGGCTGACGTGCCACCTGTTCGGCGAACAGGCTGGCATAGGTACGCTCAAGCGGGAAGGGTTGTTGGGTACGGTTCCACTCCACCAGCATCTGCTGGTGTTCTGCGTCGCTCAGTAGCTCCAGTGAGGCGAGGCTGGCGCTTGGTGCAGCGAGGATGCCGAGGACGATCTGGCGCAGATGGCCCAGCAGACGTTCGATGCTGTCGCGGGTGAAACGTCGACGATCGTAGGAGATGCGTACGGCCAACTGTTCGCCGGGCATGACCACCACGGTGAGGCCGTAGTGGGTGTGCACGCTGTGTTCCATGTCGTCCAGGCTGAAGCTCAGTTCGCCGCTGAACAACTTGTCGTCGATGGGGGCGTTTTCGTAGACCAGGATGCTGTCGAACAACTCCTCGCCGCGCGGGAAGGCGCTCCAGCCCTGGATATCCACCAGGGCGCTGTGTTCGAACTCGCGCAGGCCGAGGTTGTAGCGTTGCAGTGCTTGCAGCCAGCCGATGCGGTCCTGCTGTTCATCAATCTGTACGCGCAGCGGCAGGGTGTTGATAAACAGCCCGATCATCTCTTCCACACCTGCCAGCTGTGGTGGACGGCCGGCAACGGTAACGCCGAAGAGCACGTCGCGGTGGCCGCTATAGCGCGACAGCAACAGGGCCCAAGCGCCCTGGAACAGGGTGTTGGGAGTAATCCGCTGGTTCTGGCAGAGGGCAGTCAGTTCGCGGGTCTCGCGCGCGTCAAAACGGATCAGCGTATCGTCAACCAGCACCGCTTCGCTGTACTGGCTTTGGCGTGTCTGGCGCTCGATGACCAGCGGCGTTGGGGTGTCGAGCCCTTGCAGCTGTTGCTGCCAGAACGCCTGCGCCTCGGGCAGGCTCTGTTTCTGCAGCCAGGCTATGTAGTCGCGGTACGGACGAGGCTTGCGCATCGTCGGCGTACGCCCCTGGCGCAGGGCATCATAGGCGTCGATACAGTCGACCATGATCAGCGAGATGCACCAGGCGTCCATCAGAATGTGGTGGAAGCTGCGGATCATCTCGTGCCGGCCTGCACCCAGACGCACCAGGCGAACTCGGATCAGCGGTGGCTTGGCTAGGTTGAAGCCGTTGCGCTGTTCCTGCTCTAGCAGCGCCTGGATGTGCGCTTCCTGCTGCGCCTCACTGAGGCCCTCAAGGTCGATGAACTCGACG
>DASRUM010000269.1:0-4604 GCA_035655415.1 Pseudomonas sp.
AGGATCTCGCGGCGGCGCCAGCGACGAAAATAGATCAACAAGTTCTGACAAAAAATAACGTCCATTCCGGACATCGGTGCCTTGGCCAGCTCCAGCACATTGAGCCGGGCGCAACACACACGCGCGGCCAGATTCGGCACCACTTTGAAACGTCCATCATCCTGAGCCAGGAAGTAACGCTGGCACAGGTCGGCATCCAACTGTTCCAGGCGCCGCGCGCCATATTGACCATCGCGCGCCTTGCTCAGGGCATTCAGGCTGATATCGGTGCCTGTTACCCCGAAATGATCCGGATGTTCACTTTCACGCAGAACCTCGGCCGCACTGATGGCCAGCGAATAAGGCTCTTCGCCACTGGCACAGCCCACGCTCCACAGCTCCCATGGCTGCGTCACGCCCTGCTGCAAACGCTCGCGCAAATAGCTTTCGAGCACTTCAAAGGAAGGACGATGACGAAAGAAACGGGTTTCTTGCACAGTCAGCCGATCCAGCAGGGTCGACCATTCCACCGCACCGCGGGGACCATCGGTTACCTGCCGGTAATACGTGGCGTAATCCATTACGCCCAGCTCGCGCATGCGCGCACTCAGATTGGTTTGCAGAAACGCCCGCCGCCGTTCATTGAGAACGACCCCGGTACGCTCCTCGAGCAACGTCTGCCAGTCACGAAACTCCGTGGCTGTCATGTCTGCCAGAGGCTGCAAGGCCCAGACGCCTGACTGCATGTCGTGCCCCTCGCTCACGGCCATAGTCCTTGTGCGGCAGGCCTTTCAGCTTGCCGCGCAGCACCTGATTAAGCCTGTTCCCCACCCGGCAAGGTAAAGCCGGATACCGACTTACGCATCTCACTGGCCATTTTGGCCAGGTTACCAATGCTCTTGGCGGTGGCAGTGGTACCGGAGGAGGTTTGCGAGGTGATTTCCTGGATCACGTTCATCGTGTTGGAAATGTGGCCCGCCGACGAAGCCTGCTGGCGAGCAGCGTTGGAGATGTTCTGAATCAAGGCCGCAAGGGTTTTCGATACCTTCTCGATCTCTTCCAGTGCCACCCCGGCGTCCTGCGCCAGACGAGCACCGCGCACCACTTCGGAAGTCGTTTGTTCCATCGAGATAACGGCTTCGTTGGTGTCGGTTTGAATGGTCTTAACCAGTGCCTCGATCTGCTTGGTTGCAGCCGACGAACGTTCTGCAAGGCGTTGTACTTCGTCCGCTACCACGGCGAAGCCTCGGCCCGCGTCACCGGCCATGGAGGCCTGGATCGCGGCGTTCAGTGCGAGGATGTTGGTCTGGTCAGCAATGTCGTTAATCAGGCTAACGATGTCACCGATCTCCTGGGACGATTCACCGAGGCGTTTGATCCGCTTCGAGGTGTCCTGGATCTGCTCACGGATGTTATCCATGCCGGTAATGGTGTTGTGCACCACTTCGTTGCCTTTGTTGGCGATGGCTACGGAACGTTCCGCTACCGCGGAGGACTCCGAGGCGTTCGCCGATACCTGGTCAATCGACACGGCCATTTCGTTGATCGCCGCAGAAGCACCGGCAATTTCCTGGGCCTGGTGCTCGGACGCTTCAGCCAGGTGCATCGCCGTGGCCTGGGTTTCCTGGGCCGCACCGGCTACCTGAACGGCGGTCAGGTTGATCGTTGCTACCAGGTCACGCAGCTGGTCGATGGAGTAGTTGATGGAGTCAGCGATGGCACCGGTGAAGTCTTCGGTTACCGTCGCGGCTACGGTCAAGTCACCGTCTGCGAGGTCGGCAATTTCGTCGAGCAGTCGCAGAATAGCTGCCTGGTTACGTTCGTTCTTCTCGGCGGTAGACGCCAGACGACGGTTGGTTTCACGCACCATCACCAGGCCGATCAGAATGATCGAACCAAGCGCCAGGGCACCAAGCACATAACCGATCAGGGTATTGATAGCACGACCGGTGGCCAGGTTATCGAAACCGACAGCAAGATCTGAAGCCTTGTCCAGCAAAGTCTGCGAAACGCTGAAGATCACGTTGGCTGACTCACGCACCTGGAACAACTCAGGCGAGGTTTCGAGAATCTCGTCCACCGAACCGGATACGAATTCGAACAGTTCGGAAATTTCCGCCAGACGCTCGAGGGCTTCCTCGTCGCTTACCTGGGTAATTTCCATGGCGGCGTTGCCTTCGAGCATCGCGCTCAATACGCGACCGAACAGGCTGGCGTCGCGACCGAACATGTCGGCGGCTTGCACCGAGTCCTGGTCACCGGCGAGTACCTTGTTTACCGAACCGAGGATACGTTCTGCCAGCAAGGACTGACGCTGAGCAACCGAGACCTGAGCCGCCGGCGCGCCGCTTTCCAGTAGAATGTCGACCACTTCTTCGTACTCGACCTGCAGCTGCGGAATGGTTTCCGCCAGGGTAGCGGCTACCTGGTGCAGCGACAGTACGGTCTGTTCGTTGGCCAGGATGGCGTCGGTGTTCTGCCGCAGCGTATCCCAGTCCTGCTGCACCACAGCGATCTGTGGCTGCAGGGATTCCGGCGCTGCGGGCAGCCCGGTCTCCTCGTTACCGTCGGTCAGATAACCCCAGCGGGTCTGGAAGTCGTTACGCGCATCGCGCAGCAAGGCGAACGCTTCAGCCGTACCAGCCGCCGCTTCCGTGGAGTTTTTCGCGATACGCTGGGACAGTACGCGCAGCTCACCGGCGTGGCCGATGTACTCCGTGTCGTAGTTGGATTGGGTGTTGATGTAGGCGAAGTTGGCGAACAACAACACGATCGAGACAATCAGGACAATAAACAGCCCTGCGATCAATGTGCTACTGCGCGCACCTGCTAACAAATTACCTGCATTTAGTTTTTTCATTTACTGGCCCCCGCCTGGACCGACCGCACTACGGTTCCCATGTAACGCCAAAAGGCCGGTAAAGCCGACCCCACCGATAAACTCTTAATACGCCACGTCGAGAAAACCCGGGTTCTGGGCCAGCGCGTGTGGGCTGAACACCAACCAGGGCTGTTCACGTTGAAATACTCCGTGGATAAAAGGTGCTATGGACGCCTCGAGCGGCGGCAGCTGCTCGGAGAAGGTGTCCACAGGAAAATGCTGCATGCCGAACACTTCATCGACTGTAAGGCCGGCAAAGACTTCTTGGTGGTCAACCACCAGCACTCGGCGTTTTTTGCGTAACGGCGACAGCTCATTGCCGAAGAAACCGCACAGGTCCATCACAGGCAGCAAGCGACCACGTACGTTGGCCACGCCCTTGACCCAGCTTTTCACGCCTGGCAGCAGCGTATGTCGCGGCTCAGGCAACACCTCGCCAACCTCGCCCATGGGCGCGACGAAAAAACGTTCGCCCATGCGAAAGCCGATACCGCTCCAGGTCTGTACCACCGCTTGCTGCGAAGGCAAGCCGGCAGCAAGCGAACGACAGAGCCTGTCGATATCCTGCAGGGTTTGAAAAGGTGTTTGCGCGTCCGACATGCCAGCTGCGGCCTTATTCTTGTTTAATTGCGGACTGAACCGGTTTTAGCCGGCCAAGACCGCATTCAAGGTTTTAACCAGGGTTTCTTCATCAACCGGCTTGGTCAGGTAATCCTTCGCACCCTGACGCTTGCCCCAGACCTTGTCGGTTTCCTGATCCTTGGTGGTGACGATAATCACCGGGATGTGACTAGTGTCAGCATCCTTGGTCAGCTGACGGGTCGCTTGGAAGCCGTTGAGGCCGGGCATGACGATATCCATCAGCACAGCGTCCGGCTTTTCCTGGCGTGCCAGGGCAACGCCGTCGGCACCATTTTCCGCTTTCAGTACCTGATGGCCGTGCTTTTCCAGCATGGCGGTCAGCTTGTACATTTCAGTCGGCGAGTCATCAACAATCAGAATTCGAGCCATGGTGTTTCCCAATACTTTAAAAAGGCGCTCAGCTGTTCAGCCAGGCGTCAGGACGCTTGCTCCACCGGTACAAAGTCAGGCACATGGGCTTTGATCGCACCGAGCAGCTCTTCTTTACTGAAGGGCTTGGTCAGGTATTGATCGGAACCGACAATGCGCCCCTTGGCTTTGTCGAACAAACCGTCTTTGGAAGACAGCATGATCACCGGGGTGGATTTAAAAGCGCTGTTGTTCTTGATCAAGGCACAGGTCTGATAGCCATCGAGCCGCGGCATCATAATGTCGACAAAGATGATGTTCGGATGGGTATCGGCGATCTTTGCCAAAGCATCGAAGCCGTCAACTGCAGTAATTACTTCGCAGCCCACCTTTTTCAGCAGGGTTTCCGCGGTACGACGAATCGTTTTCGAATCGTCGATCACCATCACCCTCAAACCCTCGGAATGCTGTTCCATTTCTGCCCTACCATCGCCTCGGTGAGTCGTTATTTTTGCGTTATATCAGTGCGCCTGAGGCCCTGTCACCGACGGGCTACAACCCAATCGTCGGGCCTTTTTAGCACACTCTCCAGATGCAATCTATAAGCCACGCGGGGGCCAAGGTTTTTCCTTGACCACCCGACTTGTCAGCGCCACCCTGACGCCACATCACGTCTTAGCACACTTTAATCGCTGCCATTTTACGGAGAACACCGCCATGAGCGTCCGCCTCGGCATTGTCATGGACCCCATCG
>DASRUM010000270.1:0-8132 GCA_035655415.1 Pseudomonas sp.
GTTCGACGGCCTCAACCGGCTTTTTTGAGCGGCTCCGGCCGGTGGCCTGAGCCGGCCGGGGAGAACCCGTTCAGCGACTCCAGCGACTGGCGTTGGCCTAATCGCGAAAGTTTCTGATCAGGCTTAACGAAAAACCGGCCCATGTGGCCGGTTTTTCGTTTCTCTGTAGCTGGGTCGCCCGGGATGGTTATTCCAGGGTCGCCACGGCCAGGCCGGGAAAGTCAGTGATGATGCTGTCTACACCGAAGTCCGTCAGGCGGCGCATCAGTGCCGGTTCGTTGACCGTCCACACCGAGACATGCAAACCGGCTTTCTGCGCCTTAAGCAGGCGCTCTGGGGTGCACAGCGTCCAGTTCAGCGCGAGCAAGTGGCAGCCGTAATGCTTGGCTACTTTCAATGGGTCGAGCCAGGCGTATTCGGCGACCAGGCCGCGTTGCAGGTGCGGCGTCAGGCGTTGCAGAGCGCCGAGCACTTCGCGGGAGCTGGAGGTTACGGTGACCTTGTCAGTCAGCTTGTAGCGCTCGGCCAGCTCGGCAATCGCCTTGACCATGCGTGCGGAGCGAACTTTCGAGGCGCTTTTGACTTCCAGCTGCCAGTGCTCAAAATCGCAGTGCTGGAACAGCTCTTCCAGCCGTGGGATCGGGCAGGGCGTAACGGCGCCAGGGCCGCCTTTGCGTGCGTCATAGGTCACCAGCTCGGCGGCGTCATGCTCGACTACCTTGCCGCGGTGGCCGGTGGTGCGCTTGAGGGTCGGGTCGTGAATCACCATCAGCTCTCCATCGCGCGACAGGTGCAGATCCAGCTCGCAGCGGCGCACGCCATGCTTCAGGCATTGCTGGAAGCTGGCCAGGGTGTTTTCCGGCACCTCGCCTTTGGCGCCGCGATGTCCATAGATGACTGTCACTGTTGCTCCTTGTCGGGCAGGGCTGCGCCGGGCTGATGATGGCGCACGCTATTGATCACGTGTTTATGCTCGAAGTAGACGCTGAACTCGCGGTAATCCCAGCGAGTGATCGGCGGGTTACCAACGCTAGGATGTTCTTCATCGGCCAGGCCGAAACGCTCGAGCACCGCGCGCTGGGATTCGCCGAACTGCGGCAGCTGTAGTGTGCTGCCACCTTGCTGGCCGATAGGAATTTGCAGGGTATCGGCGACAGCGCCGAGAGGCAGGAACAGGGCGAGAAGCAGAAACAGACGGGGCATGGTGGCTCGCTATCAGGGTTGCAGAGGTTGCTCGCGGGCCTGGCGACGTTCCAGGGCCTGGCGCTGCAGAATATGCCGGGCAAGTAGCTGGCGCTGGGCATCGCTCAGGGCCTCGAATTCTGCACCAATCTCAAATTGCTGCGAGGGCAGTGGTTGGCAATGCACCACCTTGGCCCGCAATAGCAGGCCGAGGGCCTGCGGCATCAGCACCATCTTCACCGCCAGGTGTGCGCCGGTGGCCACGGGTTGAGAGTTATTGAAGCTGACGCCACCCTCGGACAGGCTGACCTTGCGCGGCGTGCCGATGTCACGCAGCAGGCTTTGCGCCACAGCCTGGCCGAGCAGATCGATGCGCTTGTTCATTACCTTGAGGTAATTGGCCAGGGTGCGATCACGTTCGGTGATGTGCCGCAGCAGATGCTGCGACTCGAAGTCCATCAGGTGCAGATCGCTGAGCAGGTTGAACAGCGGCGAGCTGTCGTGAAGTTCATCACTGGCCAGGGCTTCTGCGCCCGAGAGCAGGGTGAATTCCAGTGCGATCGTATCGTCGATACGATAGTATTCGCGGCGATCATCTTCATCTTGAGTCGGCATGGCGAACCCATGGCAGCAGTAGTGGTCTGAGTGTAAAGCTGCTGGCCAGGCCCCGCCACAAGGACGTTCTTCTTTACCTGCAAAAGCCCCCACATGTTCAGACCTCTGTTCGTATTTATCGGCACGCGCTACACGCGGGCCAAGCGTCGCAACCACTTCGTATCCTTTATTTCCCTGACCTCGATGATCGGGCTGGCACTGGGTGTGCTGGTGATGATTCTGGTGCTGTCGGTGATGAACGGCTTCGACCATGAAATGCGCACCCGCGTGCTCGGCATGGTGCCGCACGCCACGGTCGAGAGCGCTACGCCGATCAAGGATTGGCGCAGCCTGGCCGACAAAGCGCAGAGCAACCCGCAGGTGCTCGCGGTTGCGCCCTTTAGCCAGATGCAGGGCCTGCTGACCAACGATGGCAAGGTGCAGAAAGTGCTGATCAATGCGGTCGATCCGCTTGAAGAAGCCAAGGTCTCGATCATCGGCAATTTCTTTCAGCAGGGCCGTCTGGATGCACTGTTGCCTGGTGAGTTTGGCATGGTGCTGGGTGACAAGGCAGCCGCCAAACTCGGCGTCGGCCTGGGTGACAAGGTCACCTTTGTCGCGCCAGAAGTGACGGTCACCCCTGCCGGCATGTTTCCGCGTCTCAAGCGTTTTACCGTGGTTGGCATTTTCCATGTTGGCGCAGGCGAGATTGACGGTCACTTGGCCCTGACCCATGTGCAGGATCTGGCGCGCTTACAGCGCTGGCAGGTCGATCAAGTGCAGGGTATTCGCCTGAAATTCGCTGACCTGTTCGAAGCCCCGCGCACCGCTTGGGCGCTGGCGCAGAAGTTGGGTGAGGGCGATTACTACGCCCGCGACTGGACCCGTACCCATGGCAACCTGTACCAGGCGATCCGCATGGAGAAGGCGATGATTGGCCTGCTACTGTTGCTGATCGTCGCGGTGGCAGCGTTCAACATCATCTCCACCCTGGTCATGGTGGTTACCGATAAGAAGGGCGATATCGCCATCCTGCGCACCCTCGGCGCCACGCCGCGGCAGATCATGGCGATCTTTATGGTCCAGGGCACGGTGATCGGCGTATTCGGCACGGCCATCGGCGCGGTGCTGGGCTGCCTTGCCGCCTTGAATATCAGCAGTGCCATTGCCGCGCTGGAAGGGCTGCTGGGGATCAAGTTCCTCAATGCCGATGTGTATTTCATCGACTACCTGCCATCGCAGTTGATGCTGGCGGACGTGCTGCTGGTCTGCGGCGCGGCATTGATTCTAAGTTTCTTCGCCACCCTGTATCCGGCCTGGCGCGCGGCGCGTACCCAGCCTGCGGAGGCGCTACGTTATGAGTGATCAGGTTATGAGTGATCCCGCTATGCAAGATCGTGCAGTTCTTAGTTGTCGCAACCTCGGTAAAAGCTACGACGAGGGCCCGCAATCGGTGGTGGTGCTGCAGGACCTGCAGCTGGAACTGCACCCCGGCGAGCGCGTGGCGATTGTTGGTAGCTCCGGCTCGGGCAAGAGCACCTTGCTGAATATGCTCGGCGGCCTGGATACGCCGAGCACCGGCAGCGTCTGGCTTGCGGGCGAGGAGTTGTCGGCGCTGAATGAAAAGCAGCGCGGTCTGCTGCGTAACCGTGCCCTGGGTTTCGTTTACCAGTTTCACCACCTGCTGCCGGAGTTCACCGCGCTGGAGAACGTCTGCATGCCGCTGCTGATTGGCCGCACGCCGATCAGTGAAGCGCGTCAACGCGCCACGGCGCTGCTGGAACGTGTTGGCCTCGGCCATCGCCTGGCGCACAAACCGTCTGAGCTGTCCGGCGGTGAGCGTCAGCGTGTGGCCATCGCTCGCGCCCTGGTCAATCAGCCTGGTCTGGTGTTGCTCGATGAGCCCACCGGCAACCTCGATCACCACACCGCGCAAGGCATTCAGGACCTGATGAAGGAGCTGAGCAGCTCGTCGCAAACCGCCTTTCTGGTGGTGACTCACGACATGGCCTTGGCCCAGCAGATGGACCGCATCCTGCGTCTGGAAGACGGCAAGCTGGTGGCTGCCTGATGTTTCGTCCGCTGAGTATCTTTATCGGTATCCGCTATACCGGGGCCAAGCGGCGCAACCACTTTATTTCCTTTATCTCGATGACCTCGATGATCGGCCTGGCCTTGGGCGTGTTGGCCATGATCGTGGTGCTGTCGGTGATGAACGGGTTCCAGAAGGAAATGAGCACGCGCATTCTCGGTATGGTGCCGCATGCCAGCATCGCCGGGACGCAGCCGTTGGATAACTGGCAGCAGGTCGCTGCTGCAGCAAAAAAGAATCCGCAAGTAGTCGCGGCAGTGCCGTTTGCCGAACTCGAAGGCATGCTTTCGGTACGCGGGGCGATGCAGCCGGTGCAGTTGCACGGCGTCGATCCGGCGCTGGAACCACAGGTATCGATCATCGACAAACATATGCAGCAAGGCCGCCTGAGCGATTTGCGCGAGGGTGAGTTCGGCGTGGTGCTCGGCGAGATTACCGCGCGGCGCTTCCAGCTGCGGGTGGGCGACAAGCTGGCGCTGATCGTGCCGGAGCTGAGTAGCGTGCCGGGCGGTATCAGTCCACGCATGCAGCGCCTTAACGTGGTAGGCATCTTCAAGGTGGGCGCCGAGCTGGATAGCTCGCTGGCGTTGATTCACGTTGCTGATGCGGCGCATATCCAGCGCATGCAGCCGGGCCGGGTGCAGAGCGTGCGGCTGAAACTGCAGGATCTGTATCAAGCACCGCAAGTGGCCGCGCAGATTGTCAGTGAACTGGGTGCGGGTTACAGCTCCGCAGACTGGACCCTGACCCAGGGCAGCCTGTTCAGTGCGATGAAAATGGAAAAGACCATGATCGGTCTGTTGCTGCTGCTGATCGTCGCGGTGGCGGCCTTCAATATCATTGCAACGCTGATCATGGTGGTGGCGGACAAAGGCGCGGATATCGCCATCCTGCGCACTCTGGGCGCGACACCAGGGCAGATCATGGGCATCTTTATGGTGCAAGGCACGGTGATCGGGGTGATCGGCACCGTAATCGGCGCGGTGTTGGGTATTCTCGCGGCGCTGAATGTCAGTCAGCTGGTTGGCTGGATTGAGCGTTTGAGCGGTCAGCAGGTGATGAGCTCGGATGTGTATTTCATCAGCAACCTGCCATCTGAGCTGCTGCTTTCAGACGTGCTGCTGATCTGCGGGGCGGCGTTCAGCCTGAGCTTTCTGGCTACCGTCTACCCGTCCTGGCGGGCTGCGCAGATTCAGCCGGCCGATGCGCTACGTTACGAATAAGCTACGCTGGCAGAAACAAAAAAGCCGTTACTGAGTAACGGCTTTTTTGTGTCAGTGCTGCGCGTCTTGCTGACGGCGTTTTTCCTGACGTTTGCGCCAGTTGTGGCGCACCCACCAGCGCCAGTAAGCGTTGGTGGCGAAGTAGCCGATCAAGGCGAACAGCAGGCCGAGTACGAACGAGCCCAGATACAGCGGCTGCCAGTGGGTTTGCAGAACATGGCCAACCCAGCCGAGAGTTATGTGATCAGGCATTTGCAGAGTGGGTGTGTTCATCAGCCAGGCGCCGAACTTGTAGCTGCAGTAGAACACTGGCGGCATGGTGATCGGGTTGGTCAGCCAGACCAGGCCAATCGAAATCGGTAGGTTGCCTCGGGCCGGTATGGCCACTGCGGCGGCAGCGGCCATTTGCATGGGCATGGGAATCATCGCCCAGAACAGGCCGATGGCCATGGCACGTGAAACAGAATGTCGGTTGAGGTGCCAGAGGTTGGGGTCGTGGATCAGACTGCCCAGAAAGCGCAGGGATTTATTGCCCTTGATGCGGTCTGGGTGAGGCATGTAGCGCTTGAATAAACGACGCGGCATGAAGGCTCTCTGGCGGGTAAAAGCGCCGACATTATGCACCCTTTGATGACAGCCTGCTTTCACACTTTGTGACAGCAAATAAGCAAAAGCTGATCGACCGGTTAAATGCTGTATTCGACTCATGGAGCGAGTCTATGCGCACAGGGATTTTCGCGCTGGTGGCTGGGCTGCTGGTGCTGCGCTTTCTTCCGGCTTTGCCGCCGTTGTGGCTGTTGGCTCTTTTGCCGGTTGTCGGTTTGATGCTGCTGCCGTTTCGCAGTTATCCCATCGCCTTGTTTTTATTCGGTTTCAGCTGGGCTTGTGTGTCGGCACAGTGGGCGCTGGATGATCGCCTGGCGCGGCAGTTGGACGCGCGTACCTTGTGGTTGCAAGGGCAGGTGGTTGGCCTGCCCGAGGTGGACGAGGGCGTGGTGCGCTTTCAGCTGGAGCAGGTGGCTTCACGTCGCGACAAATTGCCCGCGCGTCTGCGCCTGGCCTGGTATGGCGGACCAACAGTGCGCGCGGGCGAGACCTGGCGCCTGGCGGTACGGCTCAAGCGCCCCCATGGTCTGGTCAATCCTCAGACATTCGATTACGAAGCCTGGCTGCTGGCGCAGCGCATTGGTGCTACGGGCACAGTAAAAAGCGGCGAGCTGATTGCCCCCGCCAGTGGCTCCGGGGCCTGGCGTGATCGCTTGCGTCAGCAGCTCTTGGCAACGCCTGCATATGGTCGCGAAGGTGCGTTGGCGGCTTTGGTGCTGGGTGATGATTCGGGGCTGTCGACGGCGGATTGGCAGGTGCTGCAGAACACCGGTACGGTGCATCTGATGGTCATCTCCGGCCAGCATATCGGCCTGTTGGCGACACTTTTATATGGTCTGGTTGCTGGCTTGGCGCGTCTGGGGTTCTGGCCACGCAGCTGGCCCTGGCTGCCCTGCGCCTGTGTGCTGGCCTTTGCCAGCGCGTTGGCCTACGGCCTGCTGGCAGGCTTCGAGGTGCCGGTGCAGCGCGCCTGCGTGATGGTCGGCCTGGTGCTGCTCTGGCGCTGGCGTTTTCGCCATCTGGGCGTGTGGCTGCCTTTATTGCTGGCATTGCTTGTGGTGCTGCTGGGTGAGCCGCTGGCAAGTTTGCAGCCGGGGTTTTGGTTGTCCTTTGGCGCGGTGATGCTGTTGATCCTGATCTTCAGCGGCCGCCTGGGTGCCTGGCCCTGGTGGAGCACCCTGCTGCGCGCGCAATGGGCCATGGCTATCGGCTTGTTGCCGCTGCTGCTGGCTCTCGGTCTACCTGTGAGTGCCAGTGGCCCCTTGGCCAACCTGGTAGCGGTTCCCGTGGTTGGATTACTGGTAGTGCCGCTGGCATTACTCGGTACGTTATTGCTGCCCGTGCCTGGGGTTGGTGCTGCGCTGCTCTGGATAGCAGGCGGGGTGCTGGACCTGCTGTTCGAGTTGCTGATGCTGTTGTCCTTGTGGCTTCCGGCCTGGTTGCCCAGCGTCTTGCCATTCTGGGCCTGGCTGTCGGTGGCGCTGGGCGCATTGGTTTTGCTACTGCCAGCCGCTTTACCAATGCGCAGCTTGGGTGCGTTATTGCTGCTGCCCTTGTTATTTAGCCCGCAGCAGCGTCCTGAATACGGGCGAGCTGAGGTGTGGATGCTAGATGTTGGTCAGGGCCTTGCAGTACTGGTGCGCACCCAGAAGCAAGACTTGCTGTATGACGCCGGGCCGCGCTTTGGCGAGTTTGATACCGGTGAGCGGGTGGTGCTGCCATCGCTGCGCGCATTGGATGTGCGTGGGCTCGATCTGCTGCTGATCAGTCACGCCGATAACGATCACGCCGGTGGCGCCGCAGCGATCAAGCGCGGTCTGCCGGTCAGGCAGGTACTCAGTGGCGAACCGGATAAGCTTGCGCCTTCACTACAGGCCCAAGCTTGCGTCAGTGGCCAGCACTGGCAGTGGGACGGCGTGCAATTCAGTACCTGGCGCTGGACGGACGCGACCGATGGCAATCAGGCGTCCTGCGTGCTGCGTATCGAGGCCAATGGTGAGCGGCTGTGGCTGACCGGTGATATCGACAGCCATGCCGAGCGGGCACTGCTCAATAGCGGTCTGGCAATGCCGGCGCAGTGGTTGCTCGCGCCGCACCATGGCAGTCGCAGTTCATCCTCGCCTGCCTTGCTGGCGCAGGTCAGACCTAAAGCTGCGTTGGTTTCCCGTGGCGCACACAATGCCTTTGGCCATCCGCATGCCGAGGTTGTCGAGCGTTACCGGGCGCGGCAGGCACGGCTGTACGACACGGCCCTGCACGGCGCGGTACGGATTCGTTTGGGAGCGCTCGAGCAGGCGCAGGGTTTGCGCTATCGAGCACGTTTTTGGCGGGAAAAATGAGAACGGCGGCGGTCGGCGAGGCCGCGACCCTATGCTAGAGTGGCGCCACTTTTGTGAAGGGGATCTGCCACCGTGTGGGAACTGGTTAAAGCTGGC
>DASRUM010000271.1:0-13167 GCA_035655415.1 Pseudomonas sp.
CTCACAAGCCAACTTTTAGGTAGGGTTCGTCATGCAGGCAGACGCCAGCGAGCAGCAGCCAGCCGCAGAAAAAGCCACTGAGGCCCCCGGCAAGACCCTGTTACTGGAGGCCGCGTTACGTCTCACCTCAACCAGTCGCAGTCTGAGTAATCTCGGCCTGCGCGAGCTGGCCCGTGAGGCGGGGTTGAACCCCAATACCTTCTACCGGCACTTCAAGGATGTGGATGACCTGGGCCTGACCGTGATCCGGCAAATCTCCACCCAACTGCGCCAACCGCTACGCGATCTGCGCCGTGAAGCCGCCGAACGGGCGGTGCAGTCGACTCAGGCAAGCTCGCCGATGCTGTTTGGCATCGACCTGCAACGCGGGCGGCGGGTGTGTCATGAAACCGTGCAGCTGTTTTTTGATTTTGTTGCGCAAAATCCTGAAGCCTTCATCCTCGGCGTGCGCGAACTGCATGGCGCCTCTGCCGTGCTGCGCGCGGCGCTGCAGGAGGTGATGGATGAGTTTGGCGCGGACATGGCCGAGGACATCATTGCCTTCAAGCTGCTGCCGGAAATGGTCAATCCGGCGGTGGTGCTGCAGGTGTCGAACCTGATCAGTCGCAACCTGTTCCAACTGTCGCTGGACTATATCGGTCAGGCCGAACGGCAAGCGGCAATCTGTGCGCTGGCTGAAGAGCAGATCGTTATGCTGTTTACCGGGGCCAGCGTGTTGCAGGGCCTGGGGCAGCTAAAGTTGCCTGTGAGTTGACCCTTTAGTGGAGATCAGCAGCATGGTTGCATTACCCCTGTTCGGCGGTTGCGCATGTGGCAATGTGCGTTACCGCCTGGAAAGCCTGCCGGGCGACAGTGGCTACTGTCACTGCCGTACCTGCCAGAAAATCGGTGCTACACCGGCCTTGCCCTGGGCAATGGTGCCGGCGACGGCGCTGCATTACTTGAGTGGTGATATTGGGGTTTTTCACTCCAGTGCTCGCGGGGAGCGGCGCTTCTGTCGTGATTGCGGCACTCCGCTGGAGTACCGCGAGCAGGGAGGTGAAGAGGTTGGGCTCAATAGCGTGACGCTGGATCACCCTGAGTGGTTTCCACCGCAAAAGCACATCTGGTACGCATCGAACCTGCCCTGGTTTGAACTGGCGGACACGTTGCCGCGGTTTGCCAGGGAAAGCTGAACCGGGGGCTGCCCCCCCCCCGGCAACTTTGTGTATTAGCTGTTAAAGCCCAGACGCTCGCGCCAGCGCTGCTCTAGCGCCTTGCTGTCGTGGTCCAGAGGGTGGAAGCCGGGGCGGTAGTAATCCAGGTACGGCAGGAGCAGTTTGGTCAGGAAGCCGTTGCGTGGGCCAAACAGAGTTTTCAGGCCCTTGCCCCAGCTGCGCCAGTTGAACAGCTGGCCGTCTTTGCGCAGCAGGTGCACTTGGAACCAGCCGATCACGCCGAGGAAGATCACGGTGGTGATGGCCATCATGATGGTGCGGGTGAAGTAGCCGCCATAGACCTGTTGATACACGTCGTAGCACACCGCCTTGTGCTCGTTTTCTTCGATGGCGTGCCACATCCACAGCTGATACAGCTTGGGATCGTTCATCTGGCTGGTCAGGTCTTCGCGCTGTAGCAGCTGCTCAGCCATGGTCGCGGTGAAATGTTCCAGGGCGCAGGTGGCGGCCAGGCGATGTTTCTTGGTGCTGAACTTGGTGACCCATTCCAGCAGCACCTTGATGCGCAGCTCGAGGATTTCCAGGTCGATATTGTGCTCGGCGGCGTAGTCGTTATAGGCCGCGTGCTCTTTGGAGTGCATGGCCTCCTGGCCGATAAAGGCGCTGATGTCCTTCTTCAGTTGTGGCTCGGTCACCTGATCACGCACGGCGCGTACGCTGTCGACGAAGAATTTCTCGCCATAGGGAAACAGCGAAGACAGGTTGTTCATAAAGTGGCTCATGAACTGGTCGCCAGCAAACCAGAACTTCTGGCTTTCATCGAAACTGAAGTCCATTCGACGCACGGGAAAGCTGGCGGTTAGGGTGCTGGTTTTGGCTGTCATATAAAGGCGACTCCTCGGCATATTGGTCGCATCGCGACCGCTCTTGTTATGGGGCTTGGGACGACAGACAGAGCTGTCTTGGGCCGTGATTTATCTTTAGCCGAGGGCGTTTTAGGCGCGAGGTCATTTCTGGCCAGTGCAGCCGGAATTGGGCCAACTTATGGATAGTTGTCGGACAGTTCGTCAGGCCCGTGCGCTTTAGGGGCGCGAGCTAGCAGGGAGAGGGGGGCGTGGCGGGAATGCGATCTATGCCTGTACTGCATCGCGCCAGGGCGGTGCGATGCAGTACTGTACTTGCGGCTTGGCAGGGGTTGGCCTCAGCGCTGCTGGCGCAGCTCGGCGACTTCCGCACGCAGGGCGCGCAGTTCATCGAGCAGCAATTGCTCGGTGGGCGAAGGCGGTGCCAGTTTGGCTTCCTGCTCATGGGTGGTCTGCATGGCATTAACCACCACGGCGATAAACAGGTTAAGCATCATAAAGGTGGCAATCAGGATAAACGGCAGGAAATACATCCACGCCAGCGGGAACTGCTCCATCACCGGGCGCACGATACCCATGGACCAGCTTTCCAGCGTCATCACCTGAAACAGGGTGTAGAGGCTGGCACCGAGGCTACCGAACCACTCCGGAAAGGCTGCGCCAAACAGTTGAGTGGCCATTACCGCTGCTACGTAGAACACCAGGCCGAGCAGCATGGCGATGCTGCCCATGCCCGGCAGCGAGGACAGCAGCGCTTCGACCACCCGGCGCATGTTCGGGTTGATCGAAATCAGCCGCAGCACGCGCAACACGCGCAGCGCACGCAGCACGGCGAATGGCCCGCTGGACGGCACCAGCGCCACGCCCACCACCAGGCAGTCGAATACCGCCCAGGGATCACGCAGCAGGCCCAGGCCACGGGCGACAAAGCGCAGCGCCAGCTCCAGGATAAATACCGCGAGAATCAGTTGATCCAGCGCCAATAGTAGCTCGCCCCAGTCGGCCATCAGCCCAGGGTAGGTCTGGATGCCGAGAATTGCGGCGTTGAGCACGATCAGAGTGGTGACCAGGCGGGTGATGATTTTGCTTTCCATCAGCGCACCGAGGCGCAGACGCCAGTGGCTGGACGTCGGGTTCATTGATATTTCATTCATGGCGGGTGGGGTACTTGTGTAAACGGTGGCGCGAGTCAGTTCGCGAGGGTCAGCCTGGCCCCGACATGCAGCGCTGCCGTCAGGGCCGTGGAGCAGATTTATTGGTCGGTGAGGGCGAAGCTGGTCAGTGCGAAGGTGGGGATGCCGCTGTCCTGCAGTTTTTGCGAGCCGCCCAGTTCGGGCAGGTCAATGATCGCGGCGGCTTCGATGATGCTCGCGCCCATGCGTCGTACTAGTTGCGCGGCGGCCAGCAGGGTGCCACCGGTGGCGATCAGGTCATCGAAAATCAGCACTTTATCGCCTTCGCAGAGGCTGTCGGCGTGCACTTCCAGTTTGGCTTCGCCGTACTCGGTCTGGTAACTCTCGCTGAGTACATCGGCGGGCAGTTTGCCCTGCTTGCGAAAGAGGATCAGTGGTTTGTTCAGTTCATAGGCGATGATCGAGCCGATCAGAAAACCGCGCGCATCCATGGCGCCGATATGGCTGAAATCCGCTTCGACGTAACGCTGGATAAAACTGTCGACGACCATGCGCAGGGCGCGCGGCGAGTGAAACAGCGGGGTGATATCGCGAAAGATCACCCCCGGCTTGGGGAAGTCCACCACCGGGCGGATCAGGGTTTTGATAGTGAATTCGTCGAAGATCATCGGCTAGGTCCTGCGCTGCGCGGGTCGATCAGCCCTCGAGGTTACCGCCGGCCAGGGCGCACAGCTCAATGGGATCGAGGATATGCACTTCCTTACCTTCGGCTTCGAGCAGCTTACTCTGTTGGAAGCGGGTAAATACCCGCGAAACGGTCTCCACCGCAAGGCCCAAATAGTTACCAATTTCGTTGCGCGACATGGCCAGGCGGAACTGATTGGCCGAGAAGCCGCGGGCGCGGAAGCGTGCCGAGAGGTTGACTAGGAAGGTGGCGATGCGTTCATCGGCGGTTTTTTTCGAGAGCAGCAGCATCATCTGCTGATCGTCGCGGATCTCCCTGCTCATGATGCGCATTAGTTGGCGGCGCAGTTGTGGCAGTTGTATCGACAATTCGTCGAGGCGCTCGAAAGGGATTTCGCACACCGAGGTGGTTTCCAATGCCATGGCTGACACCGGGTACGCTTCACTGTCCATGCCGGACAGGCCGACCAGTTCGCTGGGCAGGTGAAAGCCAGTGATCTGCTCGTCGCCGCTGTCGCTCAGGCTGAAGGTTTTCAGCGCACCGGAACGTACTGCGAATACCGAATTGAAGGTGTCGCCCTGGCGAAAGAGGAATTCGCCTTTTTTCAGCGGGCGGCCGCGTTTAACGATTTCATCGAGCGCGTCCATGTCTTCCAGGTTCAAGGACAGCGGCAGGCACAAGCTCGCCAGGCTGCAATCCTTGCAATGGGCTTGGTGTGGGGTATGCAACTTGATGCTTTCGGACATCGCTGGTGATCCTGGGAGGTAAACACACAATAGCCGTAAGGTTACAGCAGGGCGCAGGGTAGGGCCACTAAGACGCAAGTCTGATCGAATGTTCAAGTTTTAGCCGGTACGGCCGATTACTCAAGCGACTTTAAGTATCTGCAAGGAGCATTCGTATGCGTCTGGAATCGACTCAATTGAGCACCCGTATGAACCTGGCGCTGGAGAGCAGGAGTGCTGCGACCGAAGGCGTTGCGGCGAGCCGCGAGGAGGAGAAGCAGGTACTGCGCGACAGCCTGCGGGTAAGTCTGTCGGAGCTGGGTAAGGCGCGCTCCGCTGCCGCGCAGAAGAATAAGGACATCGATGAGAGCAGCCTGCCGGATGTTCTCAAGGATATTCTCAAGATGATTCGCGAGCTCAAGGCGCAGATCGCGGCGAAGAAAGCCGAGCTGGAAGAGGTAATGAGCGATCAGAGCCTAGACCCCGAGGCCAAACGCATAAAGATCGAAATGCTACGGGGCGAGCTGGCCTCGCTGCAGGGCGCGTTGAGCAGCGCCAACGCAACGCTGATCAAGGTCATGCGTGAGCAGAACCTGAGTGATCAGCAGATGCAGGAAGTGTCCAGCTTGCTTATGAAATAAACGTGCTAGATCACCCGGGAAAAGCGTTGTTGATTCAGCTCGCTGAGGTAGCGATCAAACAGCATGCACAGCGAGCGGACCAGCAGGCGCCCCGCTGGGCGTACCTCGATGCCCTGGGCTGTTAGCTCAATCAGCCCATCACTGGCCATCTGCTGCAGTTGCGGCCATACCTCGGCAAAGTAGCTGCGAAAATCGATGGCATAGGCCTGTTCGATATCGGCAAAACGCAGCTGGAAATGACAGATCAGCTGCTGAATTACTGCACGCCGTAGACGGTCGTCGGCATCGCAGTGCAGGCCGCGCAAAGTGGCCAGTTCGCTGTGGCCTAGGCTGTCCTGGTATTTGCTTAAGTCGCTGTTGTTTTGGCAGTAGAGGTCACCAATCTGGCTGATTGATGACACTCCCAGGCCTATCAGGTCGCAATGACCGTGGGTGGTGTAGCCCTGGAAGTTGCGCTGCAGGCTGCCGTCTTCCTGAGCGCTGGCCAGTTCGTCGTCGGGCAGGGCGAAGTGATCCATGCCGATATAGCGGTAACCGGCGGCGCTCAGTTGCTCGATGCTGGCCTGCAGCATGGCCAGCTTGTCGCCTGGATTGGGCAGATCGCTGGTGTTGATCCGCCGCTGCGGCATAAAGCGCTCCGGCAGGTGGGCGTAGTTGAACAGCGACAGACGGTCGGGTTGCAGGGCAATCACCTCAGCCACGGTGCGGGCGAAGCGCTCCGGGGTTTGCAACGGCAGGCCGTAGATCAGGTCGATGTTTACCGAGCGGAACTGCAGGGTGCGCGCGGCCTCGATGATGGCGCGGGTTTCTTCCAGGGTCTGCAATCGGTTGACCGCCCGCTGCACGACCGGATCGAGGTCCTGCACGCCCAGGCTGACGCGGTTGAAGCCCAGCTCGCGGAGCAGGCCCATGGTCGACCAGTCGGCTTCGCGCGGGTCGATCTCGATACTGTAGTCGCCGCTGTCGTCATCCAGCAGATTGAAATGCTTGCGCAGGTGGCCCATCAGGTGGCGCAGCTCATCGTGGCTGAGAAAGGTCGGCGTGCCGCCGCCGAAGTGCAGCTGCTCGACCTTTTGCTGTGGGTCGAGATGGCGGCCGATGATCTCGATTTCCCGCTGCAATTTTTCCAGATAGGGCAGGGCGCGGCCGCGATCCTTGGTAATGACCTTGTTGCAGGCGCAGTAGTAGCAGATGTGTGCGCAGAACGGGATGTGCACATACAACGACAACGGCCGCAGGGCTTTGCGGCTCTCGCGCAGGGCGTGCAGCAGGTCGAACTGGCTGACCCGCTCATGGAACTGCACGGCAGTCGGGTACGACGTGTAGCGTGGGCCGGCTTGGTCGTAGCGGCGGATTAGTGAGCTGTCCCACTGGATGGCGTTGAGCATGCGGGTCTTCCCGGTTTGGCTTTCAATGCCGGGAAGTCTAAGAGCGCTGCGCCAGGGGTGTTTTGACTTGTATCAAGCGGCCGCTGATCGCTTAGTGGCCCATCAGCCAGTGCTGGTGCGGGCCGGGCAGGGTCCATAGGCCGAAGAGGATCACCAGAATGCCGCCGGCCATGCGCACGCCTTGCTTGCGCAGTAGGCCGGTCAGGCGTTCGGCAGCCATGCCGGTGGCCAGTAGTACTGGCAGGGTGCCGAGGCCGAAGGCCAGCATCAGCGCCGCGCTGTCGACTGCATTCCCCTGGCTGGCGGCCCACAGCAGGGTGCTGTAGACCAGGCCGCAGGGCAGCCAGCCCCACAGGCTGCCGAGCACCAAGGCGCGCGGCAGGCTGGTGACTGGCATAAAGCGCCGGGTCAGCGGTTGTATATACCGCCACAGGCCACGACCGAGGGCTTCGATACGGGTCAGGCCGCTCCACCAACCGGCCAGGTACAGGCCCATGGCGATCAGCAGCAGCGCTGCAACCACGCGCAGGCCCATGACCAACGGGCTATTGGCTACTGCCCAGCCGGCCAAGCCAAGCAGCAGGCCGGCTACGCTATAGCTGAAGATGCGCCCTAGGTTATAGGCCAGCAGTAACTTAAAGCGTTGTGCGCGTTGCTCGGGTGGGATGGCCAGGGTCAGTGCACCCATCAGGCCGCCGCACATGCCCAGGCAGTGGCCGCCGCCGAGCAGGCCGAGAATCAGTGCCGAAACCAGTAGCGGCAGTAGCTCAAGCACCGGGCTTGTCCCCTGATTCCTTGGACTGTTCCTCTTCTTGTACCTGACTGACTGCAGCCTGGTGCTTAGGGTCTTCGTCGTCGAACAGGATGCTGTGGGCCGGGCCGTCGAGGTCGTCGTACTGACCGCTGTCCACCGCCCAGAAGAACAGCCAGATAGCAAAACCCACCAGGGCGATGGCGACCGGGATCAGGATATAGAGGGCGGGCATGGGATCTCCGGGCAGCGATAGGGTTGGGCGACGCTCACCTTACGGCTTGGGCAGGCGCGTCAGGCGCAGAGCGTTAACCACCACCAGCAATGAGCTGACTGACATACCCAGCGCGGCCCAGATGGGGGTGATCCAACCGATGGCGGCGAAGGGCAGGACCAGGCCATTGTACAGGCTGGCCCAAGTCAGGTTCTCGATGATGATGCGCCGCGTTCGTTGCGCCATGTGTAGCGCCTGCACCAGGCTGCTCAGGCGGTTGGACAGCAGCACGGCATCGGCGCTGGTTTTTGCCAGGTCGGTGGCGCTACCCATGGCCACGCTGATATCGGCGGCGGCCAAGACCGGCACATCGTTGACCCCGTCACCGAGCATCAGCACTCGGCGGCCCTGGCTGTGCAGTTGTTTCAGTACGTCCAGCTTGGCATCCGGGGTGAGGCCGCCACGGGCGTCGTCGATACCCAGCTGGCGCGCCACTTCACCGACCATGGGCGAGCTGTCGCCGGACAGCAGCATGATCTGCCAACCTTTGCCCTTGGCCATGTCGATCAGTTGTGGTGCATCGTCGCGCAAGCGGTCATTCAAGACGAACCAGGCCAGCGGCCCTTGCTCATCGCCCAGCAGCAGCCATTGGCCGTGCTCACCGGCAATCGCCGGCGCGGGTTGCGCACTCAGCGCGCAAACAAAACCCGCCTCACCGATGCGCAGTACCCGGTTGCCGACGCGCCCCTGTAGGCCCAGGCCCGGATGACTGTCGACCGCTTCTGCGGCCTCGCGAGCCTGGCCGAAGGCGCGGGCAATCGGGTGTTCGGAACGGTTTTCCAGGGCGGCGGCCAGGGCCAGACAGGCGTCGGCATCCAGCTCACGCAAGGGATGAATGGCGCTAAGGGTCAGGCGGCCTTCAGTGAGGGTGCCGGTCTTGTCCAGCACCAGGGTGTCGATCTGGTTCAGGCCTTCCAGCACATGGCCACGGGTCAACAGCATGCCTAGCTTGTGCAGCGAACCGGTTGCTGCGGTCAGTGCCGTGGGTGTAGCCAGCGCCAGGGCGCAAGGGCAGGTGGCGACCAGTAGGGAAAGAACGATCCAAAACGCGCGAGATGGGTCGAGCTGCCACCAGACCAAGCCGACGATGGCCGCCACCATCAGCACGATCAGCAGGAACCACTGCGCGACCTGATCGGCCAATACGGCCAGGCGCGGCTTGTCGCTCTGCGCACGCTCCAGTAGGCGGACAATGGCCGATAGCCGCGTGGCATCGCCGAGGGCCTGCACTTCAATCTGTAGCGGCCCTTCGACATTGAGTGTGCCGGCGGTAACGCTGTCGCCGACATTACGCGGTTGCGGCAGGTATTCGCCGGTGAGCAGCGACTCATCGACGCTCGATTGGCCCTGAACAATCCGCCCATCAGCCGGCAACAGGGCGCCGGGCGGTACCAGCACCTGATCGCCGACACGCAGCTCGCTAAGCAGAATGCGCTGGCTCTGGCCGTCAGCAGCCAGGCGTAGGCAGGAGGCCGGCAGCAGATTGACCAGCTGCGCGGTGGCGGCTGCCGTGCGCTCTCGGGCGCGGCGTTCCAGGTAGCGACCGGCCAGCAGAAATAGAGCAAACATGCCCACCGCATCGAAATACAGCTCACCCTGGCCGGTGACGGTTGACCAGATACCGGCGATGTAGGCACCGCCGATGGCCAGGGACACCGACACATCCATGGTCAGGTGTCGGGTGCGCAAGTCGCGCAGCGCGCCACGGAAGAACTGGCCGCAGCAGTAGAAGACAATCGGTGTGGTAAGAAACAGGCTGACCCAGCGCAGGATCTTGTCCAGCTCGGGGCTTAGGTCGATATTGAATTCCGGCCAGGTGGCCATGGTCGCCATCATCACCTGCATCCACAGCATGCCGGCTACACCGAGCTCACGCATGGCGCGGCGATTCTCGCGTTGCAGCTGTTCTGCGGCGGCATCGGCCTGCCAGGGATGGGCGGCGTAGCCGATCTTGCGCAGCGCCTTGAGCAGTTGGCTCAACGGCAACTGGCTATCAGCCCAGCGCACCTGCAGGCGGTGGTTGGACAGGTTGAGGTGCGCCTCACTAACGCCGGGCAAGGTGCGCAGGTGTTTCTCGATCAGCCAGCCACAGGCCGCGCAGCTGATGCCTTCGATCAGCAGGCAGGTTTCGCTGAGTTCGCCGTCATGTTCGACAAAGGGCTGCTGCACATCGCTACGGTCATACATCGCCAGCTCATCGGGCAGCGCCTGGGGCAGGCTCTGTGGGTTGGCGGCGCTTTCGCTGCGGTGTTTGTAGTAGTGCTCCAGGCCGCCGCTGACGATGGCTTCGGCCACGGCCTGACAGCCCGGGCAGCACATCTCGCGGGTTGCGCCCAGTACCTGAGCCTGGAAACGGCTGCCTGCGGGTACCGGCAGGCCACAGTGGTAGCAAGGAGTCGGGCTGGCCATCGGTGCGCTTATTGAGCATCCCCGAGGAGGATGTTCTGCCCGCTTTGGACGTTTTCTTCTTCGAACAGGCGCCAGTCCTTGCCGCCTTCTTGGCCGATCAGCTCGACAAAGCGCCGACCTTTCACGGCATCGACCATCTGCCCGCTGTAGCTGCCATCGGCCTGCGGCTGCAGGATCACCCGGCGGTCGCGCTCAGGCTGGGTCGGCGAGATCAGGTTAAGCACCAGCTGCTGCGGACGACTGTTGCCGCTCAGCTGCAGGGTGGCGGTGCCGTTGTCATCGTTGAGCAGCAGGCTGGCGTGCAGCTTGAGGCGGATGGCGTGGTTTTCCCGCTCCAGGGACTGGTTGATACCCTTGCCGACATCGTAATAGTCATCGGAAATCAGCCCCGGCGGATTCTTCGTGGCGATGGTCAGCAGGGTCAGCCCCTGGACCACTGAGTAGGCCAGCAGGCCTATCAGGAACCAGGGCCAGAATTGCTTGTACCAGGGCTTGATGATCTCGGCGTTCTTTTCAGCTATGGGCTCAGACATGGTCTTCTCTAATCAGCGCACGCTGGGGCCGATAAAGCGGCTGGCGGCGTCGGTTTTAATGCTTGGGTCATCCGCTGAGTGCAGGCGGAAGGTGATTTCATTGGTGCTCGAAGGCAGCTTTTCTGGGTCGATGGACAGCTCGACTGGCAATGACAGCACCTCGCCAGCGATTGCCTTGATCTCGCGCTTGCCCTCGTACACCAGGCCGTCGAGGCCGTCGGCTTCGATCAGGTAAGTAACCTCGTGCTGGGCCTTGTTCATGATCTTCAGGGTGTAGACGTTCTCGATCCGGCCTTCTTCGTTCTCGCGGTAGAGCACGCGGTCTTTCAGTACGTCCAATTCCACCAGCGAACGGTCGGCGATGGCCCAGGCGAAGACGCAGAACATGGCGGTCAGGGCCACCGCATAACCGATCAGGCGCGGGCGCACCAGGTGGGTCTTCTGTCCGGAGAGGTTGTGCTCGGTGGTGTAGCTGATCAGCCCCTTGGGGTAGTTCATCTTGTCCATGATGCTGTCGCAGGCATCGATGCAGGCGGCGCAACCGATGCACTCGATCTGTAGGCCGTCGCGGATGTCGATGCCGGTAGGGCAGACGTGCACGCACATCTTGCAGTCGATGCAGTCGCCCAGGCCTTCGGCTTTGTAATCGGCATCGCGCTTGCGCGGGCCACGGCTCTCACCGCGACGCGGGTCGTAGGAGACGATCAGGGTGTCTTGGTCGAACATCACGCTCTGGAAGCGCGCATAGGGGCACATGTAGATGCACACTTGCTCACGCAGGTAGCCGGCGTTGCCGTAGGTGGCGAGGGTAAAGAAGCCGACCCAGAACAGCGCCCAGCCGCCCGCTTGCAGGGTGAACAGCTCGGGGATTAGTTCGCGAATCGGCGTGAAGTAGCCGACGAAAGTGATCGCGGTGACCAGCGACACGCCGACCCAGATGCCGTGCTTGGCCAGCTTGCGCAGAAATTTCTGCGTGGTCATCGGTGCCTTGTCGAGCTTCATGCGCTGGTTGCGATCACCTTCGGTGACCTTTTCCGCCCACATGAATACCCAGGTGAATACGCTTTGCGGGCAGGTGTAGCCGCACCACACGCGGCCAGCAAACACGGTGATAAAGAACAGGCCGAAGGCGGCGATGATCAACAGCGCCGAGAGCAGGACGAAATCCTGCGGCCAGTAGGTGGAGCCGAAAATATAGAACTTGCGCTCCGGCAGGTTCCACCAGACGGCCTGACGGCCATTCCAGGTCAACCATACGGTGCCGAAGTACAACAGGAAGAGGGCTGCGCCACCGAGCATGCGCAAGTTGCGGAAGATGCCGGTGAAGGAGCGGGTGTAGATCTTTTCGCGGTTGGCGTACAGGTCAACAACTTCGACCTTGGCAGGGGTGACGTCTTTAACTGGAATCTGTGCACTCATCAGTTCGTACCACGGCGGTTGATTGGCTGCCCTGGTCGATACGTGCCGGCCGGGGTCATACGGGCTCTTGCGCTATGGTACGCCTGACAATTGCCTGACAGGTGCGACCTGCGGTCGCGCCTGTCAGGCCAGGCTGGAGAATCACTTCTCGATTTTTGCTTGCGACAGGCTGTACACGTAAGCCGCCAGCAGATGCACCTTATCGTTGCCCAGGAAGTCAGCCTGGGCTGGCATCTTGCCGTTACGGCCATAGCGCAGAGTTTGTTGTACCTGAGCAAAACTGGAGCCGTAGAGCCAGGTTTTGTCGGTCAGGTTGGGTGCGCCCATGGCCTGTTGGCCCTTACCTTCAGCGCCATGACAGACTGCACAAGTAGTCGCGAAGATGTCTTGACCTGCGGCAAGGTCAACCTCGATACCTTCCGGGTTTTTCAAACCGGAGAGTGTGCGGATATAGCCAGCCACATTGCGGATACCTTCCTCACCGATCACCGGCAGCTGCGCAGGCATTACGCCTTGGCGGCCAGCCATAATGGTGGTCTTGATGGTTTCCGGCTCGCCGCCATGCAGCCAATCGTTGTCGGTCAGGTTCGGGAAGCCATATGCGCCTTTGGCGTCGGAGCCGTGGCAGACCGAGCAGTTGGAAGCAAACAGGCGACCGCCCATTTTCAGCGCTTGCTCGTCCTGGGCCACTTGCTCGATCGGCATGGCAGCATATTTGGCGAAGATCGGGCCGTATTGGCCTTCAGCTTTAGCCATTTCCTTTTCCCACTGATGCACGCCGGTCCAGCCCGCATTGCGCTCTACACCACCAGCGATTTCGATATTGGTGGCGAAGGGCGTTTTGGCCTTGGTGTCGAGGTAGTCGTAGCCTGGCAGCAGACCTTTCCAGTTACCCAGGCCCGGGTAGAGCGCCAGGTAGCCGAGGGCAAAGATGATGGTGCCGACAAATAGCATGAACCACCACTTGGGCAGCGGGTTGTCGAACTCTTCGATACCGTCGAAGGAATGGCCGACGGTTTCTTCGGTGGTTTCTTCGCGCTGACCCTTACGGGTGCCGAAGATCAGCCAAGTCAGGGCAAAGATGGTGCCCAGAGACAGAATGGTTACGTACCAACTCCAGAACGTGGTCATTGGTTATTGCTCCTGGAAGATTGCTCGTCACGCTCGTTGGGTTTGGGATCGTCGGCGA
>DASRUM010000272.1:0-8944 GCA_035655415.1 Pseudomonas sp.
ACTGGTATATCGATTACCACCGCCTGGCTTACCGCAACCGATTTGCCTTCGTCACCACGCCGCCCTACACCCTGGGCCTGCGTACCTGGTGGCTGAAATCCATGGAGAACGCTGAATGACCCATGCATTGCGCGCCCTGTTTATCCACGTCAGCGGCATTGCCCTGCTTAGCGTTGCCAGCCTGGCCCTGGCCGGCCCCAAGCACGCACAAACCCTGTATGACGAGCCGCCCAAGTACCCGGCCAATTTCAAGCACTTCGACTACGTCAACCCGGATGCGCCCAAAGGCGGCACCCTGCGCCAAGCCGGTTTCGGCGGCTTCGATAGCCTCAATCCCTTTATCAACAAGGGCGTGCCGGCCGACGATATCGGCATGATCTACGACACCCTGACCCGCCACGGTCTGGATGAACCCTTTACCGAATACGGCCTGATCGCCGAAAAGATCGAGAAAGCCCCGGACAATGCCTGGGTACGCTTCTACCTGCGCCCCGAAGCCCGTTTCCACGACGGCCAGCCAGTGACCGCCGAAGACGTCAAATTCACCTTTGAAACCCTGATGAGCAAAGGCGCGCCGATGTACCGCGGCTACTACGCCGATGTCGACAAGGTAGAGATCGAAAGCCCCCACCGCGTGCGTTTTGTCTTCAAGCATGCCGGTAACCGTGAGCTACCGTTGATCGTCGGCCAACTGCCGGTGCTGCCAAAACACTGGTGGGCCGAGCGTGATTTCAGCAAGGGCAACCTCGACGTGCCACTGGGCAGCGGGCCCTACAAGGTGGCGGACGTGCAGGCCGGCCGCTCGATCCGCTATGAGCGGGTCAAGGACTGGTGGGGCAAGGACCTGCCGGTCAATCGCGGTTTCTATAACTTCGACACCCTGGAAATTGACTACTACCGCGACAACACCGTCGCCCTGGAAGCGCTCAAGGCTGGGCAGTTCGACTACTGGCTGGAAATCAGCGCAAAGAACTGGGCCACCGCCTATAACAGCCCTGCAGTTGCCAACGGCCAGCTGATCAAGGAAGAGATCGCCAACCACAACCCCACCGGCATGCAGGGCTTTATCTTCAACACCCGCCGCCCGCTGTTCGCCGACCGCCGCGTGCGTGAAGCTCTGGGCCTGCTGTTTGATTTCGAATGGGCCAATCGGCAGCTATTCAACGGCGCCTACACCCGCACCCGCAGCTACTTCGACAACTCCGAACTGGCCTCCGTCGGCCTGCCCTCAGCAGACGAGCTGAAGCTGCTGGAGCCATTGCGCGCGCAGATTCCGCCGCAGGTATTTACCGACGAGTACCAGCCCTCTGTCACCGATGGCAGCGGCATCATTCGTGAGCAGCAACGCCGCGCTTACCAGTTGCTGCAAGAAGCCGGCTGGCGCGTGGATGGCGACAAGATGCTCGACAGCACGGGCAAGCCGGTGAGCTTCGAGTTTCTGCTGGCGCAAACCGAATTCGAACGCATCCTGCTGCCATTCAAACGCAACCTGGCTGATCTGGGCATCGACCTGGTGATCCGCCGTGTGGACGTGTCCCAGTACATCAACCGCCTGCGTTCGCGCGACTTTGACCTGATCGTCGGCGGCTTTGGCCAGTCCAACTCGCCCGGCAACGAGCAGCGCGAATACTGGCACTCCAGCAGCGCCGACAACCCCGGTAGCCGCAACTTTATCGGCCTGAAAGACCCGGCAGTGGACAAGCTGGTCGAGGGCCTGATCAACGCCGACTCGCGCAAGAGCCTGATCACCCATACTCGCGCCCTCGACCGCGTGCTGCTGTGGGGCCAATACGTGGTGCCCAACTGGCATATCAAAACCTGGCGCGTGGCCTACTGGAACCGTTTCGAGCACCCCAAGGTCACCCCGCAGTACGATATAGGCCTGCACACCTGGTGGGCCCGCGACTTCCCCGATGAAGCAGCACCAGAAGCAGCGGCCGACGAAGCGGCCGCTCATCCCGCCACAGACGTGGAGCAATAAGATGCTGGCGTATATCTTTCGTCGGCTACTGCTGATCATCCCCACGCTGTTCGGCATTCTGCTGATCAACTTCATCATCATCCAGGCCGCCCCCGGTGGTCCGGTCGAGCAGATGATCGCCAAGCTGGAAGGCTTTGACGGTGCCACCAGCCGGATTGCCGGCGGCGGCGCCGAAGTCTCGGTGGCCGGTTCTAACTACCGCGGCGCCCAGGGTCTGGACCCGGAGCTGGTGGCGGAAATCGAGCGCATGTATGGCTTCGATAAATCCGCCCCGGAACGCTTCTGGTTGATGCTCAAGAGCTATGCGCAGCTGGACTTTGGCTCGAGCTTCTTCCGCGATGCCGAGGTTATCGACCTGATCATCGAGAAGATGCCGGTGTCGATCTCCCTGGGGCTATGGAGCACGCTGATCATGTACCTGGTGTCGATTCCGCTGGGCATCGCCAAGGCCACCCGCCACGGTAGCGCCTTCGACGTGTGGACCAGCTCGATGATCATCGTCGGCTACGCCATCCCCGCTTTCCTCTTCGCCATCCTGCTGATCGTGCTGTTTGCCGGCGGCAGCTACTGGGACTGGTTCCCGCTGCGCGGGCTGACCTCAAACAACTTCGACGAACTGAGCTTTACCGGCAAGCTGCTCGACTATTTCTGGCACCTGGCGCTGCCCGTCACGGCGCTGGTGATCGGCAACTTCGCCACCCTGACGCTGCTAACCAAAAACAGCTTTCTCGATGAGATCAACAAGCAGTACGTGGTCACTGCCCGCGCCAAGGGGCTGAGTAACAACCGCGTGCTCTACGGCCATGTGTTCCGTAACGCCATGCTGATCATCATCGCCGGCTTCCCAGCGGCCTTTATCGGCATTTTCTTTACCGGCTCATTGCTGATCGAGGTGATCTTCTCCCTCGACGGCCTGGGCCTGATGAGTTTCGAGGCCGCCATCAACCGCGACTACCCGGTGGTATTCGGCACCCTGTTTATCTTCACGTTGCTGGGCCTGGTGGTGAAATTGATCGGCGACATTACCTACACCCTGGTCGATCCGCGTATCGACTTCGAAAGCCGGGAGGGTTGAGATGAAACTTTCCCCAATCAATCAACGCCGCTTCCAGCTGTTCAAGGCGCACAAGCGCGGCTGGTGGTCGCTGTGGATCTTCCTCGCGCTGTTCTTCGTCACCCTCGGCGCCGAGCTGATCGCCAACGACAAACCGCTGGTGGTGAGCTACGACAGCGAACTGTATTTCCCGGTATTCAAGCGCTACCCGGAAACCACCTTCGGCGGCGAATTCCCGCTGCAGGCCAACTACAAGAGCCCGTATATCCAGGAGCTGATAAAGGAAAAGGACGGCTGGATGATCTGGCCGCCGATCCGCTACAGCTACTCCAGCATCAATTACGACCTGCAAGTGCCCGCCCCGGCGCCGCCGTCGGCGGAAAACCTGCTGGGCACCGATGACCAGGGCCGCGATGTATTGGCGCGGGTGATCTATGGCTTCCGCATCTCCGTGCTGTTTGCCCTGATCCTGACCCTCGCCAGTTCGGTGATCGGCGTGTTTGCCGGCGCCCTGCAGGGCTTTTATGGCGGCTGGGTCGACTTGGTCGGGCAGCGTTTTCTGGAAATCTGGTCCGGGCTGCCGGTGCTCTATCTGCTGATCATCCTCGCCAGCTTCGTGCAGCCGAACTTCTGGTGGCTGCTGGGCATCATGCTGCTGTTCTCCTGGATGAGCCTGGTGGATGTGGTGCGCGCCGAGTTCCTGCGTGGGCGCAATCTGGAATACGTGCGCGCCGCCCGCGCCCTGGGCATGCAGAACGGCTCGATCATGTTCCGCCATATCCTGCCCAACGCGATGATCTCCACCATGACCTTTATGCCGTTTATCCTCACTGGCGCGATCGGCACCCTCACCGCGCTGGATTTCCTTGGCTTCGGCCTGCCGCCTGGCGCGCCGTCACTCGGCGAGCTGGTGGCTCAGGGCAAATCCAATCTGCAGGCGCCCTGGCTCGGTATCAGCGCCTTTGCCGTGCTCGCCCTGATGCTCAGCCTGCTGGTGTTTATCGGCGAAGCGGCGCGCGATGCCTTCGATCCGAGGAAATGACATGACCGACTCCAACACCCTCATCGAAGTCCGTGACCTGGCTGTCGAATTCGTCACCGGCAGCCTGAAACAGCGTGTGCTGGAAGGTGTCAGCTTCGATATCAAGCGCGGCGAAACCCTGGCCCTGGTCGGCGAAAGCGGCTCGGGCAAATCGGTTACCGCACACTCAATCCTGCGCCTGCTGCCCTACCCGCTGGCTCAGCACCCTAGCGGCAGCATTCACTACGCTGGGCAAGACCTGCTCAAACTAAACGAGAACAAACTGCGCGGCATTCGTGGCAACCGCATCGCCATGGTCTTTCAGGAGCCCATGACCTCGCTGAATCCGCTGCACAGCATCGAGAAGCAGATCAACGAGGTGCTGGCCCTGCACAAAGGCCTGCGTGGCAAAGCAGCCACCGCACGTACCCTGGAGCTGCTTGAGCTGGTCGGTATTCCCGAACCGCACAAGCGCCTCAAGACCTACCCACATGAACTGTCAGGCGGCCAACGCCAGCGCGTGGTAATCGCCATGGCCCTGGCCAACGAGCCGGAACTGCTGATCGCCGACGAACCAACCACTGCGCTGGACGTCACCGTGCAGCTGAAGATCCTCGAGCTGCTTAAGGACCTGCAGGCGCGCCTGGGCATGGCGATTCTGCTGATCAGCCACGACCTCAACCTGGTGCGACGCATTGCCCATCGCGTCTGCGTGATGCAGCGCGGGCATATCGTCGAACAGGCGGCCTGCGAAACGCTGTTTAAAGACCCACAACACCCCTACACCCGTGAGCTGCTGGGCGCCGAGCCCACGGGTGGCCCGGTCGATCAGCCACCTGGCAAAACCATGCTGGAAATCGACAACCTGCGCGTCTGGTTCCCGATCAAAAAGGGTCTGCTGCGCCGCACGGTCGACCATGTCAAAGCAGTGGACGGCATCGACTTCAGCCTGCCGCAGGGTCATACCCTGGGCATCGTCGGCGAAAGCGGCTCGGGTAAATCCACCTTGGGTCTGGCGATTCTGCGTCTGCTCGGCAGCCAGGGCGGCATCCGCTTCCAGGGCAAGGCCATCGACAGCCTGTCACAAGAGGATGTACGCCCGCTGCGCCGACAGATGCAGGTGGTGTTTCAGGACCCCTTCGGCAGCCTCAGTCCGCGTATGTGTGTTGGCCAGATTGTCGGCGAGGGCTTGCAGATCCACCGCATGGGCAGCGAAGCCGAGCAGGAACAGGCGATTATCGCTGCCCTAGTGGAAGTGGGCCTGGACCCGGAAACTCGCCATCGCTATCCCCACGAGTTCTCCGGTGGCCAGCGCCAACGCATTGCCATCGCCCGCGCCTTGGTGCTCAAACCCGCGCTGATCCTGCTGGATGAGCCGACCTCGGCCCTCGACCGCACCGTGCAGCGCCAGGTGGTCGAGCTGCTACGCTCGCTGCAGGCCAAATACAACCTGACCTACCTGTTTATCAGCCACGACCTCGCGGTAGTCAGGGCCTTGAGTCACCAGGTGATGGTGGTCAAACAGGGCAAAGTGGTCGAGCAAGGCCCGGCGGCACGTGTCTTTGCCGCGCCACAGGACATCTATACACAGCAGTTGCTGGAAGCGGCCTTTATGGTCCCAGCTGACTAATTCCCTGCAGACAGGAAGAGGAACGACACAAATGGGTTTTCTAAGCGGCAAGCGCGTACTGATCGTTGGCGTCGCCAGCAAACTGTCCATCGCCTCCGGCATCGCGGCAGCCATGCACCGTGAAGGCGCCGAACTGGCCTTCACCTACCAGAACGAAAAGCTCAAAGGCCGCGTCGAAGGCTTTGCCGCTGATTGGGGCTCAGGTCCTGAGCTGTGCTTCCCTTGCGATGTGGCCAACGATGAGGAAATCGCCTCGGTATTCGAAGCCCTGAGCAAGAAGTGGGACGGTCTGGATTGCATCGTTCACTCCGTTGGTTTTGCCCCTGGCGATCAGCTGGACGGCGACTTCACCGACGTCACCACCCGCGAAGGCTTCCGCATCGCTCACGACATCAGTGCCTACAGCTTCGTCGCCCTGGCCAAAGCCGGCCGCGAGATGATGAAAGGCCGCAATGGCAGCCTGCTGACCCTGTCCTACCTGGGCGCCGAGCGCACCATGCCCAACTACAACGTTATGGGCATGGCCAAAGCCAGCCTGGAAGCCGGTGTACGTTACCTGGCCGGCAGCCTCGGCCCAGAAGGCACCCGCGTCAACGCCATCTCCGCTGGCCCAATCCGCACCCTGGCGGCCTCCGGGATCAAGAGCTTCCGCAAGATGCTCGCTGCCAACGAGAAGCAGACCCCACTGCGCCGCAACGTGACCATTGATGAAGTCGGCAACGCCGGCGCCTTCCTCTGCTCCGATCTGGCCTCGGGCGTCAGCGGCGAGATCATGTACGTCGACGGCGGCTTCAACACCACCGCCATGGGCGCCATGGAAGAGTAAACAGTTAAATCGCAGCAATAAAAAAGGCCGCTTAATTAAGCGGCCTTTTTATTACGTCAGCGATATCGATCAGAAACGTTCGATATCCGCTGTCTCTTCCAGTTGCTGGCGGAACGCTTCGAAGTCCTGCTGACCGACGCGCGAGGCAAGGAAGCGGCTGTACATGGCCTTATCCTCATCCGACAGCGTTTGCTGCGGCTGGCTCACGCCATTGAGACGGATGATCATAAAATCACCGTTGCTCAGGCTGAGGCCGGCGAAGGTCGGCTTGTCGGCCGCTTCAGGCTTGGGCATGCGGAACAACGCCTGCAGCACCACCGGCTCAACACCTTCCTGGCTACGAGTGGCCGCTTCGACCACATTCCAGCCTTGCGCAGCATCGGCCTGGGTAACCGGCGTCTGACCGTCGCGCAGAGCAGCCAACTGCTCTTCACCCTTAGCTTTCACGGCTTCGCTTGCGCGAACCTTGGTCAGCTGGGCGCGGATGCTATCGGCAACCTGCTCAAGCGGCAGCTGCTCAGGTTTGTTGTGCTCTTTAACGCGCACCACTACCACAGTGTTCGGGTCGAGCTCGATCACACTGCTGTTGCTGCCGTCTTCCAGCACTTCATCGCTGAATGCCGCCTGAATCACCTGACGATTAGCGGTCAGACCTTCAGTGCCACCCTGACGTCCGAACGCCTCAGTAGTCTTGACCTGCAGGCCCAATTCCTGAGCTGGCTGGGCCAGATCAGAAGCCTCAAACGCGGCGTCTTCGAGGTCTTTGGAGACTTCGACAAAGCGCTGCTCAACCTGACGCGCCTTGAGGTCGCGCTGCAGTTTCTCTTCCAGGCTGGCGAAGCTCGGTACTTCAGGTGCCTGAACGCCCAGGAGCTTAATCAGGTGCCAGCCGAACTCACTGCGCACTGGTGCAGACACAGCATTCTCATCCAGCGCATACAGCGCTTCTTCAAAGGCTGGGTCGTACACGCCCGGGCCGGCAAAGCCCAGATCACCACCCTCACCTGCCGAACCCGAGTCATCGGAGACTTCTTTGGCCAGCGCGGCGAAATCTTCGCCCTGCTCCAGACGTTTCTGCACCGCGACCAGTTTGGCCTGGGCTTGTTCGTCATTCAGCTTATCGTTGACCTCAACCAGAATGTGCGCGGCACGGCGCTGTTCGGCGAGGTTGGCGATTTCACTCTGATAAGCACTTTGCAGCTCTTCATCGGTGACTTCAACCTGATCAAAGAAGGCATCCTTCTTCAACTCGACGTATTCCAGCACAACCTGCTCGGGGCTCATGAACTCGCTAGCCTGAGCGTCGTAGTACGCCTTGATGTCGTCATCGCTGAGCGTGACTGCATCCAGATCAGCTTTGAGGGTCAGAGTGGCGAAGTCGCGGGTCTGCTTTTCCAGGGCGGCAAAAGCTTGTACCTGAGCATCAGTGACAAAACCGCTGTTGGCCAGGCCTGCGCGCAGCTGACCGATGAGCATTTCCTGCTCAAGCATCTGGCGGAACTGCAAGCGGCTGTAGCCCAGCTGACGGATAACCTGATCGAAACGCTCAGCGTTGAACTGACCATCGACAAGAAACTCAGGTGTTTTCAGGATCAGCTGATCCAGCGCCTGTTGCGAAAAGGCGAACTTGGCGTCTTTGGCGCTATCGAGCAGCAAGGTACGCTCAACCAGACCATTCAGGGCGGCTTCACGCAGCAGCTTCTCGTCCAGCAGGGAGGCATCGAAATCGCGCCCCAACTGTTGCAGCAATTGACGACGCTGCATCTCAACAGCCTGGCTGAGCTCGGCGGAAGTGATCTTCTCGCCATTCACTTCAGCGGCATTCTGGCTATTACTGGTGCTGGTAAAAATGGCATCCACACCCGTCAGCGCGAGCAGCGCGACAATGATGCCGATGATTGTTTTGGCAATCCAACCCTGTGAATTGTCCCTGATGTTTTGCAGCATGCGTCCCCCAGAACGACTGTACAAATAAAGCAGTCGCGCAGTGTGGGTAAAATCCGGATAGAAGAAAGGCGCATCAGTGGATGCGCCTTCTCGTAACTGGCGAAGCGGATCGAGCTCAAGCAACTGATTCGTTGTGTTCAGCGAGGTATGCCTGACTGAACATCCCGCCTCGCGTCAGATCAGCCATTCAACTGATCTGCTGGGCAAAACCGAAAGAAGCTTAGTTGACAGCGTCTTTCAGAGCTTTACCGGCTTTGAAGCCTGGAATCTTGGCAGCAGCGATGCTGATCGGGTTACCAGTTTGTGGGTTACGGCCAGTGCGAGCAGCACGCTATTTAACAGCGAAAGTGCCGAAGCCAACCAGTACTACGGAGTCACCAGCCTTCAGAGCGCCAGTAACGGATTCAATTACTGCGTCCAGCGCACGGCCGGCAACAGCTTTTGGGATATCAGCAGATGCAGCGATGGCATCGATCAGTTCCGAC
>DASRUM010000273.1:0-4257 GCA_035655415.1 Pseudomonas sp.
AGCCGCGATTTAGCTTTAAAAAGCTCGCGGCTAAAGCCCCTCCCACAACACTGCGCTTAAACTGCCACCGTAGACTCGAGGAAGTCCTGAGCAAAGCGCTGCAGCACGCCGCCAGCGTTGTAGACGTTGACTTCGGCAGCGGTATCCAGACGGCAGATCACCGGCACCTTGACCACGTCACCATTGCGACGGTTGACCACCAGGGTCAGGTCGCTGCGTGGCGACACATCACCCTGGATGTCATAGGTCTCGGTGCCGTCCAGACCAAGGGTCAGGCGGGTGGTGCCCGGCTTGAACTCGACTGGCAGCACGCCCATGCCGACCAGGTTGGTGCGGTGGATGCGCTCGAAGCCTTCGGCGACGATCACTTCCACGCCAGCCAGGCGCACGCCCTTGGCCGCCCAGTCACGCGACGAGCCCTGACCGTAGTCAGCACCGGCAACGATGATCAGGTTCTGTTTACGGTTCATGTAGGTTTCGATCGCTTCCCACATGCGCATGACCTTGCCTTCCGGCTCGACACGGGCCAGCGAACCTTTCTTCACTACGCCGTCAACAACGGCCATTTCATTGACCAGTTCTTTGTTGGCGAAAGTAGCGCGCTGCGCCGTCAGGTGGTCGCCGCGGTGAGTGGCGTAGGAGTTGAAGTCCTCCTCGGGCAGGCCCATCTTGTGCAGGTATTCACCGGCGGCCGAGTTCATCTGGATCGCGTTGGACGGCGACAGGTGGTCGGTGGTGATGTTGTCCGGCAGGATTGCCAGCGGCAGCATGCCCTTGAGGGTACGCTCACCGGCCAGCGCGCCTTCCCAGTAAGGCGGACGGCGGATGTAGGTGGACATCGGGCGCCAGTCGTACAGCGGGCTTTCCGCTTCCTCAATGGTGCCCAGATCGAACATCGGGATATAGATCTGCTTGAACTGCTCCGGTTTCACCGAGGCAGCAACGATGGAGTCGATTTCCTCGTCGCTCGGCCACAGATCCTTCAGGGTGATCGGGTTGCCCGCTTTATCGGTACCCAGCACGTCCTGCTCGATATCAAAGCGCACGGTACCGGCGATGGCGTAGGCCACGACCAGCGGCGGCGAGGCCAGGAAGGCCTGCTTGGCGTAGGGGTGGATACGACCGTCGAAGTTGCGGTTACCGGACAGTACCGCAGTGGCGTACAGGTCGCGGTCGATGATTTCCTGCTGGATTACCGGATCCAGAGCACCGGACATGCCGTTACAGGTGGTGCAGGCATAGCCGACAATGCCGAAGCCGAGCTTTTCCAGCTCCGACAGCAGACCGGCATCTTCCAGGTACAGCTTGGCGACCTTGGAGCCCGGAGCGAAGGACGTCTTGACCCACGGCTTGCGCAGCAGACCCAGCTCGTTGGCCTTCTTCGCCAGCAGACCGGCGGCCACCACGTTGCGCGGGTTGGAGGTGTTGGTGCAGCTGGTGATGGCGGCGATGATCACCGCGCCATCTGGCAGCAGGCCTTCGGCTTCCTCGACCTTGCCGGAGGCCAGCTTGGCTTCGTCGGCAATACCGCGCTCTTGCAGTGCCGAAGTCGGCAGGCGCTTGTGCGGGTTGGACGGGCCAGCCATGTTGCGCACAACGGTAGACAGATCAAAGCTCAGTACCCGCTCGTACTCGGCGCTGACCAGGGCATCAGCCCACAGACCGGTGGTCTTGGCGTAGTTCTCTACCAGCTCGATCTGCTCCGGCTCACGACCGGTGAGCTTAAGGTAATCGATGGTTTGCTGGTCGATGTAGAACATCGAAGCGGTGGCGCCGTATTCCGGGCACATGTTGG
Source organism: Pseudomonas sp. (assembly GCA_035655415.1). GTDB lineage: Bacteria > Pseudomonadota > Gammaproteobacteria > Pseudomonadales > Pseudomonadaceae > Aquipseudomonas. The sequence goes on from DASRUM010000273.1 coordinate 1,796, forward strand.
AAATGGTCGCACGGTCGCCGATCGACAGGCTGTCCGCACCCGCGCCGAAGAACTCGACCCAGGCGCCGACCACGCGCTCCTTGCGCAAGAACTCGGTGATGGCCAGGACTATGTCGGTGGCGGTAATGCCAGGCTGGCGTTTGCCAGTGAGCTGCACGCCGACGATGTCGGGTAGGCGCATCATCGACGGCAGGCCGAGCATCACAGTTTCGGCTTCCAGGCCGCCGACGCCGATGGCGATCACGCCCAGAGCATCAACGTGCGGGGTGTGCGAGTCGGTACCCACGCAGGTATCGGGGAAGGCCACACCACCGCGCGCCTGGATCACCGGGCTCATTTTCTCCAGGTTGATCTGGTGCATGATGCCGTTGCCGGCCGGGATTACGTCGACGTTCTTGAACGCGGTCTTGGTCCACTCAATAAAGTGGAAACGGTCCTCGTTGCGACGATCTTCGATGGCGCGGTTCTTGGCGAAAGCATCCGGGTCGAAGCCCGCGGCCTCCACGGCCAGGGAGTGGTCGACGATCAGTTGGGTCGGCACCACCGGATTGACTTTGGACGGGTCACCGCCCTTCTCGGCGATGGCATCACGCAGGCCTGCCAGATCGACCAGCGCGGTCTGCCCGAGAATGTCGTGGCAGACCACCCGCGCCGGGTACCAAGGGAAATCCAGATCGCGCTTGCGCTCGATCAGTTGCTTGAGCGAATCGGTCAGGGCGGCCGGCTCGCAGCGGCGCACCAACTGCTCGGCCAGCACGCGGGATACGTAGGGCAGCTTGGCATAGGCGCCGGGGGCGATGGCATCCACCGCCTCGCGGGTGTCGAAGTAGTCCAGCGCCGTGCCGGGCAGAGGCTTGCGGTACTGAGTATTCAGCAGACTGTTCATGATTATTTGCGATCCTTGAGCGGCACGAACTTGAGGTCTTCGGGACCGGTGTAGTTGGCGCTCGGACGGATGATCTTGCCGTCGATGCGTTGCTCGATCACGTGGGACGACCAGCCCGAGGTACGGGCAATCACGAACAGCGGGGTGAACATGGCGGTGGGCACACCCATCATATGGTAGCTGACGGCGCTAAACCAATCGAGGTTGGGGAACATTTTCTTGATGTCCCACATGATGGTTTCCAGGCGCTCGGCAATGTCGAACATCTTGCTGTTGCTCTGCTCGGCGGACAGCTCACGCGCCACTTCTTTGATCACCTTGTTGCGCGGGTCGGCCACGGTGTACACCGGGTGGCCAAAGCCAATCACCACTTCTTTCTTCTCGACGCGGGCACGGATATCGGCCTCGGCCTCATCCGGATTGTCGTAGCGCTTCTGAATCTCGAAGGCCACTTCGTTGGCACCACCGTGCTTGGGCCCACGCAGCGCGCCGATACCACCGGCAATGCAGCTGTACATGTCAGAACCGGTGCCGGCGATCACCCGTGAGGTGAACGTGGAGGCGTTGAACTCGTGCTCGGCATACAGATTGAGCGAGGTGTGCATGGCGCGCACCCAGGACTCGCGTGGCTTCTCACCGTGCAGCAGATGCAGGAAGTGGCCGCCGATGGAGTCGTCATCGGTTTCCACATCGATGCGCTTGCCGTTGTGGCTGAAGTGATACCAGTACAACAATGCGGAACCCAGCGAAGCCATCAGCTTGTCGGCGATATCCCGGGCGCCCGGGTGGTTGTGATCGTCCTTCTCCGGCGACACGCAACCCAGCACGGATACGGCGGTGCGCATCACATCCATCGGATGGGCGGACGGCGGCAGTTGCTCGAGCGAGACCTTCAGTGCTGCAGGCAAACCACGCAGGGCCTTGAGTTTGGCCTTGTAGCCCGCCAGTTCTACAGCGTTTGGCAGCTTGCCGTGGACCAGCAGGTGGGCGATTTCTTCGAAGTCGCAGCGATTGGCGAAGTCGAGCACGTCATAACCGCGGTAATGCAGGTCGTTGCCAGTACGGCCGACCGTGCACAGTGCGGTGTTACCAGCCGTGGTACCGCTCAGGGCCACGGATTTTTTCGGTTTGAAGCCTGGGGTGGTTTCTGGGGTCGCACTCATCGCTTATCTCTCCTCATCCGATCCGGTCGGTCGTTCTTTTAAGCAGGCGGCTAAGACCTGCGTTCCGGTTATTTTTTGGCGGCAAACAGCGCGTCGAGGCTCTGCTCGAAGGCGTGGTAATTGATGCGCTCGTACAGCTCCATGCGGGTTTGCATGGTGTCGACCACGTTTCTCTGGGTGCCGTCGCGACGCACGGCCGTGTAGACGTTCTCGGCCGCCTTGTTCATGGCGCGAAAGGCCGACAGCGGGTACAGCACCAGGCCAACATCCACCGAGGCCAGCTCTTCGGTGGTGTACAGCGGCGTGGCACCGAACTCGGTGATATTGGCCAGAATCGGCGCTTTCACTCGGTCGGCGAAGGTCTTGTACATCGCCAATTCGGTGATCGCTTCCGGGAAGATCATGTCGGCACC
>DASRUM010000274.1:0-8475 GCA_035655415.1 Pseudomonas sp.
CCGAAGCCGAAGCCGAAGCCGAAGCCGAAGCCTTGCCGATGATCGAGTCGTTCGACTTGGCAGAGCCCGAGCTTGCTGAGCTGCCTGAGATAGAAGAAGAGATCGACTTTGGCATCCTGGCGGATGCGTCGCAGGAACCGGTAGATATCGAACCCTTGGCGACCGAGTCGCTGGAGATCGAATCGATCGAGCTGCCGGCTGCCGAGTTCGACGAGCAACCACTGGTCGAGTTTGACGCTGAAGCCGAAGTCGAGTTTGCTGCGATCCCCGAGCCCACCCCATCGCCGGTCGCTGCTGCGGCACCTGCCGTACTTGATGACGATCGCGATCCAGAACTGGTCGAAATCTTCCTTGAGGAAGGTTTCGACATCATCGACAGCGCCGGTGCGGCGTTGCAACGTTGGACGGGCGACGTCAACAACAGCCTGGAGTTGGAGTCGCTACAGCGTGATCTGCACACCCTCAAGGGTGGTGCACGCATGGCCGAGATCCGTGAAATCGGTGACCTGGCCCACGAGCTGGAATTCCTCTACGAAGGCCTTGGTCAAGGCCGTTTGCGCGCCAGTCAGGACCTGTTTACTCTGCTTCAGGCTTGTCACGACAGCCTGGCCGAGATGCTCGAAGCAGTACGCGGCAAGCGCGGCGTGCCGAGTGGCGAGGCGCTGATCGAAACCATCAAGCGGTTTCGCGCCAACCCGGATGAGCAGCTGAGCATGCCGTCGTCGGTAGCCCTCAAGGCCGCCGAAACCCAGCAGGATGACGATGCCGAATCCGACATCCTCGACATCTTCCTTGAGGAAGGTGATGACCTGCTGGAAGCCATGGAAGTGGCTATCGGCCGCTGGGAGGCTGATCGTGAAGACGGCGCCGCCATCGACGATATGCTGCGCATTCTGCACACCCTCAAAGGTGGTGCGCGTTTGGCTGGGCAGAAGCGCCTGGGCGACCTGACCCACAGCCTCGAACAGCATCTGACCGAAGCGCAAACCCAGGGCGCGCCTTGGCCGCAGAGCTTGTTTGTCGATGTGCAGTCGGGCTTCGAAGGCTTGCAGCAGGAGCTCGACGCACTGCGTCAGCGGCTGAATGACAGCCTGGCGGCCGATACGGCGAGCCAGCAAGCGCCTGCGCCAGTCGCCGAGCAAGCCTCGCGCCTGCCGGAACTGAACGCCCCGATTGTTGCAGCCAGTGCCATGCCGGCACAGGAACTGGTGGCCAAAGTGCTGCCGTTTGTCCGTCGTGCTGAGGAAGCAGCGCAGGAAGCGGCCTCGCGGCGTGCGCCGCAGGAATTGGTCAAGGTGCCGGCCGAATTGCTCGAAGGTCTGGTCAACCTGGCCGGTGAGACATCGATTTTCCGTGGCCGGGTCGAGCAGCAGGTCAGTGACTTCGGTTTCACCCTGAGTGAGATGGAAGCCACCATCGACCGCGTGCGCGATCAGTTGCGTCGCCTCGATACCGAAACCCAGGCGCAAATTCTCAGCCGTATTGAGGCTGAAGCCGAGCGTATGGGCTATGAGGATTTCGACCCGCTGGAAATGGACCGTCACTCGCAATTGCAGCAGCTCTCGCGCGCACTGTTCGAGTCCGCTTCCGACTTGCTCGACCTGAAAGAAACCCTGGCCGCGCGTAACCGCGATGCGGAAACCCTGTTGTTGCAACAGGCGCGGGTCAACTCCGAACTGCAGGAAGGCCTAATGCGTACGCGCATGGTGCCGTTCGACCGTCTGGTGCCGCGTCTGCGCCGTATCGTGCGGCAGATTTCCGGTGAGCTGGGCAAGCAGGTCGAGTTTGTCGTCGGCAACGCCGATGGCGAGATGGACCGTACCGTACTCGAACGTATCGTCGCGCCGCTGGAGCATATGCTGCGTAACGCCGTTGACCACGGCATCGAAGCCGCCGATGTGCGCCGTGCTGCCGGCAAGCCGGAGCAGGGCACCATTCGCCTGGCGCTGGGCCGCGAGGGCGGCGATATCGTCCTGACCCTGGCCGATGACGGTGGCGGCATTCGTCTGGATGCGGTCAAGCGTAAAGCCATCGAGCGCGGTTTGATGGACGCCGACTCTGACCTCACCGACTACGAAGTGCTGCAGTTTATTCTCGAGGCCGGTTTCTCCACTGCCGAGAAGGTCACGCAGATTTCCGGGCGTGGCGTGGGTATGGACGTGGTGCACTCCGAGGTCAAACAGCTCGGCGGCTCGATGAGCATCGAGTCGATCCCGGGCACTGGCACCACATTTACCATTCGCCTGCCGTTCACTGTGTCGGTCAACCGCGCGTTGATGGTACTGTCGGGTGAAGACCTCTACGCCATCCCGCTGAACACCATCGAAGGTATAGTGCGGGTTTCCCCATACGAGCTGGAAGCCTACTACGCGCCGGATGCGCCACGCTTCGAGTACGCTGGGCAGAGCTATGAACTGCGCTACCTGGGCGACCTGCTGAACAATGGTCAGCAACCCAAACTGGTTGGTCAGAGCCTGCCACTGCCAGTGATTCTGGTGCGCTCCAAGGAGCACGCCGTAGCTGTGCAGGTCGACTCCCTCGCCGGTTCGCGCGAGATCGTGGTGAAGAGCCTCGGCCCGCAGTTCGCCGGTGTACACGGGATTTCCGGTGCGACCATCCTCGGTGACGGTCGCGTGGTGGTCATTCTCGACCTGCTGGCGACTATCCGCGTGCTGCATGCGCATTTGCTTACTCAGCTGACGCCGCGTCTGCTCAAGCAGTCGGCAACGGCGGCAGAAATCGAAGCGGATCGGCCGACCCTGGTCATGGTGGTCGACGACTCGGTTACCGTGCGCAAGGTCACCAGTCGCCTGCTCGAGCGAAACGGCATGAACGTGCTGACCGCCAAGGACGGTGTCGATGCCATCTCGCAGCTGCAGGAGCGCAAACCCGACATCATGCTGCTGGACATCGAAATGCCACGCATGGACGGCTTCGAAGTGGCAACCCTGGTACGCCACGACGAAGGTCTGAAAGACCTGCCGATCATCATGATTACCTCGCGTACCGGTGAAAAACACCGTGAGCGGGCCATGAACATTGGCGTCAACGAGTACCTTGGTAAGCCTTACCAAGAGTCCTTGTTGCTTGAAACCATTCAGCAACTGGTGGGCCGCCACCCGGTAAACCGCAATGAGTGAGAAAACTGCAGCCCGCATCGCGGTGATTGCCGATACCTCGCTGCAGCGTCATGTGCTGCAGCAGGCGTTGACCGGCAGTGGCTATCAGGTGGTGATGAACAGCGACCCGGCGCGCCTTGATCAGGAAACCCTGAACGCCTGCGAAACCGACCTGTGGCTGGTTGACCTCGCCCAGTCGGAAGACTTGCCGCTGGTTGACAGCTTGATGGAGAGCGCTTCGGCTCCGGTGCTGTTTGGTGAAGGCCACGCACCTGAGCGTCATTCGGAAAACTACCCGCGCTGGGAACGCCGTTTGTTCGGCAAGCTGAAGAAGCTGGTCGGCGATCCCTCGCAGGCTGTCGGCCCGAGCCTGGAAGCCCTGCTGGCGGAAGCGCAGCGCCCATCGCGCCTAGATCTGCCGGCTGCGCTGGCGGATACCCCGTTGGTAGCCGGTGAGCCGGCGCGTCAGGTATGGCTGCTGGCAGCGTCCTTGGGCGGTCCAGCGGCGGTAAAAGCCTTTCTCGATGCCTTGCCGGGCGGTCTGCCGGTGGGGTTCGTGTATGCCCAGCATATTGATGCGAGTTTCGAGACTGCACTGCCGCAAGCGGTGGGTCGCCACAGTCAGTGGCATGTGAACCCGGCGCGGCATGGCGACGCGGTACGTTGTGGTGAAGTGGTTGTAGTACCGATCAGTTATGAGCTGGGCTTCAGCGATGATGGCCAGATGCAGATTTCCGATCGCGGCTGGCCTGAACCCTACAGCCCCTCGATTGATCAGATGATGCTTAATCTGGCCCAGCATTTTGGTGCGCTAAGCGGTGTAATCGCCTTCAGTGGCATGGGCAGCGACGGCAGCGCCGCAGCCGCCTATGTGCGTCGCCAGGGCAGCGTGATCTGGACGCAGCGCGCGGACAGCTGCGCCAGCCCGAGTATGCCGGACAGCCTGCGTGAAGGCGGCTATAGCAGCTTCAGCGGTGATCCGCGCGAGCTGGCCGAAGCCCTGGTCAATCACCTGGCCGAGCAGTGTCGATAATCCGGGGCTGCGCCCTGTACAGGAAATTTCCATGATCCAAGCCGTCGCCACGCAGAACAGCACCAACAGCCTTACCGGTCTGTTGATGCCGCTGACTGACCGTACTCTGTTGCTGCCAAACGTCGCGGTTGCCGAGCTGATCCCTTATCGCGCGCCGCAGGTCAGTGAAGGCATGCCCAGCTGGTTCCTCGGGCAGATTGCCTGGCGTGATCTGCGCTTGCCGCTGCTGTCGTTCGAAGCTGCATCGGATGGTCAGGTCAGCGTTAGCCCAGGTTCTCGGGTTGCGGTGATCAACGCCCTGGGCGGTCGCCCTGCTGTGAAGTTTATTGCTGTGCTGGTGCAGGGTATTCCGCGCTCGATCAAGGTCGGTGCTGAGCTGGTGCGTGCCGATGTCGCCCTGTCGCCGCTGGAGCTGGATGCGGTGCAGTTTGGCGAAGCGGTGTTGAAGATTCCAGACCTGATCGGGTTGGAGCAGAAGCTTGCAGACGCCGGATTGATTTGACTGGTACTGCACGAAAAAGCCCGCGTTTGCGGGCTTTTTCTTGGGCGGAAACTTATCTAGAAATCGCCCCACAACTGCTGCGCCACGCTCAATGCCACTACCGGTGCGGTTTCCGTGCGCAGCACGCGCGGGCCGAGGCGAGCGGCGTGGAAGCCCTGGGTCTTGGCCAGGGCGACTTCGCTCTCGTTCAGACCGCCTTCCGGGCCGATCAGAAAGGCCAGCGACTTAGGCTGCGGGTGGCTGGCCCAGGGTTCCGCAACGGGGTGCAGTACCAACTTGAGTTCGGCGGTTACCTGCCCCAGCCAGTCGTTCAGGCTGATGGGCGGATGAATGATCGGTAGCACCGAGCGGCCGCATTGCTCACAGGCGCTAATTGCCACCTGCCGCCAGTGCGCCATGCGCTTGTCGGCGCGCTCATCCTTGAGGCGTACTTCGCAGCGCTCGCTGACGATCAGGCTGATTTCATTGGCGCCCAGCTCTGTGGCTTTTTGAATCGCCCAATCCATCCGTTCGCCGCGCGACAGGCCTTGGCCCAGATGAATATGCAGCGGTGATTCTGCCTGACCGGCAAAGGCTTCGCGCAACTCGACGCGCACGCTTTTCTTGCCAACCTCGATCAGCTCGCCGCGGTATTCCTGGCCGCTGCCATCGAATAGTTGCACCGCATCGCCCACGGCATGCCGCAGCACGCGGCCGATATAGTGGGCCTGAGCTTCGGGCAGCTCGTGCTGGCCGAGGGAGAGGGGGGCATCGATAAAGAAACGAGAAAGGCGCATGGATTGATCGCTGCAGCGGCACAGTTGAGGCGGCAAGCTTAACGCCTCAGCCGTGTCGCATACAGCCGGCTGAGGGTGAGTGCCTTAGCCCGGATCGCGAAACCCAGGATAGTTGGCATTGCCTTGCGCCACGCTGACCGAGGTGCGGGTGGCGATGTCGATACCTTCGCTGGCCACTTCCGCGAGAAAGTCGATCTGCTCGGGGGTGATCACGTAAGGCGGCAGGAAATACACCACGCTGCCCAGTGGCCGAAGCAGTGCGCCGCGCTCCAGAGCGTGCTGGAACACCTTGAGGCCGCGCCGTTCCTGCCAGGGGTAGGCGGTTTTGCTGGCTTTGTCTTGGACCATCTCGATGGCCAGGGCCATGCCGGTCTGACGTACTTCGGCGACATGCGGGTGGTCGGCCAGGTGTGCAGTGGCGCTGGCCATCCGCGTGGCTAACGCCTTGTTGGCCTCGATCACATTGTCCTGCTCGAAGATATCCAGGGTCGCAAGGGCTGCCGCGCAAGCCAGCGGGTTGCCGGTGTAGCTGTGCGAGTGGAGGAAGGCGCGCAGGGTCGAGTAGTCGTCGTAGAACGCCTGGTACACCGCGTCGGTGGTCAGACAGGCGGCCAGCGGCAGATAGCCGCCGGTAAGCGCTTTGGACAGGCAGAGAAAATCCGGGCGGATGCCGGCCTGCTCGCAGGCGAACATCGTTCCAGTGCGACCGAAGCCCACGGCGATCTCGTCATGGATCAGGTGCACGCCGTAGCGGTCGCAGGCCTCGCGCAGCAGCTTGAGGTAGATCGGGTGGTACATGCGCATGCCGCCGGCGCCCTGGATCAGCGGCTCGACTATTACCGCCGCGACTTCATGGCTATGTTCGGCCAGTGTCTGCTCCATAGCGGCGAACATATTGCGCGAATGTTCCTCCCAGCTCATGCCGTCGGGGCGGTGGTAGCAATCCGGGCTGGGCACCTTGATGGTGTCGAGCAGCAACGCCTTGTAGGTATCGGTAAACAGCGCCACATCGCCCACCGACATCGCCGCGATGGTTTCGCCGTGGTAGCTGTTGGAGAGGGTGACGAAGCGCTTCTTCGCTGGTTTGCCGACGTTGAGCCAGTAGTGAAAGCTCATCTTCAATGCGACTTCGATGCAGGACGAGCCGTTGTCGGCGTAGAACACCCGGTCCAGGCCCGCCGGGGTCATTTTGACCAGGCGTTCGGACAACTCGATCACCGGCTGATGGCTGAAGCCGGCGAGAATCACATGCTCCAGCTGATCGACCTGATCCTTGATGCGCTGATTGATCCGTGGGTTGGCATGGCCAAACACGTTGACCCACCAGGAGCTGACTGCATCGAGGTAGCGCTTGCCGTCAAAGTCTTCGAGCCATACGCCTTCGCCGCGCTTGATCGGCACCAGCGGCAGCTGCTCGTGGTCCTTCATTTGCGTGCAGGGGTGCCAGAGCACTTTCAGGTCACGCTGCATCCACTGGTCATTCAGGCTCATCGCTCGATTCATTCCTCGGTTCGCAATCATCTGCGCCAAGCCTATCAGAAGCACCGCAGCGGATGGACGGCACAACCGCGCTCAAATACCCAAGCCTCCGCTGATCCGCTCTATCATGCCGCCTGTAGCCTGGCGGCTGAACTTTGCCGAGTACCGCTAGACTAAATTCGCTGAGTTGAAGGGGCGAGTAACGCATCGTATTTCCCGATATTTCAAAGCGAAAATTTCCGCTTTTAGTCGATAGGTTTGTTGCTAGTCTTGCTCCACTCGCGGTCTCAGTTCTTCTTTCGGAAAGCTTTCAATGCAATGGCGTAATAGCTCTTCTCACTACGGCCTGGTCAGCATCCTCATGCACTGGCTGGTGGCGGTGGTCGTGTTCGGCCTGTTTGGTTTGGGTTACTGGATGGTTGGCCTGGACTACTACAGCAGCTGGCGCCAGACCGCACCGGACTTGCACAAGAGCATCGGCCTGGTGCTGTTTGCGGTAATGCTGACTCGGGTGTTGTGGCGCTGGTTTAGCCCGCCGCCGGCGAGTTTGCCCAATCATGGGCGGATGACCCGCCTGGCCAGTAAATTGGGCCACAGCTTTCTCTACATTGGGCTGTTTGTGCTGATGATTTCCGGCTACCTGATCTCTACGGCAGACGGTCGCGGCATTCCGGTATTCGGCTTGTTTGAAGTCCCGGCCAGCCTGACCAGCATTCCTGATCAGGAAGACGTAGCCGGGCTGGTGCATGAATACCTGGCGTGGGCGCTGGTGATCTTCGCCGGTGTGCATGCCCTGGCTGCGCTGAAACACCACTTTATTGATCGCGACCGTACGCTTACGCGGATGTTCGGTCGCTAGTTCCGTTTGCTGTTTCCGGGGTTGAATTAGCCCCATCCCACACTCACAAGGAGCATGCCCATGTTGAAGAAAACCCTCGTAGCCCTGGCACTTGGTGGCGCACTAATCGGCGCTGGCCAAGCGATGGCGGCTGATTACGCCATCGACAAGCAAGGCCAGCACGCCTTCGTTAATTTCAAGATCAGCCACCTGGGCTACAGCTGGCTGTACGGTACGTTCAAGGATTTTGACGGCAGCTTCAGCTTCGACGCCGCCAAGCCGCAGGACAGCAAGGTCAACGTGACGCTGAACACCACCAGCGTCGACACCAACCATGCCGAGCGCGACAAGCACATCCGCAGCGATGACTTCCTCAACGTCAGTAAGCACCCAACTGCGACCTTCGCGTCCACTTCGGTCAAATCCACTGGTGAAGGCACTGCCGATATCACCGGCGACCTGACCCTCAATGGCGTGACCAAACCGGTGGTGATTGCCGCCAAGTTTATCGGTGAAGGCAAAGACCCATGGGGCGGCTACCGTGCTGGCTTCGAGGGCAGCACCACGCTGAAGCTGAAGGACTTCGACATCAGCAAAGACCTGGGCCCAGCCTCGGAAAGCGTCGAGCTGATCATCTCGGTTGAAGGCGTACGCAAGTAAGCTTGCCAGGTGGGACATAACCCGCCTGTTTAGACCTGCGCCAACAAAAACGCCGCCCAATTGGGCGG